>NZ_CAJQOO010000161.1 GCF_905480005.1 uncultured Maricaulis sp.
CGCCGACCAGCCCGTTGAATCCGGATGGGCCCGGGTGCGCGACGCCCAGCGCCGGGTTGCCGAGGCAGACCCACGCGCCGGCCTGGTGGTCACGATCGATATCGGCGACCGGCTCGACATACACCCGCCCAACAAGCAGGAAGTCGGACGCCGCGCCGCGCGCACCGCCCTGCATCTCCTTCATGATGCGGACGGCACAGCCTGGGGCGCGCGACCGCGTTCGGCACGGGCGAGCGGCGAGCGGATCGTGATCCGTCTTGCCGATATCGAGGGCGGTTTGCGCGCCATGAGCACGGATCAGCCTGGCGGGTTTGAAACCTGCACCGCATCGGGGTGCGCCTTTGCCCCGGCGCGCCTCGTCGCAGACCGGATCATTCTCAGCCCCGCCGAAAGCGGGGAGACGGTGACCCATATCCGCTATTGCTGGGCCGACGCGCCGCTTTGCCCGCTCTATGATCACGCCGGCCTGCCGGTCGGCCCGTTCGAGCTCGCGGTCAGTTCCGACTAGCGGGCAGACGGCAGCGCAGGCGTCACATGGAGCCGCACTTTCAGCCCGCCATGATCGACCGGGCCGGTCAGCGTTTCAAAGTGTAGACGCGTCGCCCGCGCCAGGGCGGCATCCGTGGTGACAAGCGCGACCCGCCAACCGGCAAAGCGCGCCCGCATCCGGTCGCCAAAGGCACCATAGAGATCGTACAGCGCTTTCTTGTTGCTGATCCGTGTTCCATAGGGCGGATTGACGATGACCAGGCCTGGCGGCGTATCCGGCGGCTCGACCTCGCGGATATCAGCCGGCTGGAAGTCTGTCCGTCCCGTCACGCCGGCACGTTCGGCATTGGCCCGGCTCATCCGCACCGCGCCCGGGTCCCGATCCGATCCGAATGCCAGGCAGGCCTCCGACAATTCCCCGGCCCGCCGCATGCTGGCCTGTCTGACGGATTGCCAGATCGCATCGTCGAAGCTCGGCAGATCCTCGAACGCGAAGGCCCGCCCCCGCCCGGGCATGAGCGCGCCCGCAATCTCGGCAGCCTCGATCACGAATGTCCCCGAACCACACATCGGGTCGACCAGCGCCTGCTTGCCGTCAAAGCCGGCAGCCCGCAAGAAGAGCGCCGCCAGGGTCTCGCGCATGGGCGCCCTGTTGACCTCGGCCTTGAAGCCGCGGCGATGCAGGAGTTCACCGGACGTATCGACACTCAGCGTGCAGACATTGTCCTCGATACGCGCACGGACACAGACTGGCGCATCCTCTTCGACCGGCAGGTCCAGCGCGCCGGCGATCGCCTTGCCTACCCGCTCGCTGACCGCCCCCGCATGATAGATTTTCGAGCCCTTGCAGCTCGCCTCGACCCGCACCGGCCTGTCGGCGCGCAGCACGCGCGCCCAGTCAACCTCCCGGGCCAGCTTGTCGAGCTGGGCGAGATGTACGACCCGGAAACTGGCGATCCGGGCGAGGATGCGGCTGGCGCCGCGGATCTCGAGATTGGCCCGCCAGACGTCGCGCCAGACGCCCTTGATGGTCACGCCTCCGGCAACGCATTTGGGTTTGCGAAAACCCTTCTCGACCAGCTCTTCGCGGAGCACGGCTTCCAATCCGGGCGCGACGGCCAGGAATATCTCGAAAGTGTCAGCTTGGGTCATGCAGGTGATCTAGCCGACTTCCTGATCCGGAGCGACACCCGCATGCGGCCGGCACGGGGCCAGCGCGTCAGCCGGGTCGCTTCGCCGAGCCCTGTGTCAGACCCGCCCTGTCACAGGCAGCAAGGCCCCCGTAATGGCCCGGGCATCGTCGCTGGCGAGAAAGAGGATGGCCGCCGCCAGATCATCCGGAGCCACCCAGTCAGCCGGGTCCGCATCGGGCATGTCTGCGCGATTGGCCGGTGTGTCGATGATTGAGGGCAAGACAGCATTCACCGTGACCTGGCCGAGCAATTCGCGCGACAGGCTTTCCGTCAGGCGCGCAACGCCGGCCTTCGACGCCGCATAGGCTCCCATGCCCATGTCCGACTTGATTGCCCCGGCTGCGCCGACATTGACAATCCGGCCTGAGCCGCTCGATTTCAGCCATGGCAGGGCCGTCTTGCTGGCTGTCACAGCCGTGCGCAGATTGATCGCAAACATGCGTTCCCAGCTGTCGACCGAGCCATCCTCGAGCGTTTCCCAGGCAAAACCGCCGGCAATATTCAACAGCGCGTCGATGCCGCCGCAGGTTTCAGCAATCGTCTCGAACGCCTTGCCGGCCGAATCCGGGTCGGTCAGATCAACCCCGCCAATCCGCAGGTCGCCAGCAAGGTCAGTGGCCTCACCGATATCGGCACGGTCGAGCAATACGACCCGGTCGCCGCTGGCACTGGCCCGGCGAGCGACAGCCTGCCCGAGCACGCCGGCTCCCCCTGTGATCACGATTGTCCGCTGGCTCATAATGTCCTCCCGGGGCGTTGCTGCCGTTGTTGGACGCCATCGTCCACACTCGACTGCCCGAGACAAGTGAGCATTCCAGACCTGTCACAGCGCTGGGCACCGGGGTCGGGTTGGCCGGGGGCGTACAGCCGCCGGAAACGGACCGATGCGTGCAGCACTCGCTGGAACGAGGCTGCACGCATCAGTCAGATCGCGCAGTGGGTGCTAGAGCTCACACGCCATGTCGGCGTCAGCTTCGCCACCGATCGACACGTCGTCGATCCACAACTCAAGGCCGACCGATCCGGTAATGACCAGAGGCGCGGTGATCGCAGACAGATCCGCACCGGCGTCCGCAAAACAGGACAGCGGCAAGACAGCACTCTGCCAACCCTTGCCCTCGGCCCAGCGGATTCCCGCCGTGACATCCAGACCGCCTTCACACGCTTCGCCGCAAGCCATTGCAAGGCCGACAGGCCCTTCGCCGCGATTTGTCACCTGATAGGAGATTTGCAGAAGGCTGTTGCTGTCGAGCGCCGCCGTTGCGCCTTCGACACGCACCGAGGCCTCACCTGTCCAGGTCATGCGACGGCTATCATCCTGCACATCGCGGTCATCGAGGGTGACGCTGACCAGACCATCATCGCTGCTGGCATCCGGTCCACTCACCGCCACCGGCTCACCGGCGCCCTGCAGCACCAGCTGATAGTCACCGAGCACACGCCCGGCACCGGCCAGGGCGATCATGCCCTCGCCGCCCAGATCAGCAAGACCGCTGTCTTCGCTGAGACCACCAACCGGCTCGCCGGCAGACGCATAGCTCAGGCCGTAGCCATAGGCGAAGAGCGGATCATACCCGTCATCATGGGGGTTCAGAACCGTTTGATCCGCGCGCTGCGGCCATGAATAGGACAGTCGACCCACGAAGTCGTGGCGCGCCTCGCCGTCCGCATCACCAATGAGAACATCGGCAATACCGCCGCCTTCAGAGCCCGGCAACCAGGCCGCGACGAAGGCGTCGGACGCGTTCAATTCACGATTCACCCAGAGCGGGCGACCGGAAATGAAGACCGCGACGGTGGGGATGCCGTCGGCCTGGAACTGGCTCAGCAGGTCCAGTCCGGTTTCATCAGGGAAGTTCACATAATCCTGGTCGCCGACGAATTCGGCATAGGGATTCTCACCGAAGACGACAACTGCCACATCCGGGCGTTCAGAATAGCTTCCGTCTTCGCTGACCGTGACCGTGCCGCCGGCCTCGGAGACGACTTCCTCGAACCCATCGAAAACCGACTGGGCGCCGGGGAAGACATCATTGCTGTGGCCATCGCCCTGCCAATTGATGGTCCATCCACCGGATTGCTTGCCGATATTGTCGGCGCCATCTCCGGCGATCAGGATATGGGTCGTCGGGTTGAGCGGCAGAAGGCCGGAATCGTTTTTCAGAAGCACAAGCGAGCTGCGCACCGCCTCGCGGGCGAGCGCACGGTGCTCGTCACCGCCGACGAGGTCGAAATCCCCGGCGTGCTGACGCTCTGATGGCGCGACGCCTTCAAACATGCCGGCACGCACCTTCACGCGCAGGATACGGGTCACCGCCTCATCGAGGCGTTCCATCGGAATGGTCCCGTCCTGAACCTGGGTCAGGAGGCTCTCATAGAGGCCACGCCAGCTTCCCGAGGCCATATACATATCGACACCCGCCAGCAGGGCCTGCGGACAATCTTCCGGGGTACAGCCCGCGATCTGGCCATGGCCTTCCCAGTCACCGATGACGAAGCCGTCAAACCCCATCCGGTCGACCAGGACATCGGTGAGCATGGCGCCATTGCCGTGCATCTTGATGCCATGCCAGGAATTGAAGGATGCCATGACCGTCTGCACGCCAGCCGCGATTGCCGGCGGGTAACCCGCGGCATGAATGTCGCGCATATCCGCTTCGCTGGACCGGTTGTCGCCCTGGTCGATGCCGCGATCGGTTCCACCATCACCGACCCAGTGTTTGGCGGTGGCAACAATGTGATCGCCACTCAGCAGATCGTCCGTGCCGGCGACGCCCTGGAGTCCTTCCACCATGGGGCGGCTCAGATTGGCAACGATCTCCGGCCGTTCGGAATACCCTTCATAGGTCCGCCCCCAGGTATCATCCTGCACGACGGCCAGTGTCGGGGCGAACGTCCAGTCCTGCCCGGTGGCGCGAATTTCCAATGCCGTCGCCTCGCCAATGCGGCGGATCAGGTCCGGATCATTGGCGGCACCAAGACCGATATTGTGCGGAAACAGGGTCGCGCCGACGATATTCGAGTGGCCGTGAACGGCATCCGTACCCCAGATGATCGGGATTCCGACGCCGCCATCCGACGTGTCCGTGGTCACGGTGTAATACTCGTCCGCGAGCGCCAGCCAGGCCTCGGGCGGTGCGAAATTATCATTCCCCGGTCCGGAATTTCCGCCGTTGAGAATGGAGCCGAGATGGTATTGGGCGGCCAGTTCCGGTGTGACGGTGGAAATGTCCGCCTGGAGGACCTGACCGACTTTTTCCTCAACGCTCATGCGCGAGACGAGCTCGGCCACAAAAGCCTCGATTTCCGGGTCGCGTTCAACGCCGGATTGGCCTTCCGGCCAATTCGCCGGATCAATGACGACACTGCTTGTGCCGTTGGACACCGTAATCTCGGTGCTCGCTGTGCTCGCGGGACTCGCGGGGCTCGCCGTGCTTGCCTCGATCTGGGGCTCGACAACTTCCTCGGCCGTCGGCTGACACGCCGCGAGCGCGAGCGCAGCGAGCGAAACGGTGAATTGCAGTCCAGCGATTCTTGAAATCCTGTTAGTCATCTTGGCCTCCATGCCGGCATCCTGCCAGTGTTTCCGGGTTGGACGGGCAAGCATATACCCGCACAAAATCAATCCGCATTTGTCTTGGAAAATGGTCCTCGGAGACGCCGCCGAGATTGCTCGTCTCGGGCCAGTTTCCGCCGATCGCGAGGTTCAAGAGCAGATGGAATGGCTGGTCGAACGGTGCGCCGTCGGTCTGACTGGCCGCGCTCCCCTCGGTAAACCACTCATCCGCCGTCTGACGGGCATACGGAACCCCGTCAACAAACCAGGTAAAATCTTCGGGCGTCCATTCGATCGCATAGACATGGAAACCCGTCGGGTCCTCGAGAAAGGTCGCATCGCCGGAATGGGTATTGTCCGGCGCAGATCCGCCATAGTGAAGCGTCCCCAGAACCCGGGTTTCAAGGCCGGTCGGGCAGACGTCGCACGGCTCTCCCAGATTGACCGCTTCCATGATGTCGATCTCGCCAGACGCTGCCCAACCGCCATAGACACTCTCTTCCGGCAACATCCAGATGGCCGGCCAGCTACCCTGGTGCCCGGGCAGCTGCGCCCGGATCTCAAAGCGACCATAGCGCCAGGATGCCAGACCCCGCGTTGTCAGACGCGCGGACGTGAAATCCTGCGTGACGGGATCGCCGGTCAGCCCCCAGCGTGGCGGGAAAGGATCTCCGGTCCACGACTCATTGCGAGCCTCGATCACCAGATGCCCGTCGGCGGTAAAGGCATTCTCGGGACGGTCAGTATAGCATTGACGCTCATTATTGCCGCCGCCCCAGCAATCCACGTCATAGGTCCATTTGCCGGGGTCGATAGCGTCTGCTTCAAACTCATCCGCCCAGACAAGCGTCCAGCCTTCCGGCTCCGCTGCCGCCAGCGGCTGCAGGGTGGCGACGAGTAATGAAAGAAAGTGCAAGGGCATCATGAGCTTACGGCTCCCTCAGCCTTGGTTGTGGAACCTGATGGTAAAACGACGCACCGCGACAGATTGCGAGAACGCGGAAAAACCACGCTTGAACTCTGGCCAGGGTCTGGCGGGCTTCAAAAAAGGGGGCAGGTGGTTACACCTGCCCCCAATTTCAGAATTTGAAATCATGCGTTGTTGCGCTGACTAGAATTCGTAGCGCACACCGACTTCAAATCGACGATCGTTCTGGAAGACCGACCGAGCATAGCTCTGACCTGCCGCATCGACCTGCTGGGTGGCAGCAGCCCGGGTATCGAGCAGATTGGCAGCCTGGACACGCAGCTGGAAGCTGTCCGTGACGTCCCAACGGAAGGAGGCGTCAAGGAAACCGATATCGTCCTGCATGATCGGGTTGCCCGTGATGAAGTCCCGATAGGAACTCCAGTAGGCCGACCGCCAGTTGTAGGCGAGGCGGACCTCGAACTGATCATCCTGATAGATACCGATCAGGTTGTAGGACTTGTCCGAGAGTCCGAGCAGCTCGTCGACACCCCACCGGTAGACCGTGAGGAAGCCTTCAACGCCATCACCGTCCGCATCCTGGACCGAAGGCAGCGGCGAGGTTTCCGAGGTCAGGAATGTCATGTTCGCCTGGACACCCAGGTTTCCGAACAGACCCGGCCACTCGGTGAAGAATTGCTGGTAGGAGAATTCCACACCTTCCACGGTACCGTCATTCAGGTTCAGATTGCCCGAATAGGTCACCGGAACTGTGTAGCCATCCAGCGTCACCGAATCGATCGTTTCCTCGCCATAGACGATGATGTTGCTCAGGTCCTTGTAGAAGGCCGAAGCGGTGAAGAGGCCGTCTGAGCCGAAATACCACTCATAGGACAGGTCGAAGTTTGTCGCTTCAACCGGATCGAGGGTCGGATTTCCGCCGACCTCGTTGATGCCACCAAGAACGATATCGGCGATGGCCGGCGGCGTAGCCGTATTGTCAACGACAAAGCCAAGCTCGGCAGAAACGCCGCGGTTGGAATTGAGGTTTGCAATATTGGCAGGCGAGATCGCCTGGCTGGCTGCAAAGCGGACAATCATCTCATCATTCAGGTCCCAGCGGACATTGAAGGACGGCAGCCAGTACTCATAGCTGTTGTCGATCGTGTTCGCCTGATTGGCCTGATCAAGATAAGCCGCGGTCTCCGGGAGGAAGTCGCGGGGCTGCGTCGCGTCAAGCGGATCATCTTCCGCAAGTTCTGCATAGCCGACGAATCCGCCACCGGTCGTGTCGGTGCGCACATAGCGCAGACCGAAATTACCCGTGACCGACTGGCCATTGCTGAACTCCTGGCCGAAATTCATCCGACCATAGAAGTTGGTCGTCTGCTCCTTGACCGACCCGTCAATGCCGCGATTGACGTAGTCAACCACACCATTCTGACGGAGCGGAACCCAGTCGCCGACCTGCAGGTTGCCGTCACCATTAATGCCGCCACCCATCAGCGGCTCAGCGGCGAGAGAGGCCACGAAGGCCTCATAGTCCTGCATCTGGACACGGCTCGGGAAGACGATCGAGGTGATGTCACCCTGGAACACGTTACCATCCATGAAGCCGGAGAAGTCGGCGACATCATAGGCGTCGGCGTCTACACGGTTCGCGTAAGGCAGGTAGCCACCACTCCATGGCGGCGCGATGCCGGCCCAGTTCAGGCCCGCACTGCGGTTGATCTGCTCACGCTCGGAGAAGCGCGCACCGAACTGAACGGAGTCAAACCAGCCATCATCACCGAACTCGTATTCGGCATCAGCCCGGAAGGCCGTCAGATCGCCCGTATTGTCCTCGAACTGGTCGGCCGCATACAGCAGGAATGCGTAACGCGGATCGCCGAGATCACCCAGCACACCCGGATCAGCACCACGGAAAGTGCCACCCCAGTCAGCCAGACGCACCTGGTCGGACAGGAAGAGCTCAATCTCCGGATTCTCGGCGTCCGAGAAATCGAACCGGTAATCGGCGAAGTGGTTACCACCCGCCCAGAGCCGGGTC
The DNA here is from genome assembly GCF_905480005.1 of uncultured Maricaulis sp. Taxonomy (GTDB): domain Bacteria; phylum Pseudomonadota; class Alphaproteobacteria; order Caulobacterales; family Maricaulaceae; genus Maricaulis. The sequence goes on from NZ_CAJQOO010000161.1 coordinate 8,196, forward strand.
ATGGTGGCTTCGGCTTCGGTGTATTGAGCATCCAGCTCGACATACAGACGCTCGTTCACACGCCATTGAAGATTGGCGCTGAAGTCCTGCGTCATCGACTCATTCGTTTGCGCAATTGCAAGCGACTGGAGCGGAGTCTGAAGGTTACCGGTCTGGCCCAGCCAATCGCGAAGATTGTTGGAAACCATGCCCGATTCCATCAGGCCGCCATCGACACCGATCAGGCTTTCGCAGATCCCGACGCCACCATTGGCGGCTTCGCCATTACCATTACAGCGCGGGATGCCGGCAGAGGTGAAGGGCGTGATGTTGCGCGTGCTCGAATCGCCGAGCACCGACCACACATTCCACGACTCCGCATCGGTGAAGAATTCGAGCGTGCGCTCATCGGTCTGAACGAAATTCTCGACCCGGGTCGCCTTCAGCGTGAGCTCGATGTCACCATTCGGCGAGCGCCACTGGCCCGCAAGATAGTAACTGTCGCGCTCGCGGCCGATTTCGGCATCACGTGCCTGCCAGCCACCGGGCAGAGCCATTGTGGTTCCCGCATTGTCCGGGTTCGGAATCGCCATCAGCTGGCCATACTGGAAGCCATTGATGCGCGACTGCAGCTCGGACGTCGAGAATGACGCCAGAATTCCGAAGTCACCCGAATTATTGCTCCAGCGATCACCAAAGATCGCGCTGTAGCCCGGGCTCCATTCCTCAGCGAGGTCCGCATAGGTTCCGTCAGCCGCGAGGATCGCGATCTGGCCGTCACGGTCGAACGGCTCGAGCGTGCGCAGATTGACGGTACCGGCAATACCCCCTTCGAGCATGTCAGCCGTCTGGTTCTTGAACACGTCGACGGAGCCGATCAGCTCAGGCGGAATACTGGCCCATTCCAGGGCACGGCCACCATTTGCCGAGAACGCGTCGCGGCCATTGAATTCGGACCGAACATACTGCAGGCCGCGGACAATGTTGCCGGAGCCTTCAGGCGACGGGAAGTCGCCGTCGCTGCCGCCAAGCACGAACCGCTGGACCACAACACCCGGCACGCGTGCCAGGGCTTCAGCCACGGACAGGTCCGGCAGTTGGGACACGTCAGACGCGGTGATCGAGTCTACGAATGTGTCAGCTTCACGTTTGGTGTTACGAGCCGTGAGCAGTGCGCCCCGGACGCCTTGGATCGTGATGACTTCCTGGGACGTCTCACTCTCTTCGTTAGCGGTTTCTGCTTCCTGCGCCATGGCAGGTTGAGCAGCCAAGGTGGCAACCATGGCTGTCGTTCCCAGCAGGGCATATCGCGTTGACCGCCAGCGGTCAGCCTTCTTCGATTTGGTCACTTAGTTCCTCCCCTAGACGCAAGTCTTTATTTTTTTACCCAAAACGGGCATCGGATATCACCGAAGATGGTAACGTTATCATTACTCCTTTCATTTTTGCAATAGGCGATCCATAGTGAGATTGCCGTTTGGTAGTCATAAGGATCGGACGTGAGTGCGATTTCGCGAATTTGTATTCTTGGCGGTGGAACCGCGGGTTGGATGACTGCCGCCGCCCTATCCAACAAGTTCAAAAGTTTAGGCCTGGAAATCACGCTCGTTGAATCCGATCAGATCGGAACCGTTGGCGTAGGTGAGGCAACCTTGCCACACATCCGGTTTTTCAATCAGGCGCTGGGGATCGACGAACCGACCTTCATGAAATCCACCGAGGCCACGTTCAAGCTCGGGATCGAATTCTGCGACTGGGGCCAGCGCGGCGACCATTATATTCACCCTTTCGGGGATTACGGTCTCCCGCTCGATGATCTGGACTTTCACCAGTTCTGGCTGAAGTTACAGAAGGCTGGCCAGGCCCGGCGTCTCAGTGATTATTCCTACCCGATCGTGGCAGCCGAGAACGGGCGCTTCCAGATCCCGGGCGATGACCCCAACAAGATCGGCTCGAATTTCGGCTACGCCTACCAGTTCGATTCCAGCCTCTATGCCCGCTTCCTCAGGTCATACAGCGAGGACAAGGGTGTTCGACGGCTCGAAGGCCGTGTTGTCGATGTCGACCTCGACAGCGAGTCCGGCGACGTCAATTCCGTCAAGCTCGAGGACGGGTCACGGGTGACCGCCGACCTGTTTGTCGATTGCTCGGGCTTTCGCGGTGTGCTGATCGAGCAGGCGCTGGAGACCGGTTATGACGACTGGAGCCAATGGCTGCCCTGCAACCGCGCCATCGCCGTCCCGTGTGAATCGAGAGGCGAGCTCCTGCCCTTTACCCGCGCCACGGCCCGCACGGCCGGCTGGCAATGGCGTATCCCGCTTCAGCACCGGACCGGCAATGGTCATGTCTACTGGAATGAGTTCATCTCCGATGATGAGGCCGCCCACCAGTTGATGAGTTCGCTGGAAGGCCCGGCGCTGGCCGAACCCAAACAACTTTTCTTCAAGACCGGCCGCCGCAAGAAATTCTGGAATCGCAATGTGGTCAGCATCGGCTTGTCAGCCGGCTTCCTCGAACCGCTTGAGTCCACATCCATCCACCTTATCCAGGAAGGCATAACGTCGCTGATCGAGCTCTTCCCGAGCCAGACGATTAACCCGCTGGACATCGCCGAATACAATGACCGGATGGCCTTGAACTTCGAACGCGTGAGAGATTTTCTGCTTCTCCACTACGTCGCGACCCAGCGGGATGACAGTGAGATGTGGCGCTATTTCCAGGCCATGGAGCTGCCCGCCAGCTTGCAGGAGAAAATCGCCGCCTGGTCGTCGCGCGGTTATGTCCTGAAATACGAGTTCGGCGTCTTTCTGCCGCCAAGCTGGATCGCGGTCATGCTGGGGCAGAACCTCCTCCCCACCGATCACGACCCCCGTATCGACAAATATCCGCTCGCGGACGTGAAACGGCGGCTGGACGAGATAGATCAGGAAACAAGGCGCGCCGTCGAAGCGACGCCGACGCAGGCTGAATTCCTGCGCCGTTATGGCGCGGCATCCGCTTCAGCGCCCATCCTTGCAAACGGAATGTGAGCCCGCGCCCGTGCCGGAACCGACCAACACACCGACCCGATCCATCATCGTCTGCGGCAGCGGCCTGGCCGCCAGCCTGACAGCGCTCAGCCTCGCCAGAGGCCTGGACGAAACCTGCGGGATCATCCAGGTCCGCGGCGCGGCCGTGCCGCAGGAAGACGTGCTCTATGGAAACGCAACCGACCCGGCGAGCTACAATTTTCTGCGTCGACTGGGGCTGGATGAACCGACACTTCTGCTGAAAAGCGCCGCCTCCTTTTCCTATGGCTGCCATTTCCGCAAATGGCTGTCTTCGCACAGCTGGCTGCAATGTCATCACGCGCCGTTCAAGACGATTTCGGGCATCCCTCTATTTCACCATGTGACACGCGCTTCCGCTGCCCTTCAGCCCCTGCTGGTCTCGGCGCAGGCCGCGCTTGCCGGGCGCTTCGCCCACCCGCCTTCGGATCCGGGAAATGCCCTGTCGCAAGCTGAATACGGCTATCAGACAGACCCTTGCGAGCTGACCCGGCTTGTCGACGCCCAGCTTGCGAACACTCACGTCCGGCGGTTGGATGCCGACATTCGCTCGATCGAGGCCGAAGGCAGTCGGCTCACCGCCATTCAGCTGGACACTGGCGAGACCGTGACGGCGAGCCTGTTCATCGACGCAAGCGGCCCCTCAAGGCGCGCCATCAACAGCGTGGGAGGCCGCTTCAACGCCGAACGGACGATCGGCGCCGCCAAAACGACCCGCGCCACCGATCAGCTCGGTCCGCCGTGCCGAGAGATCGAGACCAATGCCCTCGGCTGGACGTCAAAAGCCTTCCTCCAGAACGGCGAACACGTGCTGCATGTCGGCCCGGCTGACACAGCCGAGAACCCGGACGCACACTTCACCGTCGAGCTTGGTCATCTGACGAATGCCTGGGTCGGGAATTGCGTGGCGATCGGCCATGCCGCTTCGGTGGTCGAGCCGCTCACCCCGGCGCCGATGATCATGCTTCAACGCGATATCGAGCGCTTGCTGGAACTCATCCCGGTGCTCGACGACATGACCGTTGAACAAAAGGAGTTCAACCGGCGCTTTCGCGAGGACACGGCCCACATCACCATGTTTCATGATGCGCTATTGTCCGGCAGCGACGCGCCCGCCTCCAGCTATTGGCGAGACGCCTTGTCCAAGCCACACAACGAGAAGCTCGAACGGAAAATCACGCAATTCACGAACCGGGGAATTCTGACCCGCTACGATCTCGAGCCCTTCAATGACGAGGACTGGACCATCGCGCACATGGGAATGGGCCGGGTCCCGAGTCAGTATGACCGGCAGGTCGACCGGATTTCGAAAGACGAGACCGAACGGAATTTGACCCATATGAGCGAGACGATCAAACAGCTCATACCCAAAATGCCGCCGCACCACATCTATGTGGCCAAGCTCAAGCAGTATCTCGAAAAGAAAAACCATGTCTGATACCCCGCCTGGCAATATCAAGCGCATCGTCATTGTCGGCGGCGGGTCGGCGGGCTGGATGACGGCCGCAGCCCTGTCGAGTCTATTGCCGCCGGACAGCGTTCGCGTGTCGCTGGTCGAGTCCGAACAGATCGGCACAATCGGGGTCGGCGAGGCAACCATCCCCGACATCATCCACTTCAATGCGATCCTGGGTATTCCCGAGGCCGAATTCCTGAAGGCGACCAACGGGACGTTCAAACTCGGCATCAAATTCGTGAACTGGGCCCGCCAGGGCGAAGCCTATTTCCATCCGTTCGGTGTGCATGGTGCCGATATGAACGGGATTGATTTCCATCAATTCTGGCTGCGCTACCAACAGGACAATCCCGCCAGCACAATTGAGGATTTCAGCCTCAGCGCCCGCGCCGCGGCGGCCGGAAAATTTGCCAGACCGGAAGCCAATCCGCGATCCGTCCTGTCCCAGCTGCGCTATGCCTATCATTTCGACGCCACCGCCTATGCGCGCTATCTCCGTGGCTATGCAGAGACACGCGGTGCCCAACGGATCGAGGGCAAGGTCACCCAGGTTCACCAACATGCGGAAACCGGCGATATCACCCGTATAGAGCTGGAAGACGGCTCATCCGTCGATGGCGATCTCTTCTTCGACTGTACGGGCTTTCGCGGCCTGCTCATCAACAAGACGCTGGGCATCGACTTCAAGGACTGGTCTCACTGGCTGCCCTGCGACACCGCACAGGCGGTTGCCTGCGAGTCATCCGGCGACCCCCTGCCCTATACAATCTCCACGGCCAAGAAGGCCGGCTGGCAATGGCGCATCCCCACACAGCATCGCACGGGGAACGGGCATATCTATTCCAGCAAGCTGATGAGCGATGACGAGGCCGTTCAAAGCCTGATGGATGATCTCGATGGCCCGGCAATCGGATCGCCGCGCAAGATCGCCTTCCAGACCGGTCACCGCACGAAGTTCTGGGAGAAGAATTGTGTCGCGATCGGCCTGTCCGGCGGCTTTCTCGAACCCCTGGAATCGACCTCTCTCTTCCTGATTCAAGAGGGAATCAGCAAGTTCATCGCCCTGTTTCCGACAGCCCGCATGCCATCCGTCGTTCGCGACGAGTATAACCGCATGCTGGAGAAGAAGTTCGAGCAGGTGCGCGACTTCATTATCCTGCACTACAAGGCCACTGAGCGGGATGACACACCCTTCTGGAACTACACCCGAACGATGGACGTCCCGGACTCATTGACCAGGCGTATCGAACTTTTCCGCGAGGCCGGGCGCGTTTTTCGCTATGATGACGAACTGTTCTCGAAACCGAGCTGGATCGCGGTCCTGCTGGGGCAGAACATCATGCCAAAATCAATTGATCCGATCGTGAGCACGGTTGACCGTGCCAAGATCACGCACAGCCTCCAGTCGATGCAGTCGGCCATGGGGCGGGCGGTGGACCAGATGCAATCGCATCGCGCTTTCCTCGACAGTTTGGACAGCCCGGCGCAAACGCTTAGTGGGAATGGGCGATAAGCATGCAAGACCAGAACATCAAAGAGATCGTGATTGTCGGCGGCGGGACGGCAGGCTGGATGGCCGCCGCGGCGTTTTCCATCCTTTTGCGAGACCCGACCATCAAGATCCGTCTCGTCGAGTCCGACGAGATCGGAACGGTGGGTGTCGGTGAGGCGACGATCCCGCATATCCGGTATTTCAACCAACTGGTCGGTCTGGACGAGAAGGAATATCTGCGCCGGACGAATGCGACCTTCAAGCTCGGCATCGAGTTTGTGAATTGGGGTCAGGTAGGCGATCGCTACTTCCACCCCTTCAGCCCTTATGGGGTGAATATGGATGGAATCCATTTCCACCATTTCTGGCTCCGCCATATCCAGAATCCGGATGCCGCGCCGATCGACGACTATAATATCCAGGTACTGGCATCGAAGCTGAACAAGTTCGCCCACCCGCAACCCAATCTGCGCGGCTCCCCGCTCGCCAATATCGAATACGCTTACCAATTCGATGCCAGCCTCTATGGCAAATACATGCGCGAAGTCGCTGAATCGCGTGGCGTGGAACGCATTGAAGGCAAGGTCGTCGAGGTCAGGCAGCGCCCAGAGGACGGCTTTATCGAAAGTCTCAAACTGGAGTCAGGCGAGACTGTTGCGGGCGAGCTCTTCATCGACTGCACCGGCTTCCGTGGCCTGCTGACCGAGCAGACACTGAAGTCAGGCTATGATGACTGGTCTCACTATCTGCCTGTCGACCGGGCCGTCGCCCAGGCGTGCGAACTCGCCGGACCACTGACCCCGTTCACGCGGTCGACCGCGCACAAGGCTGGCTGGCAATGGCGTATCCCGCTGCAAAACCGGCTGGGCAATGGCCATGTCTATTGCAGCGACTATATCAGTGATGATGAGGCCTATGACACGCTGAAATCCGGCCTCGATGGTGCGCCAATCTCGGATCCACGTTTCCTGCGGTTCAAGACCGGTATTCGAAAGAAGCCCTGGAACAAGAATGTCGTCGCCCTGGGCCTGGCGAGCGGCTTCCTTGAACCGCTGGAGTCCACATCAATCCACCTGATCCAGACCGCCATCGCCCGCCTGATGACCAATTTCCCCGACAAGATCTTCAACGAGCGGGATATCGAATACTACAATGATCGCACGCTCGCCGAGTTCGAACAGGTTCGCGATTTCATCATTCTCCACTATTGCGCCACCCAGCGCACAGACAGCCCGCTCTGGAATCACGTTCGGACGATGGACCTGCCGGAAACCCTTCGCCAAAGAATTGATATATATAAGGAAAATGGCCGCCTCTACCGGCATGACAATGAGCTGTTCGGTGAACACAGCTGGTTTGCCGTATTCGAGGGGCAGAATATCCGGCCCAAGCGCTATCACCCGGTCATCAACCATTTGGCCGATGACATGCTCGAAAAGCGCATGACGGAAATCCGGCGCGCGATGCAGAAATGCCTCGAGCAATTCGAGGATCATGCGGAATACCTGCAGAAGCGGACCTAGACCGACCGCTTTCGCGCAGACGCCAGGGCGGGCGGTTTCGGCGCCGCGGTGGACTCCCGCACAATCAGCTTGTGGGGCAGGCACAATTTCTGTGGCGGCACCTTGGAAGGGGAGTTCGCCCCGGCGACAAGGCGCTCGAGTGTCTCGATCGCCGCATCGGCCATTTTCCGGATGGGCTGGCGGATCGTGGTCAGTGGCGGCCAGACGGCCGAAGCGGTTGCCGTATCATCAAAGCCGACAACGGAAACATCCTCCGGCACGCGGAGTCCGGACTGGTGCGCCGTGGCGATCGCGCCCGCCGCCATATCGTCATTGCTGGCAAAGATCGCTGTCGGCGGGTTATCAGCCTGCAGGATCGCTTTCGCGGCGTGCATTCCCGAGACATAGGTGAAATTGCCCTCGCCCAGAATACTGGGGTCAACCGGAATACCGCGCTCGGCGAGAGCCTGCGTGTATCCGGTGAGGCGAAGCTCACTCGCCCGGTGATCCGCCGGCCCCTTGATCAAGCCGATCCGGTCATGCCCGAGATCCAGCAAATACGATGTCATCTCCCGTGCCGCGGCAATGTCATCCATGCCGACACTGGCCCCGGCAAAGGTGCCGAGCCGGGGGCTCACACAGACATAGGCAATCTTGGTCCTCTCCAGGACATCAATCAGCTGCGGATCATCGGACAGCGGCGGAACGACGATCAGGGCCTGGATACTCGTATCGAGAAAGCGTCGCTCGATCAGTTCGAGATTGACCAGGTTGCGGTCGAGAAAAGGTTCCTCGACGACGAGATTGTGGCCAAGCCGCCGGCAGCTGCTGAGCGCACCCAGCAGGAATTCGCTGAGATAGCCGTAACTCGGATTGCGATAGATGAGACCGATGAACAGGCCGGACCGTCCGGCAAGGCTGCGCGCCATCAGATTGGGTCGATAGTTCAAGGCACGCATCGCCTCGAGGACGCGCTTGCGTGTGGCTTCCTTCACCATGCCCTGGTCGTTGAGAACGCGCGACACGGTCATTGGAGAAACCGACGCAAACTCGGCGACATCCTTGATCGTAGGCTGTGGCTTTTTCCTCATACCAACCCTGTCATGACCTTCAACCAACACCGCCAGAGCCTGGGTGATCAGTATGGACCTCTCCGCAGAGAGCCAAACCCGCAATTTTTGTATAGAACGTCTGCACGATTTCTCAAACGCGCTTTCCCGGTAGGCCGGAGATGCCGGTCTGGCCGGGCTTGCCGCCGCCGCGCATGCAGCGAGATGGCGATAACAGAGCGCAAGGCGCGATCCGCCAGGTCCGCATGACGGGCGCGAGGAAGATCGGGATTGTGACGGCGAGACAGACCGGCAAGCCCGGTCTGGACGCGCTGACCGACCCTGCCTTGGCTATCGAAGCACGCTATCCGGGCGGGGCGGCAGGCGTCCGGCGCCGCCAGAACCAGATGCCGCCACCAAGGCCGCCCAGGAGTACCAATAATCCCAGGCCCGCCAGGAGAAGCGGCGGCACACCGCGGCGTCCCCGGCCTTCAACCACCCTTGAGAGCTCGCTTGCGACGGCCTCGGCCTCATTCGCGGCTCGCAGCTCGACACCCAGCGCATTCCCGATCTGGGCAAGTTGGTAGAGAGACGGGTCATCCGCTTCCACGCCCAGGGTTATCAACTGACCCATCATCCGGCCCAGCGGCTCGATCATGATGATTTCGAGCGACTTGTAGCCGTCTGTCTGCTGATCGTGCCAGGTGCCCGGATCGGTCACCCCGACGAAGACAGGACGCCCCGTGACCTCGACATATCGCATGCCGCTCCAGCCACCATTTTCCGATGGCGAGACATACAAAACCTCCCCATCCTCGTCGACGACACGGATTTCGGGCCCGAAATACCCCCCCCGCCAGGAATGCAGCTGGATGCCCAATACGCCTCGCCGAGGCGGGTCGACCCGGAACCAGTCCCAGTCCTGATTGGCGAGCCGGATCACGCTGTGAAAGGGCAGTTCAGTCTCGCGCGCCTGCTCGATATCGTCATTGGGTTCGAAGGCATCATTGGGCGGTCGGGCAAAGATCCGCCCCTGCACCACGCCGCCGGCCGGTCCGTCCGGACCCGATCCGGCGAGCTCCAGGCGATGACGCCCCGGGCCCAGAACCATCACTTCGCTCCGGTCCTGATTCTCGACCGTCTGATCATCGGCCATCTCCAGGATGGTGACATCGACCAGAGCGTCGGGGCCCGAAAACACATCGAAGCGAATCTGCGCCGGCCTTTCCAGACGCAGGCTGATCTCGGCGGCACCGTCTTCATCCAGTTCGATCGTGACGATCTCGTTTGGATCCAATCGGGTCTGTGCCCGAACCCCGGGGGCGCTGACCAGGGTCACACAGACCAGCATAAAGACCCCCACAAAGAAGCCACTTTGAGCAGGATGAAGACGGGGGAGATGAAACACCGCCATTATCCGTTCTCCGGCTCGGCCCGGGTCACCGCATCACCGACGCGCTGACGCGCCTGCGGCAATGGCATCAGACCGCCACGCGCCTGATTGGCTCGATTGCGAACCCGGTCCATATCCGCCTGCCCTCGCGAGCTGCGGCCGACATCGGTCATCGTCTCACTGGGTCGGGAATTGATGCCCCAACGCAGGCCGGATTGCCGGCTTCGACCGTAATAGACGCCGTAATCCTTGACCTCATACACAGCCAGGCACCGTCCGTCCGGCAGGACGCGTTCGATATAGCTGTGTTCTGTCAGGGTGATACGGTCAAGATGACGGCCACCATCCTCGACGTCCACGGCATAGCCTGACCACGTCTCCGCCTGACAATTGACCGGCGGCTGCGGCGCTGGACCCCGGTCAGGCGCTGGCGGCGGCGTCGCATCGGGCGCCTGGTGACGGGACAGGACCGCCTCCAGCTCCCGGATCGCGCCGGTAACGTTGCCCTCACAGGTCTCTGCGCCATCCGTGAAGCTGGCATAACGCCATTCCTGTGCCCGCGGATCAGCGAAGCTGGTGAACAATCCGCGAGCCTGGGCATGCGCGGCAGCAAGGGGTGTCCCACCGCCCGCGGAGGCTGAAACCAGGAAGTCGCGAATGCCGTCGGCATCCCGTGTGAAGCGCCGGGTCGTGAAGCCGCCGCAACCACTGAAGACCACAGCGGCAAACTCGATCAGCTGATCTTCGGGAAGGTTTTCAAAGGTCTGCGTGATACCTGCCCTGGCATTGGTGAGCCGGTTGGCGTCATTCATCGAGCCCGACCCGTCAAGAATGATCAGGAAAGACAGCGCCGGGCCCTCACCAAGCCTGTGCCAGGTGTCCGGCCCGCCATCGGCGGCAGTGACCCCGGCTCGCATCGCCTCCAGCCCAGCCCAGTACAAACCCGAACCCCATTGCGACGGGTCATTGATCGTGACCGCGGTCGCCGGGTCCGCATCCAGTGGCTGCCCTTCCAGGCTGATGGTCACAGCCAGATCGCCATTCTCGTCACGCAGACTCGACGCTTCCTCAAGGTCGAAACGCGCCTGCCAGCGCGTCGCTTCACCGCTCACCTCGGCCGTCGCACCGCCCACCGTGACACTCGGGGCGGCGGCCAGTGGAGCCGAGAATTCGAGCCGCATACGACCGTCGCCGGTTTCACTGACCGTTCGCGCCACATCCACATCAAGCGTACGAACCGGCGCGCCGAGCGCGAGCGCCGTCAATTCCCGCTCCGCCTCATAGTCGGGACCACCCGACCATTCTGCACGATAGGCCAGTCGCCCACCGGCCCGCACGTCAATACGGGCCAGATGAGCGGGAATCCGGTCGACCAGTAATTGGTGATCCTCATTCGGCTGGGCTCCGCTGGCTTGCGGATCGGCATCGGTCCAAGCGCCACGACGCGACCGGACACTGACCCGCAGCGGGAGGGGTCCACGCAAGGCCTCATAGGCCTCTCCCTCAGGCACATCATAGCGTCCGCGCCAATGACGGGCATCCAGCCAGCGCCCCTCGAGTGGCTC
>NZ_CAJQOO010000162.1 GCF_905480005.1 uncultured Maricaulis sp.
CTGAAGGCGCTGCTGGAAATAGACCCAACAGCCGATCAGTCAGGCGACTTATACGTAGGAGAGCAAGAGCAACCCAATGTGCCCGCGAGAGCGATGCATCATGTTGGCAGAAACGAGTTGCTCGATCTGCCCACAATAAAAAAACATTATGACGCGCTGGGATCGATCCTTCACGTTCCAACAATCGAACGCCTATCGTCTAGTAAGGAGCCGGACTGGCCGAAAATCAAAGGGCGACTGGAAGATGTATTAGAGGCAATTCAAAAAGTCTTAGATTCAAGCGTTTGGAATATAAACTTTCGACTTACTGGGGAGACGGAATGCACATTTTGTGGGGCTCTTATAAAGCGGCGGATTAAGCGAGGCGAAAGGCGTAAAATTTACTGCCTTAGCGAAAACTGTTCCGCTGAATACAACATGTATGAATTTGGCGAAAACCAAGTACGTTTCGAGCCAATTCAGACAGCAGTGCCGTGCCCCGTTGAAGGCTGTGAGGCTACTAACTATTTTTGCCCAGCCGATATAGCGGTTGGCCAGAGGTGGAAGTGCTGCAGTTGCGATCAAGAATTCATTTTCTCAATTGGCTTTTCGAGGGCCAATGACTTAGTGTCCGATAATTAAACGCGCCGAGTATTGTGCATTTGCTACATAATGCCGCGCTTTGGATGTGACACCCCGAAGCTCCGGCAGGGCGTGCGATCAGGTCCAGGGGCACTAACCGACCGACCCTCAGTATCTGGCGCATTGGAATCGGGGTGGAGACAGCCCGGGAAATCTCCGCGAACGGGATGTCGGCGATGTCACGTTATCAAATCAAACCGGTTGACGGCATTGGCCGACATCCCGTTCCCCTCCCTCTCTCGCCGGCGCCTCGCGCGTGCGGCGCCACAGCCATGTCCGCTTGCCCCTTCCAATTGCACGCAAGCCGGCGTGTAATTGGCGCAGCACGGGAGGCTCAGATGGAAAATTTCACACCGGTCTCGGCACTGGTCGGCGGCACGCTGATCGGACTGTCGGCGGTCTTGTTGATGGCGTTGAACGGGCGGATTGCCGGGATTAGCGGCCTGTTGGGCACGGCCCTGTTCGGCGCGCCGGGCGACCGCGCCTGGCGGTTCTTCTTTCTCGGCGGCATGGTCGCGGCACCGCTGGTCATGCTGCTCATACCGGGAGAGGCGCGGCCCTCACTGGCGGTGGATATCACGGCGAGCTGGCCGCTCCTGATCACGGGCGGGCTTCTGGTCGGCTTCGGCACGCGGCTGGGCTCCGGCTGCACCAGCGGGCATGGCGTCTGCGGCCTGTCGCGCCTGTCGGCCCGCTCCCTGATCTCGGTCCTGGTCTTCATGGCGGTCGGCATGGTCACGGTGACCTTGATGCGCGGCAGCCTCGCCGGCCTGTTTGCGGGAGGGGCATCATGATGCGCAATCTCGCCGCCGGCCTGGCCGGTCTCATCTTCGGCCTGGGTCTGGTCATCGCGCAGATGACCAATCCGGCCAAAGTGCTCGCCTTTCTCGACATTTTCGGTGCCTGGGACCCGTCCCTGGCGCTGGTCATGGGCAGCGCCCTGGCCGTCACCGCGATCGGCTATCGCCTCGCCTGGCGCCGCAGCGAACCGATGCTGGGCGGCGAATTCGCCCTGCCCTCCGCCAGCCAGATCGATGTCCGGCTGGCTGCCGGGGCGGTGATGTTCGGCGCGGGCTGGGGACTGGTCGGCCTGTGCCCGGGCCCGGCCCTGACCGTGCTGACCATTGGCGGTCCGCCGGTCTGGGTCTTCGGTGCCGCCATGCTGGCGGGCATGGTCGCCTTCCGCTTCCTGCCCGCCTTCGGTGCGAAACCGGCCTAGCTGGTCGCGGCTGTCGTGGTCGCGGCCGAACTGGCGGCAATCACGGCGGCCATCATGGCAGCCTGGGCGGCGATCACGGCGGTGAGCGCGGAAATACTGCTGCCCGGAGGCGCGGGTCGATCGGCCACCAGAACCTGGTGCGCCAGACGGGTCCGGGCATGCCCGGCGCCGCGGCACTGACGCGGCAGGGCTTCGCGGATCTCGGCCAGGGCCGGAATGTCCGCCGCAGTGAGGCCCTCACAGGCCCAGGCCACCAGCATCGACTTGTCATGATCCGAGCGCAGCTTGCGATCGGCCCGGACAGCGTCTCGCAGATCGGCAAAACCGGCAATCACCTGGTGCGGACTGGTGCCCATCAGGGCGCACAGACGCGCGCCTTCCCGCTTGTGGCCCCGCAGGACACGATCGGCGGCGAAGATCGCCTCGGCCTGTTCGCGACGCGCGGCGACATCGGCCGGGCTCGCGCCCTCGGCGGCATGAGCGGCGGAAAACATGTCAGTGATCGACACGTCCCGGCGCCACCAGGGCGGCTTGATCGCAGCCTTGATGGCGAAGAAGCGCGGGATCAGCGTGTCGATGGACTCGTCCGACAGGGACAGGACCAGGGCGGCGCGCGATCCGCCGGCATAGAGCGTGCCCGTCCCGGACGCCTTGCGGCCGGCCTTGAGGGCGTCGCGCAGGGCGAAATAGCGGTTCATGTCGATCGACTGGGCAGCCATCATCGCGGCATAGATCCAGCGCACCGCGCCGCTGGGCGCACGCCAGCCGCCGGATTCTTCCTTCAGGGTCCGGAAATTCTCGCGGGTCCGCTGAACCAGCGAGCGACTATCCCGGGCGGCCTCGCCGCGCGGCGACCGGACCAGGGCCGAGGCGGCAAAGGGACGGGAATCACCATCCGGCCTGGGACGCGCACGACCCAGCGCCTCGTGAAACGCGACATAGCGGTTCAGGGCAGTCTCGGTTCCGGTCATTTCCGGCATGGCAGATTCTCCTCAGCTGGCATTCAGCCTAGCATGAGGTGGGGTCAGCGCCGGGCGGGACTGGCTGTGAGCGCGTCCCCTGCCCCCTTGCGCGTCCCGCCTGAACGGGCGCGGTCAGCGCCGGGCGATTATCCAGACCGCATGCACAATACCCGGGATATAGCCGAAGATGGTCAGCACGATATTGATCCAGAACTGGATACCGATCCCGACCTGCAGGAAAACGCCGAGCGGCGGCAACAGGACCGCGGCAAGGATGCGGATGATATCGCCGGATGTGACGGCCTTCTCGGCCATGCGTCGGGTTCCTCGCTGCTCAGACCCGCGAACAGACTCAGACAATACGGCGAAATTTCGACTTAAATCCCGAGGCCCGGCTTAGACCTCGCGCAAGACATGCCTGTTTTCATGGCGCTCCATGAGGCCGTTTGCACACGGTCGGACGGGAGAGGTGCTGAAATGACAGGCAAGGCTCAAGTCGTGGTCTTCGCGTCGCAGAAAGGCGGATCCGGCAAGACCACCGTATCGGCGCACATGGCGGTGCAGGCGGACATGTCCGGCGCCGGGCCGGTCGCGCTGATCGATACCGATCCGCAAGGCTCGATGGCGAAATGGTGGAATGCGCGGGCCAGCGCCACACCCGCCTTTGCCCGCATCTCCGTGCCGGACCTGGGACGCGACATAAAACTGCTCGAAGAGGCCGGCTACCGGCTGATCATCATCGACACACCGCCGGCCGTGACCTCGACCATTGCCGAGGTGATCACCCATGCCGATCTGGTCGTCCTGCCGACCCGGCCCAGCCCGCACGATCTGCGCGCCGTGGGTCCGACGGTCGATATCGTACAGATGCAGGACAAGCCGCTGGTCTTCGTGATCAATTCGGCGACCGCCCGGGCCAGGATCACCGGCGAGACCGCCGTCGCCCTCTCCCAGCACGGGACAGTCGCGCCTGTCACTCTGCATCACCGCGTCGACTTCGCGGCCTCCATGATTGATGGCCGCACCGTCGGCGAGGTCTCCGAAACCAGCCGCTCGGCCAGTGAGGTTGCCAATCTCTGGGCCTATCTCGATGACCGGCTCATGCGCATGCGGGCCAGCGATCCGCGCGACATGCTGGAACGGCCACCCCGCTCCACCTTCGAGGCCGACATCCTGTCGCCCGCCACCGCCGGCATGTCGGGCCAGGAGGTGGATGAGGACGAGGACGCGCTGGAAAACCAGCCGGGCTATGCCCTGGCCGGCACGACCGCGCCGCCGCCGGAACCAGCCCCCTCCGCCAATACCAACTGGGACGGCATAGACCGCCGCAAGGCCGATAGCGGTCCGCCGCCCGGCAAGCCGGACCGTCGCCGCGCGGCCCATCAACCCTTCGGCCGCCGTTTCACGGCCTGAGCCCCGACAGGAAGGACATCCCGATGAGCGCCAAATATGCCAGCCTTCATGCCGGTCTCCTGGCCCGCAAGGGCGAAGCCTCGCCCGCCCTCCCCTCGCCGCTCGGCCAGGTCTCCTATACCGATCTGCCGCAACGCCGCGACATCGAGCCGACGCGGCCGGAAAACCTGGCCTCCGAGACTCGCGAAACCCGCCAATCCCTGATTGCCCGCAAGACGGCGTCTCCAGCGGGCAAGCCTGCGCCGGTGGCACACCCGGCGTCTGACTCCGGTTCCGGCCCGTCCCTGGGGCGGCGTCCGGAAACATCCGTTTCCGCCTCGCCGCAGGGCGGATGTTGCAGCGAAGGCGTGACCCCCAGTCCGCCGCCGCTGCCCGGACCAGACGGCCCGCTGGCGCATCGTGCCACCGTGCGCCTGACCGCCGAGCAGAAGCGTCGGCTGGGCACGGTGTCGGTTCAGATGAACTGGTCGCAACAACGCATTCTCGCCATTGCCCTGGACGAATGGCTGGATCGATTGTGCGCGAACGAGATGAGCAATTGCGCCTGTCTGCAAGCCCGAAAGCCCGGCTAGCTACCCGCATACGCATGGCCGTTGCCCGCCCCGATTGGCCAAAACGTCACATTCTCGGCATTATTGGCGCCATAACCGCCCCTTCGCGACGAAAGGGAAAGCGTGTGGTCCAGGCCTATTCCATGCAGGGCTTCGAGATTCGTATTGACGGCCAGGTGCTGGAAATGCGGACCGACGGCACACGCACGGCCGCCATGGGTCGCGATCCCGGACGCTCCTTCGAATCCTTTCTGGCCAACACCCATGTCACCGGGATCCTGTTCGATGTCCGCGGTGCGGATTATCAGCTGGACGAGATCGAGTGGGAAGAACGGGCGCGGCTGATCGCCCGCGTTTGCCAGGGACATCCGACGGCCTTCGTCAACCGCCAGGACCAGGACATCCAGGTCGCCCGGGTCCTGCACCATCTGGAGGCCCGCGGCGGCCGAGGCCTGTCCTGCCGCTCGCGCCAGGCCGCCCGGATTTGGCTGGGTGGGGTGACCGACCACCCCGGCTCGCGCTAGCCTTGGGGAGTGCGTGAGCGTTAGTTGAGCTCAGAGGGGTGAACCGGTTGCGTTCCAGCTTTTCCATGCAAGGGTTCGACCTGCATCTCAGGAACGGCGTAATCGAGCTCCGCGCCCAGGGTGAGCGAATGGCTGGCGATGAACGCGCGCCCGCCGCTGCCTTCACCTCCATCGCGGCAAAGCTCGACTCCCGGCTGATCCTCTACGACGTGCGCGACGCGAATTATCGTTTGTCCGAGCTGGAATGGGATGAGCGGTTGCGCTTTGTCGCCCGCCTGTTCAGCGGTTATCGCACGGCCTACATCATCCGGGCCGACCAGAAAACGGCCGCGAGCCGCGCGTGCAAGGCGCATGCTCGAAATGGCGACAAGGCCAAGGCATTCTCGTCAAAAGGCGCCGCCAGGGACTGGCTGGTCCGCTGACGCCTACTGCATCGAGCCGCCGGCATTTCCGGCAATCCGCGCCGCCAGAAGGTCCTGCATCAGATCCAGGCGCGCTGTCGTGTCCTGCGCTTCCAGCAAGGCCTGGCGGTCAGCCGACGCGAAGGGCGCCGACATGGCCAGTTGATCGACCAGGACCGGCAAGGGCGCGTCCCGCAGCGTCCGCCAGTCGGCGGCGAGCTGCTCCGCCTCAAACCAGGCCTGCAGCAATCCAAGGAGCCGGTCACGATCCGCGTCCGGCACCTGCCGTGGCAGGAGGTCACCGGCAAAACCGTTATAATCAGCCTCGCCCACACGGTAAGGCTTGCCGACCTCGATTTCCTGGCACAAGCGGAAGCGACTCACGCCGACGAGCGTGATCAGATAACGGCCATCATCCGTTTCCTGCCATTGCTTCAACCGACCGGCGCCTCCGATCGGTGCGAGCTCAGGCTTTTCCGGATTTCTGCCGGAGCGGCACTGAATGATGCCGACATGTCCATCGCCATGCCGGACATCGTCCAGCATGTTGAGGTAGCGCGGCTCAAAGACATTCAGCGGCAATATCTCTCCGGGCAGGAGGATAGCGCCCCCCAATGGAAAGAGCGGCAGGTGTTCGGGGAGGTCTTCGAAATCCGTCATTCGCTTGAGATAGGGCTGAGCTCGGGGCCTGCCAAGGTCAAGGCTGAGTGACAAAGGCAGAACAGGCTTCGTCAGGCGCGAGATGGCAATCAGCCTCGACCCAGGGGCGAAGGCGCGCATCGATGAAATGCACCCAGACGGAGCGGACGATAGCGGCCATCTCCGCATCTATTTCCCCGGCCATGTGGAGCTCGACCGTGAAGGCCGTCCTGTCACCCGCTCCGGCGTCTTCGAGCGACCAGCTAGTGACCATGTCGAAGGCCCGTCCTGACAAGCCCAGCGGTCCATGCAGACGCAGCTGATAAGGTGCGCGGACAAAGATGACCCGCGCGTGCAGCGTCCCGTTATCCGAGCCCGCCTCGAAACGCTCATAGAAGCGCCCGTCAAAGCGGGGCTCGATCACCATCTCGGCCGGGTCCGGCCAGAAACTATGGTCCCACCAGCCTGTCACATCGCCCGTAGCCGCCTCGAACACCTCGGTGACCGGCGCCTCGATCTCGACGGTAAAGCGGGTTGTAAATCCCTGCGGCTCGAAGGCCTGAATGGCGGTTTCGGCGGCGGAGCCGGTGGCCGGCTGGGCGGCCACCAGTAGCAGGGCTGCGAGACTGATCATGGCAAGGCTCCGGTGTGTGGAACACCAGACTAGCCCTGCCATGGAGATCCAGCTAGCCGCTCATGCCCATCATGTCGGCCTTGCCAACCGGGACGCCAAGCTGGCGCAGGATGTTGTAGGCCGTCGAGGCATGGAAGATGGCATTGGTGATGACGAAGCTCTGCAGATAGGTCTGGCGCGGCAGCGTCATCTCCCGATCACGCCCGGCCGGGAAGGTGATATCGGCCTGCGGATTGGCATCGATCGCGTCGGTATCAAGCGCCCAGACAGCTTCACGGGCCTTGGCGACGCGGGCGCGAAGCTCTGCGAAACTGGTTTCGGTGTCGGGCAGTGATGCCGGTTCCACGCCGGCAAGGCGCGACATGCCGCGGACGGTGAAATCGGAGACCAGCTGAACCTGGCGGGTGAAGGCGAACATGTCCGGCGAAAGCCGCCAATTGAGCCAGACACTGTCCTCGACCCCCTTTTCCTTCGCATGGGCTTCGCCCTTGGCCAGGATGATGTCGACCGCGCGATAGACCTGATCGAGTTGAGTCCGTGCAACGGACGACAAGGTGATACTCATTTCGGCGTACTCCCCGTTTGGTGAAGTCCTCAGATGGGGGGCCGAACCGGTATCGACAAGGCGCGTGGATGTGGTTGGTTTGGGCAGCGGGAAGCCCGGACACAGGCAGACCGGGATCCCGTCAGGCATCCCGGTCAGGCATGTCGGTCGATTGCCGGCGGCGGGGAAGACCCGCCCCCGCCTCAGACGGCGTCACCCCAGCGGCAGAGCAGGTCACCCTGCGGGCTCCAGGTCGAGAGCCGGGCGCTGAAATCGGTCTCCATATCCAGTGTGATGTCGGACAGGATCACCGCACCCTCACCATAGGGCTCGATATCGCCGCCCTGGTAGAGATCGAAGGACCCTCCACCGGTGCGCTGGGTAATGATCATGTCCCAGCTGGACCCGGCATCCGGCGCACTCCACGCCGTCACGACGAGGCCATCGACGGTTTCTGTCAGGTCGATGCCGCAGGCCGGACCATTCTCCAGCATGGCGAGACGCGCTTCAGCCGGCGCCTCATCAACTTCAACGGCGAACCAGATGCTGGCCATAGCCGCCAGCGAACTCAAGGAAATCAGTTTAATACCCATGTCAGCCTCCTTGGCTGGGGCGGCCCGGTCGGCGCAGCGGCGTCATGCCGCTGCGCCCGGCGGGGTCGTC
>NZ_CAJQOO010000163.1 GCF_905480005.1 uncultured Maricaulis sp.
CGAGTCCAATGAGGGCGTCATCCTGATTGCCGCAACCAACCGTCCCGACGTGCTCGATCCGGCGCTCTTGCGCCCGGGTCGTTTCGACCGTCAGGTCGTGGTGCCCAATCCGGACATCACCGGTCGCGAGAAGATCGTGAAGGTCCACATGCGCGATGTGCCGCTTTCCGATGATGTCGATCCGAAAGTGATTGCGCGCGGAACGCCGGGCTTCTCCGGTGCGGATCTGGCCAATCTGGTCAATGAAGCCGCCCTGCTGGCGGCCCGTCGCAACAAGCGGCGTGTGTCGATGCAGGAGTTCGAGGACGCCAAGGACAAGGTGATGATGGGGCCGGAACGCCGCTCCATGGTCATGTCCGAGAAGGAAAAGCAGCTCACCGCCTATCACGAGTCCGGGCACGCCATCGTCGCGATCAATGTGCCGTCGTCCGATCCGGTCCACAAGGCGACCATCATTCCGCGCGGCCGTGCCCTGGGCATGGTCATGCAATTGCCGGAAGGCGACAAGATGTCGATGACGCATGAGGAAATGACCTCGCGCCTCGCCATCATGATGGGCGGCCGTGTGGCCGAGGAGATGAAGTTCGGCAAGGAGAAGGTGACGTCCGGCGCGGCGTCCGACATCCAGCAGGCGACCCGCCTGGCCAAGGCCATGGTCACCCAGTGGGGTTTCTCCGAAGAGCTCGGTCCGATCGATTATGCCGACAATCAGGGCGAGGTCTTCCTCGGCCAGCAATTGGTGCAGAGCAAATCGGTCTCCGGCACAACGGCCCGCAAGATCGAGGAAGAAGTGCGTGCTCTGGTCCAGACAGGCATGGATGAAGCGCGCCGCGTCCTGACTGAAAAGCGCAAGGATTGGGAGACCCTGTCCGAGGGTCTGCTCGAATACGAAACCCTGTCCGGCAGCGAGATCACCGACCTGCTCAACGGCAAGCCGCCGAGCCGTCCCGATGACACGCCGCGCCCGCCGAGCGACACGCCGACCAGCGCCGTGCCGACGACGGATGAGGGCCCGGATGCCGACCCGGAGCCGCAAGGCGCCTGATCTGCTTTCGCGACTTGAAATTCAATAGCCCCGGGCCTGACAGGTTCGGGGCTTTTTCTTGCGGCAGCCTGGAGTGCGGCCGGATCGGCCTTGTCACGTCAGACAAATCACGAATTAATGCCTGGGCAATCAAGGGACATTGGAAGATGATGCGAGTTCTGATGGCTTTGTCCGCGAGCGTGCTGGTAGCAGCCTGTTCGCACAACCCGCCCCCCGTGCAAGATGCCGAGATCGTGCGCCCTGTGTCGTCGACAACCCTGATGACCCGGTATTCGGTGTCGGTCGAGGCCGCCCTGCCAGATCTCCGTGTCAGCAGGGAGGAGGCGTCAAGCTTTCGCAGCGACGGTCGCGGCGAGACTGTGACATTCGTTTATCTTGAGAATTTACCCGCCGGCGTTACCGATCTGTCGGACGCGCATGGATCGGAAAGTCGGACCCTGATGGTCGGCATGCAACCCATGCGCGATGGCGAGGGGCGGATCACGTACGACATTCACTTGGCGTTCCAGGATGACGTGCACGCACGACCTTTCGGCCTGGAAGAGTCGCCGCGGCTCGTCGTCGCAGAAGGCGAGACGGCAACGGTGCATCTTGGCCAGGAGGCTGGTGACATCTATTCCCGTCTGGTCATCGACCTGACCTCGCACACGGTCAGCCATTGATCAGCCCTGACCGGGCTTTTCAATTGTCGCGCCGCGGCGCTGCAGCGTATATCAGGGGCAGGCAGTCACACTCCCCGTCCCAGCAAGCGGATCGTCATGGCCAAATTCCGTTCCCGTCGCCAATCGGACCTGCCCTTTGTCATGGGCGTGCTCAATGTCACGCCAGACAGCTTTTCCGATGGTGGTGATTTTGTAGACCTTGAGGCTGCGGTCGTCCGTGGCATGGAGATGCTCAAGAACGGCGCAGATGTGATTGATGTGGGGGGCGAGTCCACGCGGCCCGGTGCCGAACCGGTCGCCGAGGATGAGGAATTGAGGCGTGTCATCCCTGTCATCAAGGCACTGCGTGAACGGTCGGCGGCCCGTATCTCGATCGACACCTTCAAACCGGCTGTGGCCCGCGCGGCCGTCGAGGCCGGCGCTGATATCTGGAATGATGTCATGGCCCTGCGCGCCGAGGGTGCGGTCGAGACCGCTGCCGAGCTCGGCGTGCCGGTCATTCTCATGCACATGTCGGGCACGCCCCAGACCATGCAGACGGACCCGCAATACGAGGATGTCGTGTCGGACGTCTGCGACTTCCTGACCGAGCGCGCGGATATCGCCATGGCGCGCGGCGTCAGTGCCGACAGTATCTGGCTCGATCCGGGCATTGGTTTCGGAAAGTCGCTTGATCACAATCTGGCGCTCATGCGCGACCTCGATCAGGTGATCGGCTTGGGCTATCCGGTGTTGTTCGGGGCCTCCCGCAAACGTTTCATCGCGGCGATCGACGAGGGCGCGGCCGAGATGGAGCGGCTGGGCGGGTCACTGGCGGCAGCCTTGCGGGCGGGCGCGGCCGGTGCGGCGATGGTGCGTGTGCATGATGTGCGCATGACCGTACAGGCGCTGAAGGTCCAGGCCGCCATTCGCAAGGGGCGCGCCTGAATGGCTTACACGCTCTATGGCAAGGCCGGCTTCGGGTCGGTCTGTGTCGAGGCAGCGCTTGAACTGGTCGGGGCGGACTATGAGTTCGTCGAGGTCGATCCGCTTGGCGAAGCGGATGAGCAGCGGCGAGTGCGGGCCATAAATCCGGTCGGCCAGGTGCCGACCCTGGTGCTGCCCGATGAGAGCGTGATGACCGAAAGCGCGGCCATCCTGATCTGGTTGGGGGACCGTTACCCCGGCGCCGGTCTCGCTCCGCCAATCGACGCGCCCAATCGGGCCGATTACCTGCGCTGGATGTTGTTTCTTGCCGCCAGCATCTACGCCACTTTCACGATTTCGGACGGCCCGGAGCGCTTTCATCCGGACAGCGCGACCCATGCGGGACTGCTGGAGATGGCGGATCGCCGCCGCCTCGACATGTGGACAGTGATGAATGATGCCTTTGATGGTGCGCCGGGTCCCTTTCTGCTCGGCGAGAGCCTGGGTCTGCTTGACGTCTATGTCGCGATGATGAGCCGCTGGGATCCCGGTCGCGCCGCGTTTGCGGAGGCGTGTCCGGCGCTGTTGCCCGCGGTCGAGCTGACCGAAGCTGATTCGGTCGTGGCCGAGGTCTGGGCCCGCAACTTCCGTCGCGAGCACTGACGGCAATGGGCTGGCTGACCAATCCCTGGACCCTTCTGGTGCTTGGCGGCATCTGTGAGATGGGCTGGGCGCTGGGCTTCAAATATGTCCGCAGCGACGCGCCCTGGTGGCAGCACGCTGCCGTACTGGCCGCATTGGCCGCGTCCATGGCGCTCTTGTGGGTGGCGATGAAGTCCCTGCCTGCGGGAACCGCTTATGCCGTCTGGACCGGCATTGGTGCGCTCGGCGTGGCGACGATCGGCATTCTCGTCTTCAACGAGCCCGTGACCCATTTGCGGATCCTCTTCCTGGCCCTGATCCTGATCGGGATCATCGGTCTGAAGGCTGTCAGCGGCGAGACCTAGCCGAAGGGATCGTCGATGGCGTGCGAGGGTTCGGTGAACCAGCGCGGACCGGTCGGGGTCATGTAGAAATGGTCTTCCAGCCGGATGCCGAATTCACCCGGCACGCAGATCATCGGCTCGTTGGAAAAGCACATCCCCGCCTCGAGTCGTGTGTCGTCACCGCCAACAAGATACGGGCCTTCATGGATATCGAGGCCGATGCCATGGCCGGTCCGGTGCGGGATGCCGGGCAGGGTATAGCCGGGGCCGAAGCCGCGCCGTTCTGCTTCCGTGCGGGCGGCCGCATCGACGGAGCTGCAGGTCGCGCCAATCTGTGCCGCCTGAAAGGCGGCCAGCTGGCAGGCTTTCTCTGCGTCCCAGACTTCGCGTTGACGGTCGGTGGGCGTGCCGAACACATAGCTGCGCGTGATGTCTGACTGGTAGCCATGAATGGCACAGCCGGTGTCGATCAGCACGACATCGCCGTCTTCAAGTGTCTTGGGATTGGCGACGCCATGGGGAAAGGCCGTGTCCGGTCCGAACAGGACAATGCAGAAGGTCGAGCCCCCCGGCGCGCCGACCGCCTTGTGAGCGGTATGGATGAATTCGGTGACGTCGCGGGTCGAGATGCCCGGGCGCAGGATGCGCGCGGCAGCGGCGTGCACCTCCAGCGTGGCATCCTTTGTTGCCTGCATCAGCGCGATTTCGTCGGCGTCCTTGCCCATGCGGCCGGACAGGACCGCATCAGCGGCATCCCGGGTGTCGCCCTGCCAGGCGCGGGTGATGGCGTGGGCCGTAACGAGGGGAGTGGTCGGGTCGATGCCGAGGCAGCCCCTGGCGTTGTCGAGGCCGGCGAGCGTGGCATACGGATCCTCATGCTCCTGCCAGACCGCGAGCGGGGCGGTGAGCCGCATGAAACCTTCCAGTGTGCCGGTCTCGAAGGCCGGTCCGAGATAGGTCAGCCCGCCATTGGCCGTCACCAGGGCGCCAACCAGGCGTTCCGTCGCCGGCCAGCGCAGGCCGGTATAATAGGTGAGATTGGTCCCGGCATTGAGCCAGATTGCGTCGAGCCCGACCTCACCCATCCGATGCCGCAAGCCATCAAGTCGTTCGCGCAGGCTTGCTTCGGGAATGGGTTGGCAATGGCTGAGCCGGTCGGTCAGGCGGGAGAGCTCTGTCGCGGAATCGGATCCGCCGACCCCCTTTGTCATGGTTTGCACTGTCATACCGGTCTCCTCCAGCGAGGCCGGCAGGCTAGGCGGCGGTGCTGCGCGAGACAACGCCGTGGGTGCAGCCGACCTGGTCGTCTCACAGCGTCTCCAGAATGGCCTCTACCCGCTTCATGTCGTCGGGCAGGTCGGTTTCAAAGCGCAGCGCTTCACCGGTGACCGGATGCTTGAAGCCGAGAATGGCGGCGTGCAGGGCCTGGCGCCGGAAAGTCTTCAGCGTGCCGGATTCGTCATCATGTTCGAGCAGGCGTCCACGCTTCTGCCCATAGACCGGATCACCCAGAAGCGGGCTGTTGATATGGCCCATGTGGACGCGGATCTGGTGGGTGCGTCCGGTCTCCAGGCGACACTCGACCTTGGCCGCCATACCGGTGCCGATCGCGGCGCCGGCTGCCTGTCCATAGCGCTTCAGCGTCGTGTAATTCGTGACCGCATGCTTGCCCGCTTCCGAATTGGGATCGTGCGGGACTTCATATTTCTTGCGATCGCGGGAGGAGCGGGCAATCTGGGTCTCGATGCGTCCGGCCTTGGGGCTCGGCGCATTGCGGGTGAAGGCGATATAGGCGCGCTCTACCGTGTGGCGGGCGAACTGCGTGCTGAGCCCCTGATGGGCCGCATCTGACTTGGCGACGACCATGACGCCGGACGTCTCCTTGTCGAGGCGGTGGACAATGCCGGGGCGCTCGACCCCGCCGATGCCCGACAGGGACCCGGCGCAATGATGCAGCAGGCCGTGAACCAGTGTCCCGGTCCAGTTCCCGGGGGCCGGGTGGACGGACAGGCCGGCTGGCTTCACGAGCACGATCAGATCGTCATCCTCGTGCAGGATGTCGAGATCCATCGGTTCCGGCATTGGCTTGTCCGCTCGCGGAACCGGGATGCCGAGCGCATAGGTCGAGCCGGCCAGGGTCTTGGCGGACGGATCCGTCAGCACGGCGCCGTCGACTGCCAGATGCCCGCCGTCGATCAGCGCCTTGATGCGCGAGCGCGACAATGTATCAAGCTGGGCCGTGAGCCAGCGATCCAGGCGCTGCCCGGCCTCTTCCGGGGCAACCTCGAATGATCGTGTCTCTGCGATTTCGGTCATGGTCTGACACTCCCCCAGCTGATGCGCGAATGCAACGCGCAGATTGTTTGCTGCAGTGCGTCATGTAGCTGTCACCGGTGTGTCGGCAAAGCGTCATCTCCAGCCCGTAAGCACGGCGCACCAAGCGCAGTCGAGGGGCTGCGCGCGTATGAGGATTGTACCATGACAATGAAGTCCCGCCTTTTGACCGCGGCCGCCCTGGCTGCGACTGCCTCTGCCATGCCGACAGCCCTGGCCCAGGACGGGAGCGAGGAGAGCATCGATGTCATCCGGGTGACCACCCAGTTCCGCGAGCAATCGCTGGCCGATGTCCCGATCAATGTCTCGGCCTTCGACGAAGAGCGCCTCGACGCTCTCGACATCGCCGATTTCGAGGACCTGGCCGCCTTCACGCCGGGCCTGATTGTTCAGGAGCAGAGCCCGAACAATACCGGATACTCGATCCGCGGCATCACCACCGACAGCGGCGAAGCAACGTCGGAGACTCGCGTCGCCGTTTTCCAGGACGGTGTCTCGATCACCCGTTCGCGCGGCTCCTATGTCGAGCTGTTCGATATTGAACGTGTCGAGATCGCAAAGGGTCCGCAGCCGACGCTCTTTGGTCGTGGCGCCCTGATCGGCGGCATCAACATCATCCAGAACAAGGCCGAGGACGAATTCTCCGCCTCGGTGGAGGTCGGTGCCGGCAATGAGGGCCAGATCGAAGCCCGCGGCCACGTCAATTTCGCCTTGAGCGAGAATTACGGCCTGCGCTTCGCCGCTGTCAGCCGTGAACGCGACGGATATATCGACAATGCGCTGGGCGGCGAAGGCCTGCAGGGCCGCGATACCCAGGCTGTGCGGATGGTGTTTTCCGGTGCGCCGACCGACCGGTTCTCCTTCGATTTCATTGCCAA
>NZ_CAJQOO010000164.1 GCF_905480005.1 uncultured Maricaulis sp.
GAGCGGCTGCACCATGCTGAAGCGGACACCATCATTGTTCGAGAACAGCGCCTCGTAGCGGATGGAGACCTGTGCCGCAGTGCTGTCGATACGATCGGCGATGTCCAGCAGCCCGCCATCAAAGGCGGTGGTCCGCGTCTGGGCCATGGTCATCGACGCGCTCAGAGATATCCGCGAAGAGGGCCGGGCGTCGAGACCAAAGGTCAGGGCGGTCGTGTCCGCACCGCCCTCAAGGGCCAGGACACTGCCGCCCTGGGCACCGAGCAGGCCGGTCGCCTCGTGCAGCTGGGTCAGCGAGCCATTGACCGTGACAAGGTCGCTCAGCGGATAGCTGAGATCGATATTGGCGGCGAAGGCCTGGTAAGGCGCGACACTGTCAAACAGGGCTCGCTCCTCACCGGTACCCGGCATCACATAAAGCGCTTGCTCATGGGTCGTGGTAATACCGAAGGAAACCTGCAGATCGCTGTCCATGTTGAAAGTGCTGGCCGCATAGGCACCGCCGGAGGCAAAGCCAAGGACCGGGTTCACGCCACCGCTCTCCGGACGATGGTCGGAGAAGAGATTGAAACCGGTCTGGCTGGACAGCGCCAGGGCGCCCTCACCGACACCGAATTTCATCGACCGGCCGCTTTCCGTATCGGACAGCTCGACACCGGCATGGAAGCCCAAATCACGGGCATAGCCGACATTGGACGGATCAAGGGTGGAGGCCGTAGCCGTCACCATCATATTGCCGCGCCGGGACAGGACCCGGGACGCGCTGCTGATATCCGAGAAACTCGTCCCGTTCAGCGGCGCGCCGGTGCGCTCATAGATATATTGTTCGGCATAAGCATTGGCCACCGATTCCGAGAGCGAACTCCCGACGATCAGATCGTCCACCGCGATCGTGAAGTCGCGATAACTGTCGCCAATATCCTCGAACACCGTGACATAATGGTTGTTGGAATGGCGCAGTGACAGACGACCACCGGTGATGATCAATTCCGCCGCTTCGACCGGATTGCTGTGTTTGTCCAGCCCGTAGAGATTGGCCGCATCCAGCGGTGACATGGCGCCAGCGACATCGAGCATGCCGTGGCCATAGACCGCGTCCACGCCCGGCTCGCCGAGATCGCGGGCCGACAACAGCAGGACATCGGCCACTTCGCTGCCATCGAGCCAGTGCCACCACCCCTTGACCAGGGCCGCAGCACCGGACACCAGCGGCGCCGCAAAAGAGGTCCCCGACACACGGGTCACACCGCCTTCGCCATCATCGACGAGGAGGAGCTCACCCGGTGCAACCAGGAAACGGTCCATCAGGCGCGAGCCGGTCTCGCAAACACCATTGGTCAGCAAGCAGGCTTCGCCCGGCGTATTGGAGAAGGACGAGATATTGCCGTTCGGGTCGACCGATCCGACGAGAAGCAGATTGTCGAGCACCGAGACACCGGTCCAGTCGAGGTCCACCGTCTGCGTGACACCGTCATTGCCGGCGGCGATCACGAAGGTCAGATCGTCGGCGTGGCGCGCCACCCGATCCTGGCGGAAGACCTCCGCCCATTCCTGGTGCAGGGTCCAGCCGGGCACGCCCAGTGACATGTTGATGATCGAGGTACCGCCATTGGCCAGGGACTCAACCCCGGCGGCAACATCATCCCAGCCGGCCGTATGGGACTCGTCGAACGGATTGTAAAAACGCATGGCCGCATGCGGTGCGACACCCATGACACCGACACCATCGACCGGCGCACCGATCAGGCTGGCGACGGCATTGCCGTGATTGACATTGAGATAGTCACGCTCGCCGCCCTGTCCGCGGAAGCTTGAGCCATCGACCGTATTGACGCTGAAATCGAGCACGCCAACCAGCGGGGCACGGCCCCAGTCATAGCTGGCGGCCATGGCCGGTGACCAATTGATGGCCGGCATCCAGTGATCGACATGGTCGACGCCGGAGAAGCCCATCAGGCTGTCATAGAAAGTCAGGAAGAATTCCGACCGCTGACCGACACTGACCGAGGCCAGGCTGTCCGGGTCGTCCAGATCGATGCCAAAACGGCCCAGCAAGGCATTGAGGAAGGCCTCGTCCATGCTCTGGCCGGTCCGCGCTTCAATAGCGGCACCGAACACACTCTCGGCACGATCGATGACTGAAGCCATGTCATTGGCGATCGTTGTGAAGTCACCGCCTTCGGCAGCGGCCTCATTCCATTCGATATTGAGATCACCCCAGACCGGGCCGACATCCTGCCAGAACGGATTGATGTCGCTCCAGAATGGATTGATGTCGTCGCTGAAGAAGGGATTGATATCGCCCCAGAACGGATTGATGTCGCCGCTGAAGAAGGGGTTGATGTCCCCACCGAACGGATTGATGTCGCCCCAGAAGGGATTGATGTCCCCCCAGAAGGGCGAGATGTCCCCATAGAAGGGATTTATGTCACCCCGGAAGGGATTGATGTCACCGTAGAAGGGATTGATGTCCCCGTAGAAGGGATTGATGTCCCCTCGATAGGGATGAAGGAATGTGTTCTCGCCGCCGTCGTTCTCGTCGGATTCCTGTGCATACACAGGCATCATGGCCCCTGACAGGGACATCAGAGCAATCGCCGCCGCTCCGGATTTCAAATACTGACGCATAAGGAGCCTCCCAGCCCAAATTCATGCGCCCAATATCACCCTCTTATATTTCGCCCCCTTTAACAGACGTTGTAAACAAGAGCTTAATTCGGCCGGTAGTTAAGAATGGGTTTATGCGCGACTGTGGCCACCGCCACGCGCATGAACCCGCGCTTCACCGCATTTCGCGCTTGCCTCCGGTTTTCAGCAATTCCAGTTGGTCCGGTTGATCCGCCCCGTAGCTCGGTCGGATAGAGCAACGGATTCCTAAGCCGTTGGTCACTGGTTCAAATCGAGCTGGGGGAACATTGCTCCGAGCCGGGCCCGGCTGGAGAGCTCAGTCAAAAGACTCCGGATAAAGGTCTTTCAATACAAGCGAGCTGACGCACCGAAGCGACATGGAGGCGCGATTGGACTCCTGGAGGATGTGGCGCAAGGCGGCTGCCGATAGCCAGACCTGCCCGGATGACGTCGCAAAGTCGGGATCGACCTGGATCACTGCATAGCGCGTCTCAATCCTGTAGAAGCGACCGCCCTCTTCCGACTGGACGCACTCACAAAGCGCCTGCCCCTCTGTCCGGACGACCGATTTTTCAGGACCGATAACGCTCGGCATCACGAGCCGCCGCCCGGGAAAGCCGAACTCTTCCCCAATACTGACAAGGAATTCGCGTTCGCTTCCTGCGCCACGGGTCAGCAATTCGGCAACAAGCCGCTCACTCAAATGCATCAGCGGTTGTTGCCAGTGATCGACTTCACGGCCGCGCGACTGCACGTCGTGAAAACGCACGCTTCGCCCTGCATCGCGCGTGGAATGAATGCCGAGTTCGTCCATCTCCCAATCCAAAAGTGCCTTGATCGGAACCAGCTCGCGATCACACGACGTCGAACCCGGGATGTCTGAGAACTGGATGATTGAGGCCGCCAAATCAGCAGCCCTCGAGGCTGGCGCGGCGCCACCGGGCGTCAAGCTGTTCCAGGGCGTGGCGGCCAGCATCGATCGGAGGTCCGTATTCACGATATGGTCTTGTCGAGCGGCAGCCCTCAGCACTTCGAGGTCGGCCCAAATGAACGTGTCCAGGGTCGGGGATAACGTATCTGCCTCGACGACGGACAAGGTCTTTTGCTTGAGATAATAGAACTGCCCGAGGTCGAGCTGGGTGCTGACATGACGGGGGGCAAACTGCGGTTTGAAAGTATGGAATAACTCAAGATACGGTGTCTTCCTGCCGCCATGCAGCCGCAAATAATTGCCCGCCGTCGCCTGGACAGTTGGGCCCAGATTCACAATTCGCGAATTCCCGGGTTCAACACGCGCTTGGACCAGAGCAGATAGCCGACCGTGCACACAATGGACCGCCAATCCGTTCAACGCGCTTTGCGGCTGGTAGATCATGAGATCTTCCTGGCCGGATTCGCGATCTCTCAGGCCTGCCAAGTGGAAGAAGCTGCCCGATTGGTGGGACAGCACGCCCGCGCTGATTGACCAGTATTCCACCGAAGAAATAGGGACAGTCGCGATGCAGAATGCCGACGCCGCGCGGACGTCGTCCATGAACATGACGAGCGCATCCAGACTCTTGGCCTGCCGAATCATGCGGTCATCTCTCCTTGGATCGCAGCCAGATCACTGGCCTTTAGAGATAAATGCGGTCCTTCAGCGCGCCGGTCGAGCACTTCCAGATGTAGTCCCTGATGGTCGCTCAGGTAGTCCAGATGCCGGTAGGGCGCATTTCCAACATTCAGAACAACACTAAATGCTCCACGCTTCATCCAAAGCATGTTCGCCAACTCTGCCCCCCGGATGCCGACGATACCGCGGCAAGCATGAAATGTGCGCACCTGATCGAAAAACGTGTGGGCACCTGGTTCATAGATTTCCGCGGCGTGACCCGCGGCGGTCAGCACGTCCTTTGCCCAATTCAGCCCCGACAATGAGCGCCGTCCAACGCCATAACGAGCAATCTCAGCGACGCCATCACTCCGGTAGAAATCCGGCTCAGCGGAACGCTTTAGCAGCAGGATTTTGTCAGCATACTGGTCCGGCACCGAGCGCTTCGAATAAGCCAAGTCGAGCACCTGACCCCGCACATCTCCCAGGCGATGCAGTGAGTCGGAATGAAACGTGTCGACGGAACCGGTCGAGGAGGCATCACCCCCAAGGAAAAGCGAGAGATCCCACCGAGGGACTTTCACGGCAGTCGAGCTTGAATACCTCGGATCGGAAGCGCTCGACTTCTCATAGGATACACCAAATGCCTGCAGGACTTCATCGAGAACCGCGTCCATTACAGGGCCGCAAGAACGAACGAGAAAATGCTCCCGTCGGCCCTGCCGGTAACATCCAACGTCCAGGATTTGCAGAATCGGTAGGATGTATCCCAACAGAAAATGGAAGTAGTGCTCTGCCGATCCCGGCAAACCAGGCTGGAAGGACAGCGGGATGGGCACTCGGCAAGAATCATTCAAATCGCTCATCGCCGCCCCTGGCGTAGGCGGGGCTGCCCCCGCATGACTATGTGCCAGTTCTTGTTTTCCCTTTTTAAACCTCGGGTTCAAGTGTCTTCCGACTGCTTGGAGCCACAAATCCTCGGCGAAGCCAGCTCATCGCTCGGAAATTGTCCTCAACCCTTGTCAAAATTGTCCACGCATCTCAGAACGGCAGCTGGCAGGCCCCGTAGCTCAGTCGGATAGAGCAACGGATTCCTAATCTGTAGGTCGCGTGTTCGAATCACGCCGGGGTCACCACTTTTCGGTCTCGCGGCCGTCCGCAACGCGAACGCCTCCGACGGGCAGGTCATCAGGGCCCGGCGCGCGGTCGCGCTGGCGGACCCGGCAGGGTCCGGGATGTGTTTAAGCCAACGTCGCCATGTCGATGACGAAGCGGTATTTCACATCGCTCTTGAGCATGCGCTCATAGGCCTGGTTGATATCCGCCATGGCGATCATCTCGATATCCGACTCGATGCCGTGCTCGGCACAGAAGTCGAGCATTTCCTGGGTCTCGGCGATCCCGCCAATGGCGGATCCGGCGATCGAGCGGCGCTTGGCCAGGAGGCGGCCGACCGAAGGCGAGGGATGAGCCTCATCCGGCACGCCGACCAGGACCAGGGCTCCATTGACCTTCAGGCAATCGAGATAGGGGTTGAGATTGTGCGAGGCGGCGACCGTGTCGAGAATGAAGTCGAGCGTATAGCGCTCGGCTTTCATCTGGTCGCGATCCTTCGAGATCACCACCTTGGACGCGCCGAGACGCTTGGCATCCTCGACCTTGCCCGGAGACGTGGTGAAAAGGACGACTTCCGCCCCCATCGCCTTGGCCAGCTTGACGGCCATATGGCCCAGCCCGCCCAGACCGACGACGCCGACTGTCTGGCCCGGGCCGACCTTCCAGTGGCGCAGCGGGGAATAGGTGGTGATGCCGGCACACAGGAGTGGCGCCGCGCCGGCGCGATCAAGCGAGTCCGGAATGCGAAGGACAAAGCTCTCCTTCACGGTCACGCGCTGGGAATATCCGCCGAATGTGTGCGTGCCGTCGGGAAGGCGACCATTATAGGTGCCCGTTGACCCGGTATCGCAATACTGTTCCAGCCCCTCATCGCAATGGCCACAGGTACCACAACTGTCGACCAGGCAGCCGACCCCAACCGTATCGCCCGGCTTGACCTTGCTGACCGAGGCCCCGACCGCCGCCACCGTGCCGACAATCTCATGCCCGGGAACACAGGGATAGATCGTGTTTTTCCAGTCATTCCGGGCCTGGTGCAGATCGGAATGGCAGACCCCGCAATGGGTGATCTCGATCAGCACTTCGTGCGGACCGGGCTCACGCCGCTCGAAAGAGATCGGGGCCAGATCGGCGTCGGCGGACTGGGCGGCATAGCCAAGGGATTGCGGCATGGATCGGCTCCGTTTCGATGCTTCGGTATGGAAGTCTAAGCCAGCCGCGCCAAAAACCAAGGGATGATGACGGCTTAGCCGGCCGGGGCTAGCGCGATTATTCCCGCCTGTCCGCCGAATTGCCCGCTCTCGCCGCGATGGTGAGATCGCCTTGCCGAGAACAGCCGTTCTGCCTCAGCATAGGTGCAAAGCCGTGACCGCCAGATCGCCGCCTCGGGGAGACCGGCCATTACGAGCTGACGGCGGCAGGCCTCGCCCACATCGAGATTGGCCCCACCTTCCGGATCACGCGGCGACAGGATACCGCCGGTCACATCGAAAACCGCCTCGAACTCCGCAACGACCTCCGGCCCGACCCGGTAATTGACCGCCGAGATGGATGGCCCGATCGCGGCGAGAAGCCGGGCCGGGTCGGTCCCATAGGCGTCGGTCATGGCCGCCACAGTCGCCGCGGCGATATTCTGCACCGTGCCGCGCCAGCCGGAATGGATCGCCGCCACCGCCCGGTGCGCGGGATCAAACAGCAGGATGGGCGTGCAATCAGCCGTCTGACAGGCCAGACCAATGCCCGGTCGATCGGTCATGAGGGCGTCGCCCTCACCCACCGCCTGGTCGCCTTTCGGCGGCCCGTCGACACGCAGCACGGTGCGGCCATGGACCTGATTGGCGAAGGCCAGGGCGTGCAGACCCAGCGCCTGGCGGACCGCGTCGCGATTGGCGGCCACATGCGCGGCCTGGTCGCCGCGCGACCGGGTCAGATTGAGCGAGGCATGAACGCCATCACTCTCGCCGCCCGGGCGCGTGGTGAAGGCGTGGACCAGGCCGGGATGATTGAGCGTCTCGGCACGAATGAAATCGAGTGTCATGGCCGAAACCCTACCCGGTCACGACCCAGATCAAAGCCTTTTCCGGTCAGGCGGATATCGCCGATCAGCGTCTCGAAACCGGACCAGTCATCGGAGTCCGCGATCGATGCCCAACAGGCCTCGACCGTGTCTATGACCAGGTCCACCGGATCAGTGCGCTCGAACAGGGGGTTGGCCAGACGCTCCGGACGGACCGGCTCATGCGCCAACAAGGCGGCCTGCCAAGTCTCGAACGCCTCCCCCGCATAGGCGTGTGCCCGCGGGCCGGCCAGGGCCCGCCTGGCCGAGGCTTCGCCGCAGAACCAGTCGTGGAAGGGTGCTTGCCAGCCCATCCGCGAAGCCTCCATGAAGGCGAGAAAGCTGCGCACCAGGGCCTCATCAGCCTCTTCTCCGGCCGACGCCACACCAAAGCGCCGCAGGAAGGCGTCGAGCAAGGCCTCGCGATAGAGGGTCGGGAATGTATTGAGCGCCGCCTCGAGGGACGATCGCTCACCGACAAGCGCCAGGGCATTGGCCAATTGCTGCAACGCCCAGAACACCGCCTCGGGCTGACGCGCGAAGCTGTAAAGGCCCTGCTGGTCAAAATAGGCCGCGGTAAAGCCCGGCTCGTAATGCGGCAGGAAGCGCCAGGGGCCGTAATCGAAACTCTCACCGGTCAGGTTGAGATTATCGGTATTGAGCACACCATGGACGAAGCCGGCCGGCATCCAGCCGGCGGCCAGGCCGGCACTGGCCGCAACCACGGCCTCCAGTAGCGCGGCCGGCCGGTCCGGCGCGCCGTCGAGATGCGGATAATAGTGTTCGATGGCATGGTCGATCAGCTGGCCGACGCGATCGCTCGCCCCCTCATGGGCGTGACGCTGGAATGTGCCGAAGCGCAAATGGGAATGCCCCAGCCGCGTGAGTACGGCCGAGCGGGTCGGAGAGGGTTCGTCATTGCGGGCCAGCTGTTCGCCGGTCTCGAAGACGCAAAAGGCCTTGGAGGTATAGACACCCAGCGCTTCCAGCATTTCGGCGGCCAGCACTTCACGCACCGCGCCCTTCAGGGTCAGCCGACCATCCCCGCCGCGTGACCAGGGTGTCTGGCCGGAGCCCTTGGTGGCGAGGTCGAGCAGGCGATCGCGATCATCCGTCATTTGCGCGCAGAGGAAGCCGCGCCCATCACCGAGATCGGGGTTATAGGTGCGAAACTGATGGCCGTGATAGCGCATCGCCCGCGGCGTCACCTGATTGTCCGGCAGGGGTTCAAAGCGCTGGAAATGCGCCTCGCGAGCGGCGGTATCGAGACCATCCAGCCCGATGGCCGCAGCCCAGCGATCATTCCAGAACCGCTCTATGGCGGCGGGAAAGTCCGCCGGCTCGACCGGATCGGAGAAATCATCGCCCAGACGGGCGAAGGCAGGGTTCGGGCGGTAGCGATCAGAAAAGCTCATGACCGGGAGCTAAGCCCGACCGGGTCCGATTGCAAACCTCCGCTGCAAGCCTCAGCCACGCAGCCCGTCACCCAGAACCAGCGCCGTCTCGTCGACCAGACCCTTGGCGCCCGGCAGGATCGCGGTGAGATTGAAATAGCCGTGCGGCAATCCCTTGCCGGTCTTGTAGCTCACCGGAATGCCCGCAGCTGCGAGACGGTCACGATAGGCCTGGCCCTCATCCAGCAACGGATCCAGCTCGGCCGCGACGATGTGGGCCGGTGGCAAACCGGCGAGATCATTGTTCAGGAGCGGCGACACGGTCAGCTCGCTGGCCTGGTCCGCATCGCTCAGATAGGCGCGCACGATCTGGTCGAGCGTGAAGCTGGAGAGGAGATGGCCCTCGAGGAGTTTCGGCCTCGGCTTGCGGCGCTCGACCAATTGCAACAGCGGATAGATGAGCAGCTGGAAGCAGATCCGGTCACGTCGGGACTGGGCCAGGATGGCCGCCAGACCGCCACCGGCGGAATCGCCGGCCACCGCGATCCGGTCCGGCAGGGCGCCGACGGCTTCGGCACCGGGGCCGCACAACCAGTCAAACGCTGCCAGACAATCCTCGACACCCGCCGGCCAGACATGTTCCGGCGCCAGGCGGTAATCGATCGCCAGCACGCGGTGACCGGACTTGGCTGCCAGTCGCCGACACAGGCGGTCATGGCTTTCCAGATCGCCGACAACATAACCGCCACCATGCATGTAGAAGGTGCAGGGTCCGGCCTCATCCGCGCCATTGGGCCGATAGAGACGCGCGCATCGCTCACCCTCGGCGCCCGGCACCATCAGATCACGCACCTCGGCGAGGTCTGGCGGGCGCACATCCATGTGCGGGGTGGCCGCCAGCAGGGCTTCGCGCATCCGCGGCGCCGCGCGCGCGGGCTCGAGCGGGTCCTGCAATCCGAATTTGGTGAAGGCCTCAGGCCAATTGGGCGTGTCCATGACCATCGGTTAGCACGCGGTCGCCGCGCCGCAAACGCGGCATTTGCGTTCGCCGGGCACCGAGACGGACCTAGTGGACCGTGACACCGGCCTCGCGATCGAGGCGGCCGGCCAGCGCGTCCTCCATCACCGAACGCAGGGCGCGCCAGGCGTCAGCGCTTTCCGGCAGACCCTGACCGTCCAGGTCACTGACCGCCTCATCGGCATAGCCGATCGCCTGAGCGCCATGCAGATCGACCATGGTCCAGGCGATCTGGTGGATGTCTTGGGCGGTGATTTGCACGTGCGGGGTCATTCAGGGCTCCTGCCGGATGGGGCTGTTTCCATCAGGAAGAGCAATCCGCGGGCCAACCGTCTGCCGAAATTACACCAACAATATCAGAGCCTTGAGTTTTCCACAGACCGGCGCGCCCTGCCCTGCGGTCGAATTTGCCGAGTCTTTCTGTCCGGGTAGCGGTCAGGCGCGTTTGCGGCCCGGTGCATACCCGCCGCCCTCGAGATAGGCGACTTCCGCCGGCGTCGAGGGTCGCCCGAGCGCCTCATTGCGATAGGGGAAGCGACCAAACTGGCGGATCACCTCACGATGCTTGATCGCATGGTCGCGGGTTCCGCTGCCGGACAGGCGCTCTTGCGCCAGGTCAATGCAGAGGTCCTGGTCGGCGATATCCTCGGAGTGCATGAACGGCATGTAGACGAAGGCACGTCGCGCCTCCGGGATGACCCAGTCATAGCCGTTATCGACCATCTGCCAGGCGAGATGGCGAGCCAGGTCATCATGCGCAAAGGCATGGCCCGAACCACGCCATATATTGCGGGTGAACTGGTCGAACATGAGGATCAGCGCGAACTGGCCATAGGCCGTGTCCTCCCAGGGATGACCGCTCTGCCACCACAGGCGCGCATTGTCTTCCACCGCTCTGGCGAACAGGCGGCGCACCCGCGCATCGAAACCCGGCGAGGCCGCATACCAGCGTTTGGGGCCCGCCGTTTCGAACCAGAAATCAATGACCTCGTCGATGGTCGGATCAGCAATGCTCATACGCGCAGGCTACCGGACTGAACGGCGTCGTACAGCTCCGGGGTCAGCGGCACATATCGACCCTCGCCGGGATGGTCGAGCAGGATCGGATCACTCACCTTGGCCGGATCAAAGCCTTCCTTGACCAGGTCCACCTTGCGGAATTTGAACGTGCCCGTCGTATCGGTCTGCGGCTGCAGCCGCAGGAAGAGCGGGCGTGCATAGGCGGGCAATGCGGTGTGGACGTGGGCGTGCAAGGCCTCGAGATCGAGCGGACGTGCCACGTCAGTGACCAGGGCCGCCATGCCGGCACGGCCGGAATGGCCCTTCACTTCAACGCCATAGACATTGGCCTGCTCGACGCCTTCAAAGACCAGCGCCTCGGCAACCTCGCCCGTGGCGACATTCTCGGACTTCCAGCGGAACGTGTCACCGACCCGGTCGACGAAATAGTAATAACCCAGCTTGTCGCGTGACATGAGATCGCCGGTCCGGAACCAGGCATCGCCTTCGGCATAGACGTCGCGCAACACCTTCTTCTCGGTGTCTTCCTTCGAGCCATAACCGTCAAAGCGGAAACGCGCATCCTCCGGATCGATCCGTCCGATCGCCTCGCCGACCTCGCCCGGCTCACAGGGGATGCAGCGGCCATTCGTGTCACGCAGCGGCATTTCCGCATCGAGGTCGAATCTGACCAGGTCGATATTGAAACGGTGCTTGAGATAATTCGGAACGCGACCCACAGCGCCGGGCTGGTTGTAGGCATTCACCAGGCCGACATTGCCTTCCGTGGAGCCGTAGAACTCAACGATATCAGGCAGTGCAAAACGCGTCTGGAAAGCCTCCCAGACATCACGGCGCATGCCATTGCCGATGGCGCAGCGCAGGGTGTGATCCTTTTCCTCAGCCACTTCCGGCGAATTGATCAGGAAGCGGCACAGCTCGCCGACATACATGAAGAGGGTCGCCTTGAAGCGCTTCACATCGGGCCAGAAGGCCGAGGCCGAGAAGCGCGGCCGGATGATCAGCGATCCACCGAAGGACAGCGCACAACCGACCCCGCACAGACCGCCGGTCGCATGATAGAGCGGCAGGACCATCATCATCCGGTCTTCCGGCGACGCCTTGGCAATGATGGCGAAGATGTTGAGATAGTAGAGCGCGCGGACATGCGTCATCAGCGCAGCCTTGGGCAGGCCGGTCGTGCCGCTGGTGAACATTTTCAGGACGGGCGCTTCCGGAGTCACATCCGCGCGGACCGACAGGTCAGGGCGGCGATCGCTGACCGCGTCAAGCGCGGGTGCCAATTCCTGTGCACCCTCGATTGCCCCGTCGACAGACCAGGCCGAAATCTCGCCAATGCCGCACGCCCGCGCCGCGCCATAGGCGTCCGCCAGCTCGGCCTCGACAATGGCGTGCTGGGTGTCGCCAATGGTCAGGCAATGGGCCAGCGAGGCGCCGGTCAGCTGGTTGTTGATCAGCGAGGTCACGACCCCGACCTTGGACAGACCGAACCAGGTCGCGATGTACTCCCAGCGATTGGTCATGAAGAGGGCGACCGTATCGCCCGGCGCCAGGCCTTGATCGAGCGCCCAGTGGGCGATGCGATTGGCGTAGGCTTCAAACTCGCGATAGCTGATCTCGCCATCATCGAGGATGGCCATGGGCCGGTCGGGATATCGATCGACAGTGGCTTCGATATGGTCCGGCACGCGCAGGCCCGATCCCGCACCCACTTTACGCACCGTGCTCAGCACTGGCAGCATGCTCGTTACAAAATTGAACTCGCGCGCAATCGCGCCCAGCATGCCCATCCTGTCGACCTCCCATTATCTTTCTTGCGCGAGACGATATGGGGCACCCTCGCCCGGTCAAGCAAGGCCGGGCGCTGGCGCCGCAAGTGTGATCACATGTTTCAGAAGATTACCGAGGATCCCCGCGTCAAGCGAGGGGGTGACTGAAAGCCTAGCGTCGGCTGAGCGTGCCCTGGCGTCCGGTCTCGGAGAGCATGGCCAGGCAGACCGCCAGCAGGGGCAAATCCTTGAGCAGGAAATGGCCCGCCCGCCCGAGCGCCGGAAAACCGCCCAGCTCGCCCGCCCAGCTGCCCGGGAAGGTGATCAGGAAGCTCAGGGTCAGGATGAAGGTGAAAATCGCCAGGTACAGCCCCATCCGGAACAATGTCGTGTTGAACCAGTAGCCGATCAGTCCGACCACGGTGATCAGTTCGATCATGCCGATCAGATTGGACAGGGTCTGCAATGACATCAGGCCGAGCAGCCAGGAAAAGGCCGGCGAGGTCTGCACCAGCGGTTCGATGCCGGCGGCCTCGACCGCGGTGAATTTCATGCCGCCAATCCAGCCCAGAACCAGAACCAGGCCCAGCCACATGACCGGCTGGCTCCAGAGCCTCATATCCGTGTGCCGCTGGGCGAACATGCGCGTATTCTCGAAACTCCCGCCCCACAGGGAAAGCCCCAGTATGGCGATGTATTTGAGAATGCCCTGGCCGGATCCGATAGCCGGGAAACCACCCGCCGCCTCGATCCAGACCGGATTGGTGAACAGGACGGTCAACGCCAAGGCCGCATAAAGACCGCTCATTGCAAAACCGATCCGCCGGAAACTGCCCGACGGGATCGGGGCACCAATGAGAATACCGGCAATGATCTGGTAGACGCCCAGCGTCTTGGCCGCCGATCCGGCCTGACCGGCCAGGCTGGACAGGAAGGCATGCCCTTCGATCCAGCTTCCGGTTATCTGCGTGCCCACGGCGGTGAAATTCATCGCCCCGAACCACAGGAACATCACCGCCAGACAAAGGCGGGCCACCAACAACGCATTTCCAGGCGACAGCAAGACACAGGCCTCCGTCCAGGCTCGAAACCGAAGGCTAGCACCAGCAAGGAGGACTGACGAGGGCCGATTTCAAGCACTTGATGACGATGCTGTCAGGTAGGCAACGCGGCGCCAATCACGGCCGGCTGACGAAAAGCGACAGCCAAGCGATTTGCCGTGAGATCAGGCCCGGCCCCGAAGGCCGCAAGCGCAACCGCGCACCGGCGCCCATGCGCCGCCCCGTCGGAGGCGTTCGCGAAGCGAACTGCCGTGAGATCAGGATTGGTGCCCCTGGCCAGACTCGAACTGGCACTTCCGAAGAAAACGGATTTTGAATGTATTTTGTTCACGAAAAATGCAGGTTAATTGTTTGTTTTTACTGCTATTTATTTTTCTGAAGAAGCTTATGTGTAAGTTTGTGTGTAATTATTGGGTGAATTTCGCACTAAGGGAGGCGAAGCAGCGCGCGCCATTCTTGGCGCAGCACGAACCAACGCTCCAGATCTTTCAATAAATGCCCCATGGGACATCAGACCTGTATTCGATCATGGGCCTGTGAGGCGTGTTAGGGGACTAAATTAGTGCGAGTACGCGCACTAGAGAGCCAAGGTTTTATTCGTCTTCGTGTAGCTAGGCCCAATAGTGTACTGGGCGTCATCAAGCTCGGGATTCATCATAGAAGTCATGAAAATAACCTGATGCTCTAGCTCGGCCTCTTCAGATACCTTGACAATCAATTCTTGGAAGCGATGGCTGCGCTCAGGCTCCATCCCTTTGTCTTCAATATTATCCATCAGCAAAAACCTAGGATGGAAAAATTTCGGATCCCGAGTGGCCGCTCCAAAAATCGATAGGATTGCCGCATTTTTCAGAATGACGTTGCTGCTTTCAGAAAAGTTCATCTTTCCATCAACCTTCACAACGTTATCTCCGAAGTCGATAGTGACAGAGCTTGGGCGTTCGAAAGTTTCCTCTTTGGGAATATCGTTCATGAGAATTGACTTCACGAGTTCTGAGACCACAGTCAATGCCTCTGCCCTCCTACGCTTCCCACGCAATTCTAGCGCTGCTAACCGCGCTTTGATTTCATCAATTTCGGCCTGAATTTTGGCCTTCTCTTCGCTAACTCGAGCAAGCTCTAAAAAGCGATCCGTTAGGCTCAAAAGATATTCTCGTTCCCGTTCGATATGACCGATTTTTCGGTGCCGTTCGGCGAGAAATGCCTCTCGCGGAGAGTCGCTCAATTCGTACTTTGCCGCGAAATCTGACTGAAGTTCATTGAATTCTGCCCGTGCCCGCCGCAGCCGAATTTTCGCATCCTTCAACTCAGCAGCTTTCTCTTGCCGCAGCTGGCTAGACTCTTTGATTTGCACCTGTAGGTCAGTGCGAATGGCGAGATATTTTGACTTGAGTTTATCTTCATCTATCTCCTCGCCGCACACCCCACATTCATGGTCGCCGGCCGGCGGCTTCAACGCTGCTAGGCAGGCGGGGCAATGAGTAAATTCGATATGGCCTATTGCTTCGGAAGCGCTTTCAGCGAGGGCAGCGTTCTCTAACAAGGTTTCCAGGTAGGGAAGAAACTCATCGAGCTCGCTAGTATCGTACTCGATAGATTCTATTGCTTGCTCTAAGTCAGACAATATCGCGCGCCGCTTGTGTAGCCGCTCGACCGCCGTTTTGCGTTCGGACGAGAATGCCTTTTGAGTGCGATCATCAATATGTGCGTCAACCGTTCGCACTTCGGTTTCGAGTTGCGCACGTTCGCTGTCGAATGCCGCGATCCTCGCCTCTATTGCTGCCGGGTCATAGGAAGGCTCATTGTCAGGCAGACCCGCTACCAGATTTCGATATTCAGCCTGCTTCGCATCGAACTCTTTGTTGGCTTTCTTCAACGCAACTTCGGCTTCGTAGGTTTCATACACGCTTAGCCCGCAAACCAAGTCGCCGACTGCCTCTCGCATCTCTCG
>NZ_CAJQOO010000165.1 GCF_905480005.1 uncultured Maricaulis sp.
GGCATCGGCGCCATCTCGACCCATTCATCGCTGGCGAGCTCGTATCGCGTGGTGTTCGCGATCATCTCCCAGATGCCGCCATCGCCGGCCCGGAAACCGCCAATCCCGTAAACGAAGCCGTCATGGCCGACGAGATTGGGATGGTGGCGCGGTTCGGGAAGCGGGGCGCGCGTGTCCCACATCGCTGCGGGATTGGCGGGGTCGGTCAGGACGAAGAGCTGATCACTGATACTGTCGACATCGGGCCCCTCGCGCGCTTCCAGCCCGCCGGCGAGATAGATGTGTTGGCCGAGGACCGTTGGATAGATTTCCTGAACGCGGCGCGGCAGGGCCGTCATGACCTGCCAGCCACCCGATGATTGTCGCGCCCACGCCAGTTCGGGCAGGCCGCAGGCGCCCAAGGCCGCAATCGCGCTTCGCCGTGTCATGTCAGGCATGCGGTTCCTCCAGTCGGATTTACTCCGCCGGGCAGCGCCCGCCGGTGATCCGTTCGACTTCCTGCGCGCTACCATCGGTCTCGGCCGGCTCGAGGTCCAGGGCGCAGGCGATCAGGCCGTAGACATTGATGTTGTCGAAGGCGGCCGGGCGGGCGCCTTCGGGGAAGATCGGGCCGACGCCGATGAAGGTCGCGCCCATCTCGTCGGCGAGATTGTCATAGCCGTGAGTGGCCTGCAGTCCGGCCAGATAGGGATTGGTCAGGTCGGTGTCGGACGCGGTGATCTGCCAGCCCGGATCAGCCAGGATGAAGAGATCCGGCCCCCGATCAACATGGTCGAAATGCCAGTGCTCCGGCATGTCCTGACGGCGATAGGCCGTCATGTGCGGGTGGGCGCCCTGCAGCGCGGTGTAGATGCGCTCGACGGTCGCCTCATCGCCAAAACCCATCAGGAAAGGTTCCAGTCCGGCACCATACTGGCCGGCGAATTCCTCGATGAAGAGACCGTCCAGATCGGCAAATTCATCGACCGCGATTGTCCGTTCGGTCGAGACATTCACCATGCCATGGTCGGAGACGATGATGATCGTCGCCCGATCCATCACGCCGCGGGCTTCCAGTCCGGCGACCAGTTCGCCGACCAGATCGTCAACATGCCCTACCGCTGTGCCCTCGGCTGCCGTCTCGACGCCGCCGCGATGTTCGACCGTGTCGACATGGTCCATGTAGAAGGCCGCGAAGCGGGGCTGTTCGGCGATCGGCGCGTCGAACCAGGACAGGACTTCCGCGACGCGTTCTTCATAGGGTTTGTTGTGCTCATAAGGGTGCCAGACAGTCGGGCGGGTCCCGTTGATTTCAACTTCAGAGCCGAGCCAGAACATGATGTGCGAGCGCAGGCCCTGCTGCTCGGCGGTGATCCAGATCGGCTCGCCACCCCACCAGCGCGGGTCTTGCGGGCTGCCGCCGGAATTGGAGAAGGTCTCGTCCAGCCGCCGGTCATAGGGCGAGTTGGAGACCATGCCATGGTGTTCGGGATAGAGACCGGTCGCCAGGGAATAGAAATTGACGAAGGTCTTGGTGGGCATGACCGACACCATGCGCTCGGGTCGCGTGCCGCGCGCAGCGAGGGCGCGCAGATTGGGCGCCTCATGGCGGTCAATGGCGTCATAACGCAGACCGTCGAGGCCAATCATGATCACGACCGGCGGCCCGTCGGCGCTGTCCGTGTCCGGGCCCGTGGCGGGAGCCGGGGTCGGGGCGGGAGTCGGGGCCGGGTCCGGAGCGCCGGGCAGATGCGCGCAGGCCGCGAGGAACGCAGTCAGACAGGTGAGGGCGAGAAGGCGTGACAGCATGGATATCCCCGATGGCGCGACACTGATGCAATGCGCGTTAGTCAGGCAGGGGCGAGCCGACAAGGCAAGGATTTGTGACGCCGGGCCTGCGATTTCCCGGGCGCGGTCG
This sequence comes from uncultured Maricaulis sp., assembly GCF_905480005.1. Lineage (GTDB taxonomy): Bacteria > Pseudomonadota > Alphaproteobacteria > Caulobacterales > Maricaulaceae > Maricaulis. The sequence goes on from NZ_CAJQOO010000165.1 coordinate 1,898, forward strand.
TCAGGTGACCGAAAATTCATCAATAAAATCAGTGTCCGGACGCTATAATGCGTGCGTCAGGACGGCAATTCGGTTCTTCTTGGCAGGCAGGGTGTGGCCAGGTCGGGTCGCACTCGGGTGCCAGCGTGAAACAGGGACCGACCAGCCTTGCGGGTCGGATATGACATGAAACGGCGTGAGAAGCAGAGCGAATTCCTGGAAATCCGCATTGGTCACCAGACCAAGCAGGACTTCATGGAGGCGTGTCAGTCGCATGGCGTGACGGCCAGCGAAGTGCTTCGTGCCTATGTCGAGACCTACCCCGTTTCACGTCATCGCCGCCGGGTGCTCCCCCATCTCAATGTGAAGGAGTACACCATGCCTGCAAGCTTTCTCGCCCTCGTGACCGCCGTCGCCGTCGTCTCGGGTCTGCAGACCGCAACCCCCGTCGACGCCGACGAACACGATCTGGACACCAGCTTCGCTTCGGTCGACCGCGATGGCAGCAATGATTTCGACCTCGCCGAACTCTTCGTCGAAGCCGGCCTGACCGCGGATGGCCATCTCGGCCCGGACCTGCGTGACGAGGTCACCGGCTCCGTCCAGACCGCCCTGGCCGAGCTCGGCATGAACGCCCAGCAGGGCGTTGCCTCGCCGGATTATCTCGACCGCGTCATCGCCAATGCCGAAGAGTCGGCCGTTCTGAGTGTGACCGCGGTCTTCCAGATGATCGATGTCGACGGAGATGGCCGCGTCACGCGTGATGAGTTCATGAATTACAGCATCGACTGACTGGGCACAGGGGCAGGACCCGACCGCCAGGCGGTCGGGCCCTGTCGCTCAGCCGAGCTGCAGCCCGGCGATCTGCCGTGTCTGCGGGTCCGGTGTGTCGAAGACCAGCTCGATCGTTTGTCCGAGGGCGGGCGCAAAGACCGCAATGCGGACCTGCGCCTCGTCTGACTGAAACGCGGCCAGCCGGTGGTCGGTCAGGTCGGCAGCGATCTGCTCGAACAGGGCCAGATGTTCCTGCAGCGGCGCAGCGGCCAGCAAGGCGGGCGTGAAGCGGGCTTCGATGAAGGCCTGGCGCGCTGCCGCGTCGGCGGCGAGCGCGGCGAGGTAGTCGTGCACCAGCCGAGCGGCTGGCGTATCGGGAAGCTTGACGCTCGCATCGGCTGGCGGGGTCGCGGGCGCGACCTGCCAGGGCCGGTCAAACCAGGCGGCCGTCAATACGTCGACAACCCGGTCGGCATTGAGATGACGCTGATTGGTGGCGACGAACAGGATCAGACCGTGATCGGCCAGCTCGCGCCAATGGGCGTTGAAGTGCGCCGACCCGCCATTATGCCAGTAGATGCGGCCGAGTTCCGGGTCATCCTCGACCACCAGCCCATAGCCGTAATAGGAGGCGCCGCCGCCTTCATCCTGAAACGGGGTCTGGCCGAAATCGCGCGCCTCCGGCGAGATCAGCTCGCCGGCTGACCAGGCCTGGCGCCAGGCCAGCATGTCCGGCGCGGTCGAGACCAGCCCGCCATTGCCGATCAGGTTCCAGTTTGGCGGATGGCCACCCCAGGACGCTTCCGACACATCGCGCCCGTCGCGCAAATGGACGGAGCGCCGGGGGTCATGGACGGCCTGATAGCCGGTGTCCCGGATGCCGGCAGCGGCCAGCCGGTCGCGCAACAGGGTTTCATAGGTCTGGCCCGTCGCCCGCTCGATGATGGCGGCGGCGAGGGAGAAGCCGACATTGGAATAGTAATACGCGGTGCCCGGCTCGAAGCGCAGTGGCGCGGCAAAGGCGTTGGCCCGGAACGTGTCGAAGTCCTCGTCCACAAGATCATCGCCGACCCCGCCCGGCAGGCCGGCCGCGTGGGTCAGGAGCTGGTGCAGGGTGATGTCGGCCTTGTCGGCGGGGACATCGTGGAACACATCGGCCAGGCGCAGATCGGCCGACAGCGTGCCGTCGCTGATCAGCTGTGCCGCCAGCATGCCGGTATAGCTCTTGGTGATCGACGCGATGTCGACCTGGGTGTCCGGGCCGAAGAGGCGACCGGTCTGAGGGTCCGCCTCACCGGCCCCTCGCATCAAAACCGTCTCGCCGTCCAGTGACAGGCCGACAATTCCGGTGAAGCCGGCAGCCTCGAGTGCGTCAAAGGCCTCTGACAGGCGGGCACTGGCGGCGATAGAGTCGACATTCGGGTCGGTCGCCTGTGCGGGCGCCTGGGCGGTCGCCGCGGAGGTGATAGCCAGAGCCAGGCTCAACGCACCCGCCATGCGGCCGGACGTGCGCCTGAGAAATGACAAAGCTTTCATGGTCGTCGCTCTCCTTGCTCATGTTAGCCCCGACTGGCTAGGATGGCGGCGCGTCCGCGTCCTGACGAAAACCTGTTGGATAGGCTGACATGACATTGTCCTCACCCGGCGGCGACACCGCTGCGACGCGTTTCCGGATCGGAACGGCCCATTGTGATCTCATGGCCTGCGTGTTGGTGCGCGAGGGCGAGACCCATCGCCTCGAACCGCGCCTGGCCGGCGTGCTTCACCTCCTCGCCCGGCGCGGCATCAGCCCGGTCACCCGCGATGAATTCCTGGAGACGGTGTGGGAGGAGGATGGCAGCGATGAAGCGCTCAACCAGGCGATTTCCCGCCTCCGGCGCCTGTTGGGCGATGCCAGCCTGATCCGCACCCTGCCGCGCATCGGCTACAGTCTCAGCGCCCCGGTCGAGAGCGCCGGGACCCTGCCAAGCCCGGCCCCGACCTCGCCCTTCCTGGCCTGGCTGCGCACCGGCCTGGGCTTCGTGAAACGCCCCTTCCTCACCGGCCTCGCCGTCGGTGTCCTGGTCACGGCGCTGGTCGCCAGCGTGTTCTGGCCGCGAACGCTGGAGCAGGAGTTTGAGATCTTCAGCGGCGAGCCGGTCGATGCGGGTCTGACCTTGCCGGATGAGGCGGGGTAGGGCAGCGGCGTCCGGGCGCGCCCGCGGGACGATACGTTCAGCGATTCTCAACATGATTGCCGTAAGACCTGCACAGCAGCCGAAACGCTGGGGGAGTCATGCTGGATCTGAAGCAGAAAATATGGCCGGACCAGTCGGAACATGGTCGCTTGCGGCTCGCGAGCGAGCGCGCCGTTTCTGTCTTCTTCACGCTGGCAGGCATATCCGGGCTCGCCATAACCGCGATCAATATCCCCTATCTTGGAGACTACCCGCTGACGGTCACGCTGGGCGGTCTGATGGCTCTCCTGTGCCTGGCCGGCCCCTTCATGGTCGTCGGAACGCAACATTTCGCGCGGAATACGCGCATATTCTCGCATCTGGTCGCATCCCTCCTCCTTGCGCTCTCGCTGACCGCCCAGGAGATGGTGAGCCCAAGCAATCTGCTTTTCATCCCGGCGGTATTGACGGTGACGCTGGCACTGGGGTGGCGCGATGGACTGGCGACGCTTCTCATGGCCTGTGCCGCCTATGTCGGCACTTTCGTGATGACAGGCGCTCAGTGGGCGAGTGATTTGCCCGATGTGAGCATTTTTACGCTGATCGCCGGCCAGGTCCTGGCCGCGTCATTCGTGTTTGCGGGCGCGCGTGTCTTTCGTACGCAAATGGTGCAGGCCGCGATCGAACTTCAGCGCAAGTCCGAACAGGCGGAAGAAGCGACCCGGGTGAAGTCCGAGTTTCTGGCCGCGGTCAGTCACGAGATCCGGACACCGCTCAATGGTGTTCTGGGCATGGCGCGGGTGCTGGACGATGGAAGCCTGCGGCCGGACCAGAGCGACCAGGTCCAGGCCATCACCAAATCGGGTGAAGTCCTGCTGAGTACGCTCAATGATGTTCTGGATCTCTCGCGTATCGAGGAAGGCCTGATGGCCGTCGAGACCCGGCCCTTCGATTTGCCGGCGATGATCAATGGCGTCGCCCAGCTCTATGTCATCACGGCGGCGGAGAAATCGGTGGAGTTCTTCATCGAGATCAGTCCGGATCTCGATCTGACCCAAAAAAGGGTCGGTGACGAAAACCGGATCACCCAGATACTGCACAATCTTCTCTCCAACGCGATCAAGTTCACCGCCGAAGGCCGCGTGGATCTCGTGGTTCAGCCAGGCGAGACGTCATCGGACATTCGCTTCACCGTGCGCGACACAGGTATCGGGATGAGCGAGGCGGAAGTCCGCCGGGTCTTCGAGCGCTTCACCCAGGCTGATCAAAGCACGTCCAGAAAATACGGGGGCAGTGGCCTGGGATTGTGCATTGCGTCGCAACTGGCCGCGCTTATGGGTGGTCGAATTGACGTGCAAAGCGAACCCGGTGTCGGATCCTGCTTCACGGCAAGTCTGAAGCTTCCGGCCCATGACGGGGCGCGTGTGCAGAACGGACCCGAAGCGAAGGCGGTCAGCGAGCCGGCAAGCCCGGGCGCCCGGGACCTCAAAATCCTGGTCGTGGACGATGTCAGCATCAATCGCGAGGTCATGCGCGGCCTTTTGGCGAAGCTCGGTTTCTCGGCCGAATTTGCCGCCTCCGGCGAGGAGGCCATGGACGCGGTCCGTCAGGCGGAATTCGGCACGATCTTTCTCGACATCTCGATGCCCGGCCTCAGTGGCTATGAGGTTCTCGAACAGATCAGGGCGCTGGAACAGGCTCAAGCCCGCCCGCCCAGCAAGATCGTCGCGCAGACCGCCAACATGATGACCCACCAGGTGCGCGAATATGGCGAGGCGGGCTTTGACGGCGTGCTCGGCAAGCCTGTCCGGCTGGAACTGCTGCAAGAGCAACTCGACGCGGCTTGATGGACGCGTGAACGCCGTGTCTGTCGCAAGCCTCCTGCGCGACGGCGCCGGGGTGGGCGGAGAGAGAGGTATCATCTGTCCCCCACCCGCTTGTCATCCCGGCCGAATGGCCTGCGCAAGCAGGCCGCAGAGCCGGGACCCATTATCGCGAAAGCTGGCCGCACCGGGCGTATGGGTCCCGGATCTGCGCCCTGATCAGGTCAGGGCTCCGTCCGGGATGACAAAGGTATTGGAACTCCCGAAACCAGGATCATCCCGATGACAATCGGGACCCGGACTGCGACGCGACGTCATTGCAGCGTTCGGCGAAATCGGGTCTGCGAGACTGGGTCCTGACTTTCGTCAGGATGACGGTGTGGGGTGGGGTGTTCGTCGGATAAAGTGCCGGAGGTATTTTTAGCCCCCAACCGCCCCCCGCATTTGCTCTCCCCCCTTACGATTGTTAAGACTCTGCGACAGGAAAGCCGCCTGATTCACACTAATGATTCGCGCCCGCGCGCGAGGGAGTGGGATCGGCGGCGATTTTCGTGAGGGTGCGGTCGGGGCAATCGTGACCGCCATTGCGACAGAATGAAAAGAGGGCCGCCTTGAGCGATCACGACGACACGCCGACGACAGCCGAAGACGGTTCCGGAAACGGGGCAGACAATACGGGCGGTCAGCCGCCGGCCCTGCCGGACGGGGTTGGCAATATCGCCATCGAAGACGAGATGAAGTCCTCTTATCTCGACTATGCGATGAGCGTGATCGTGTCGCGGGCCATCCCCGATGCGCGTGATGGTCTCAAGCCGGTTCACCGCCGCATTCTCTACACCATGCACGAGAACGGGCAGACGCACGAAAAATCCTATCGCAAATGTGCGACCGCCGTTGGTGACGTGATGGGTCGCTATCACCCGCATGGTGACCAGGCGGTCTATGACTCGATGGTGCGCCTCGCCCAGCCCTGGTCGATGCGGGTGCCGCTGATCGACGGGCAGGGCAATTTTGGCTCGGTCGATGGTGATCCGCCCGCCGCCTATCGTTACACCGAAGCGCGCATGCAGAAAGTGGCCCAGTCCCTGCTGGCCGATATCGACAAGGACACGGTCAATTTCGTCGAGAATTACTCGGCCGAGCGCAAGGAACCGGTCGTTCTGCCGGCGCGCTATCCCAATCTATTGGTGAATGGTGCCGGCGGTATCGCCGTCGGCATGGCGACCAATGTCCCGCCACACAATCTGGGCGAAGTGATCGATGGCACGCTGGCCCTGCTGGAAAATCCGGCGCTGACCGAGGCCGAACTGCTGGATTGTATCCCGGGTCCGGACTTCCCGACGGGCGGTCTCATCCTGGGCCGTACGGGCGCCCGCAATGCGGTGCTGACCGGACGCGGCTCGGTGGTGATGCGGGCGCGCACCTCGATCGAGGAAGTACGCAAGGACCGCATGGCGATCATCGTCCATGAAATCCCCTACCAGGTGAACAAGGCCTCGATGATCGAGAAGATCGCCGACCTTGTGCGTGACAAGAAGATCGAGGGCATTGCCGATCTGCGTGACGAAAGTGACCGCAATGGCATGCGTGTCGTGATCGAATTGAAGCGCGATGCCGTCGCCGATGTCATTCTCAACCAGCTCTTCCGCTGGTCGCCCATGCAGACCAGTTTCGGTGCCAACATGCTGTCGCTGGTTGGTGGCCGTCCGCAATTGCTGGGTGCGCTGGACATCCTCAAGGAGTTCCTGCGCTTCCGTGAGGAAGTCGTCGCACGCCGGGCCAAGTTCGAGCTCAACAAGGCGCGTGACAGGGCGCATGTCATTGTCGGCCTCGCCCTGGCTGTGGCCAATATCGATGAAGTCATCGCCCTGATCCGCAAGGCGCCGAACCCGGCGACGGCGCGCGAGCAATTGATGGCGCGCGACTGGCCGGCACTGGATGTCGCCCCGCTGGTCGAACTGGTCGCCGATCCGCGGTCCATGCTGCGCGAGGACAATACGCTGCGCCTCACCGAGGAACAGGCGAGGGCGATCCTGGAATTGCGCCTCAACCGCCTGACCGGTCTCGGCCGTGAAGAGCTGGGCAATGAAGCGGCGACGCTGGCCGAACAGATTGCCGACCTCCTCGACCTGTTGCGCTCGCGTGAGCGTGTTCTGGGCATGATCCGGGACGAGCTGACCGAGGTTCGCGAGAATTACGCCACACCGCGCCGCTCCGAATTCGTCGATGCCGAGCTCGACTTCGAGGATGAGGATCTGATCCCGCGTGAGGAGATGGTGGTGACCGTCACCCATGGCGGCTATGCCAAGCGTACGGCCCTGTCGGACTATCGCGCCCAGCGCCGCGGCGGCAAGGGCCGCTCGGGCATGGCGACCAAGGACGAGGACTTCATCGCCACGCTCTTCGTGGCCTCGACCCACGCGCCGCTCCTCTTCTTCTCCAATCGCGGCATGGTCTACAAGACCAAGACCTGGCGCCTGCCGCTGGGTGCGCCGAATACGCGAGGCAAGGCCCTGGTCAATCTCCTGCCGCTGGAGCAGGGCGAGACGATCACCTCGATCATGGCACTGCCCGAGGATGAGAGCACATGGGCCGACATGAATGTCATGTTCGCCACCAACAAGGGCACGGTCCGCCGCAACAAGCTGTCGGACTTCGTCCAGGTCAATCGCAATGGCAAGATTGCGATGAAGCTGGAGGAAGAGGACGACCAGATCGTCAATGTGGTGCTCTGCACCGAGCAGGACGATGTCTTCCTGACCACCCACAAGGGGCGGGCCATCCGCTTCCCGGCGACCGATGTTCGCGTCTTTGCCGGCCGTAATTCGGTCGGGGTGCGCGGTATCCGCCTGGCCGAAGGCGACACGCTGATCTCGATGGCGATCCTGCATCATATTGATGTCACCTCTCCGGAGGCGCGCGCCTATCTGAAACATGCGACGGCCATGCGGCGGGCACTCGGTGATGATGAAGAGGTCGAAGTCGCGGTCGCAGACGGTGATGATGATGGCGGCGAAGATGCGGCCCTCTCGACCGAGCGCCTGGCCGAGCTGGGCGCCGCCGAGGAATTCCTCCTCACCGTTGCCTCAGACGGTATGGGCAAACGCTCCTCTGCCTATGATTTCCGGGTCATGGGGCGCGGCAATAACGGTGTCGCGGCCACGGATATCAAGCGGGACATCCCGCTCTCGGCCAGCTTCCCGGTCGAGGATGCCGATCAGATCATGGCCGTCACAGACGGTGGCCAGCTGATCCGCTTCCCGGTCGACACGGTCCGGATTGCCAGCCGGTCCTCGCGCGGTGTCCGCCTGATCCGTCTCAATGAGGGCGAGAATGTTGTCGCCGTTGTCCGCATCCAGGATGCGGGCGATGACGGTGAAGAGGACATCGATCCGGACGCCCTGCCGGCCCCGGGTTCGAGCCCGGATTCGGCCCCGGATTCGGCCCCGGATTCGGGCACGGATTCGGCTCCGGAGAGCGGTAGCGAAGCCGGCGAGTAGCGCGCGAGTCGCACACCGGGAGAGGCGGGATGATTGATCTCGCCTCGCCGGTCTGCCAGACAGGACTGCGACACCGGGCCGGTGTCGCAGGGGCGCCCAGCCCGGGGAGAGAATGGCCATGACCCGTACCGCGCTCTATCCGGGCACGTTCGATCCGCTGACCAATGGTCATATCGACATCATTGGACGGGCTGTGAAGCTCGTCGACCATCTCGTCATCGGCGTTGCCATCAATGAAGGCAAGAATCCGCTCTTCACTCTGGAAGAGCGCGTCGACATGGTCCGTTCCGAGGTCGCCCAGTTTGCCGATGGCGCCCAGATCGATGTCCGGCCCTTCGACGGATTGCTGATGCATTTCGCCGAGGAGATCGGTGCCCAGTCCATCGTGCGCGGGCTTCGGGCCGTGTCCGATTTCGAGTATGAGTTCCAGATGGTCGCCATGAACCAGCAGCTCAATGATGATATTGAGACGCTGTTCCTGATGGCTGATCCACGCCACCAGGCGATTGCGTCCCGCCTGGTCAAGGAAATCGCCCGTCTCGGCGGAGATGTCTCCGCCTTTGTGACGCCCAGTATTGAACGCCGATTGAAGGAGCGTCTTGCGTGATCATGCGTTTCACCCTTTCCGCCTCCCTGGCCCTCGCGCTGACCACCGCCGCCTGCGCCCGCGAGACCACCGCCGACACGACCGAAGCCGATGCCGGCGCGGCCAGTGCCGTCAGCACCGCTGCAGCCCAGGAAACGGCGCCGGCGCCGCAATGGGATCTGCCCGCCGATTCCTGGCGCACGGCTGACCAGGAAGACCTGCTCTATATCGAGACCGATCACGGCATGGTCATTGTCGAGATGGCACCGGAATTCGCCCCCAACCATGTCGCGCGCATGCGCACGCTCGCCCAGGAGCGCTTCTATGATTTCCTGGTCTGGCACCGGGTGATTGATGGCTTCATGGCCCAGGGCGGGGGCGCGCGCTCCAATCCCGGCCATGCTGCGGACGTGGACGGCCTGCAAGCCGAATTCACCGTGCGCCGCTCCGGCGAGCCGGTCGTGACCGAGCTGCAGGATCGCATGATCAATCCGCGCTCCCTGCCGCAAATGGCCAAGGCCGGTTTCTGGGACGGCTTCCCGGCCGGGACCCAGACTGCGGCGCTGGCCGCGATCACCGGCGACGGACAGGTGCAGTCCTGGCTCCTGCATTGCACGGGCGCTGCCGCCGCTGCGCGGACCGGCGATCCCAATTCGGCGCGCAGCCAATTCTACATCACACGCGGCAATCCCGAGCATCTCAATGCGCAATACACGTCCTGGGGCCGTGTTCGCGTGGGTCAGGAAGCGGTTGATGCGATTGCCGTCGGCTCGGCGATGGATGACCCGGATTTCCGTCCCGACAATATCCGCTCCATGCGGACCGGTGATGAATTGCCGGCCGAAGAGCAGGTGACCATCGAGGTGGCTGATACCGACAGCGCGGCCTTTGCCGCCTATCTCGACACGCTGCGCGACCCGTCTGGCAATCTGCCGGACATTTGCGATATCACCGTGCCGACCCGGATTATTGAATAGGAAGACCCATGGCTGAAGAACAACTCGTATTCACGCTTGAAGGCGGTGACGTCACGATCAAGCTGCGTCCCGACCTCGCACCCAAGCATGTGGCGCGGATCACCGAGATGGCAAAGGAAGGCTTTTATGACGGGCTGAACTTCCACCGCGTGATTGATGGTTTCGTGGCCCAGGGCGGCTGCCCGAACGGCAATGGCATGGGCGGCTCCGGCCAGCACATCCCGGCCGAATTCTCCGCCGAGCCGCATGTGCGCGGCACGATGTCGATGGCCCGCGCCGCCGATCCGGACAGCGCGTCGAGCCAGTTCTTCATCTGCCTGGATGACGTGCCCTACCTCAACAACCAGTACACGGTCTGGGGTGAAGTGGTCTCCGGCATGGAACATGTCGACGCGCTGCCCAAGGGCGAGCCGCCGGCCAATCCGGGCAAGATCATCAAGGCCTCGGTCATCGAGGCCTAGGGCCTTGAGCTGGATAAAGACACTTGATCGAAAGGCGGCCGATGGCCGCCTTTCGGCTATCTATGACCGGGTCGC
>NZ_CAJQOO010000166.1 GCF_905480005.1 uncultured Maricaulis sp.
TTCGCGAGTTGGTAGATGAGGGCGAGTTCATCGAGGTCTTCATTGATGCGCCGCTCGAAATCTGCATGGAGCGCGACCCGAAGGGGCTCTACAAGAAGGCCCAGGCGGGCGAGATCAAGAATTTCACCGGCTTTGACAGTCCTTACGAGGCCCCTGAATCGCCGGAACTGCACATTCAAACCGCGGATCTCAGTGCCGAGGATGCTGCCGACAAGGTGATCGCCGAACTCAAGCGGATGGGGCGTTTGGGTTGACGTCAGCCAAGCGGTGGCGCTGGAACAGCACCGCCTTGTCACGCTGGTCTTATTGTGGCTGACGGCCCCAGCCGACAAATGCGCCGTTGAGGTACTCGACTGCCGCCTTGGCATACAGGAAAGGTGAGCCGCCTGGTGAGAGGACTGCGCCACCGGCGGCGTTGAGTACCGCGTGCCCCGCACCGGTGTCCCATTCTTTGGTCGGACCGAAGCGCGGGTAAACGTCCGCGGAGCCTTCGGCGACGAGGCAGAACTTAAGCGAAGACCCGGCGGACACTGTTTGCGTGACGCCTTGTGCATTGGCGAAAACCTGGGTCGCCTCATCGGCATGGGACCGGCTCATAACTGCTGTCATGCCATTCTGGGGCGGTGTCCGCGTTGTGATGGAGGTGAGCATGTCGGTTGAGATGGATTCGCCGGCCTTGAGAGGGCCAGCCCAGGCCTTTGTTCCGCCAATGAATATACGTTCGCGGGCCGGGGCATAGACGCAGCCAGCCGTCGGTGATCGATTCTCAATCAGCGCAATATTGACGGTGAACTCGCCATTCTTGTTGATGAATTCCTTGGTGCCGTCGACCGGGTCGACCAAGATAAAGGCACCGTCTGTCTTGGGGCGAAAGCCCGCAGCAAAACTCTCTTCAGCGAGGACCGGTACGCCTGGGATGGTGCGCTCCAGCTCGGCGAGGATGATCGCTTCAGCAAGTTCATCCGCGTCGGTTACTGGTGATTTGTCATCTTTGCCGCGCGCTTCGAAATCGCTCTCGTAAACCTCCATGATCTTCACCGCTGCGAGCGAGCAAATCCGAGCAAATTCGAAGGCGATTGCGTTCTTGTCGTCGAGGTTCGGCATAGGAGAATTCCAGATCAAAGGTAAAAGTAAATGAGGGTGCTCAGCGCCGCGCAGGAGTAGGCGACAAAGACAATGCCGCCAAGCTGGAAGAAATCGCTGAGGCGGTAGCGTCCAGGCGTTATCACCATCAAGTGGGTCTGATAGCCGAAAGGCATCAAGAAGCTGGCACTGGCGCCGAAAGCGGTCGCGAGCGCAAAAGCTTCCGGTGGTAGCTCCAGCTGCACGGCGGTTGCCAACGCGACTGGCAGTGCTGTCAGCGCCGCGCTTGCATTCGAGAAGAGCTCCGTCATCGCCCAGGCGAAAAAGAAGATGATGGCCAGCGCCGCATAGGGTGGCAGGTCACGCGTCATGCCGGCAATGACAAGAGCGGCGGAGTCGGCGGCGCCTGACTGAGTGATGAGCAGGCTCAATAACACTGCACCCCAAAGGATGATGACCAGATCAAACGGGAAGTTGCGGCGGACTTCGCGCGCCGTCGTCCAGTTTAGCCCGATCACCAACGCGGCCAGACCGAGCGCGGCCTGGTGGAAAGGAATAAGTTGAGTAAGCGCGATGCCCAGGAAGATCGAAAAGCCGATCCCAAGAGCCCAGGCCGTTCGTGGCGCCATCGGTGTCTGACCGGGAGAGTCAACGTCCAGGATGTGCAGGTTAGGACGGACATTGTCGCGGCTGCCGAAATCGGGGCCGGCCGATAGGATCAGCACATCTCCCGTACGTAGTCGGATATCGCCCAGCTTGCCGGAAAGCCGTTCATCCCCGCGCCGGACAGCCATCACGGAGGCGTTGAAGCGGGCACGGAAGTCAGCCTCACGCAAGGTTCGGCCATCGAGCAGGCTTTGTCCGCTGATAACAGCGTGGAAGAATTCGTCGGAGGCCTGCTGTTTCGGCACGGCGTCGATCGTCAGGCCGGAAATCCCGTGCAGCTCGTCAAAATGTGAGACGTCGCCGACGAAAATCAGGCGATCGCCGGCATGCAGCACGAAGGCTGGGTGAACTGGCCGGATCACCCGGTCGCCACGATTAATTTCTGCGAGGTAGAAGCTGTGCAGCTTGCGTAACCGTCCCGCCGCAACGCTGCGTCCCGCCAGGTTTGACTCGTCCTCGATCCGCGCTTCGATGTGGAACACTCCGCTGGTGTCCGCTTCAGGGGCTTCGCGGTCTTTGAGCAGTATTGGCGCGAATAGGATGAGGGCAATGAAAACGGCGCTCAGGACTGCCATGCCAGGTAAGGCAAAGTCTATGATGGACAGTTGGATACCCATTCGGGCGGCCTCGCCGGTGACCATTAGGCTGGCGGAAGTCCCGAACGGTGTCAGCATCCCGCCAGCCAATGCAACATAGGATAGCGGCAGAAGTAGCAGATGAGGCGAATAATCGGGGCGGCGGGCGGCTGGGCCGAGTAAGGCGGCAACTACCGCGGTGTTGGGGGTTACTGCTGAGGCGAGCGCAGCTGAGCCGAGGAACCTGCTCAGTGTCACGCGCGGTGAGCGGCCTGGTCGACCAAATACCGCACGACTGAGGCCGGGCAGCTTTGCCAGCGCCGACGCTATGATCACCAGGCTTGTTACGGCAAGAATGGCTGGCGTGGTGAGACGGTCGATCGCATCGTCGAACCCGATGCGCCCGGTCAGGATGGCTGCCGCTGCAAACAGAGCGAAGGCCCGCGCGGTCGGTAACCGCCCGGACAGCAACACACCGCCCAGGATCAGCACAAGGGCAGCATCGATCAAGTTTTCACTCACGCGTCGTGCCCCCGTGCGATCAACATGTTTCACGAACCGTGTGATGACGGTCCCGAGTGGAATGCTGCGGAAGATGCGGGAGAAGTTCGCTGCAGCCTGAAACCATGCTAACCGCTCTCGGGTGAATTGAAAGCCGCTGCGATGCAGCAAGTTGACCGGGTACTGAGTTGTCCAACGTTGCTGATATCTCCGTTTTGGTCGTCGCCTACAAGAGCCGGGCCACGATTGGGGCCTGCATGCGGGCGCTCGAGGCACAAAGTCGCAGGCCGCGCGAGATTCTCGTGCTCGAGAATGGATCCCCGGTTGGCGAGCGCGTTGAGTTGGGTGATTTGCCCGATGGCGTCCGATTGATTGTGCAGGACGACAATCTTGGATTCGCGGCGGGCAATAACCTGCTCGCGAAATCCGCCTCTTCCGGCTGGATTGTCTTCCTGAATCCGGATGCTTTTGCTCATCCTGACTGGGTCGCCGAACTGGAGCTCGCCACACAACGCTATCCCGCCGTGAGTCTGTTTGGTTCGACCCAATATTGTGCCGACAAGTCAGGCCTGCTTGACGGGGTAGGGGATGTTTTCCATGCGACGGGGCTGGCTTATCGTGCTGGCTTCCTGCGCCCGGTAGCGCTCTTGCCGATAGAGGGCGAAGTATTTGGCCCCTGCGGCGCGGCAGCCATGATCCGGCATTCGCTCTTCCAGACGCTCGATGGGTTCGATGAAAGCCTGTTCTGCTACAGCGAAGATGTCGACCTGGCGTTTCGCGCGCGTCTGCTCGGCGAGCGTGCCATTCAGCTTCGCAGTGCCGCTGTCGATCATGTGGGTTACGCGTCATCGGGCCGCCGGTCGGAGTTCGCGACCTATTACGGTGTGCGCAATCGATTGACCGTATACTTGAAAAACATGCCGGGCTGGCTCCTGCCGGTGACGCTTCCCTTCCATATCGCCGCGACCGCACTGCTGTCGCTGGGGGCAATCAAGAATGGTCAGTTCCGGTTGTTCTGGAGGGCCATATTTGACGCCTTGAGCCGGTTGCCCAGCACATTCAAGGCGCGAAGACAGATTCAGAAGGCCCGCAAGGTTTCTCCCGGCAATGTCGCGCGGATGATTTCCTGGAGCTCCTACGCCCTGCTGGCGCGGATGCCGGATGTGAGGCCCTACCGCGAGGAGGCTAGTCGCAAGGGGTCTCTTCCAGCGCCGTGATCCGAATGGAGACAAGGTCGATCGTGTTGGCATTGCCGGCCCAGTCCGGCCAGATGGCCACATAGGCTTGTGGCCAGGTGCAAACGGTCGAGACGACCTCCAGCTCGACAGTCGTGATGTCTGCGGACACCTCAACCACCTCCCAGGAGGCCTGCCCCCGGTCTGGCATGAAGAAGTTCAGCTGGGCGGTGCGGGCGCCTTGCAAGGAACTCGACCGAAGCTGGTAGGTGACGCGAAGGCGGTGGCCTTCAAAGGCCCGTAATTCCTGCTCGGAAAGCGTAAAGAATGCCCCGGCCGACTGTACGCCGTCCAGTGGACCTCTTGCGGCACTGATCTGCGCAAAGCGGGTGCCTTCGTCTTCCAGAAAACTGGCCGTCAGACCATTGCCCGTTACCAGGCCGGACAGCGCGTCTCCTTCGATGACGGTCCCTTCCGTCAGGATTTCTTCCGGCGACCGGTGCGTGCTGTCACCGAAGCTGACCGCGGCGGTGATCATGCCGGCGGAGACAGCTGCGGCGAGCGGATAAAAAGCCCAGTCGGGTAAGGAAAGCATGCGGGTGTGCGCCTGTTAGCGAGGGTGTCGGAACAGAGTCCCTGTTTGGACCGCGCGGCCGCCATCGTCAATTGTCGGTCCATGTCAGAGCAAAGCCGGAGACGGCGAGACCCTTACCTCGATCTTGCCGTTTTTCATCGGCATGAATCGGTCTGGAGTCAAAGTCACAGGGGATAAAGTTGACGAAGAACTTGAACTTTCTCGCGACACGGCTGATTCTCAGCGCATGAACGTGCGTTCCGACATGCCCGAAGATGCGCTCGAAGTCGTGATCGCCCGCCTCGACAAGGCCATGGGGCGTGTCGAGGACGTGGCGCGGTCCATGCGCAATCGTGTTCACAAGGCCGAAGCGGCTGCGATCGAGGCTCGCGATGCAGATGTCGATCGCGCCAATCTCGCGGAGGCCCTCGATCAGGCGCGCGGACGAGAGGCTGCGCTGCAGGAAGCCGCCCAGATGGCGTCGGACACGCTGGACGTCGCAATCGCGGATTTGCGTGATCTCATGGCCGAGGAGGCGTGAAGCGATGTCGCGGGTCACTGTCACCCTGAACGGTCGCGACTTCACCATTGGCTGCGAGGCAGGCCAGGAAGCCTATTTGCGCGAACTCGCTGGTACGCTCGACACGCGGGTCTCCGACATTTCCGGTCAGGTCGGACAGATCGGCGATTTGCGCCTTCTGTTGATGGCGTCACTGATCCTGGTCGACGACCTCAAGGAATCCGATAGCCGCATCGAGGCGCTGGAAAGTCAGGTTCAGCGCCTGAACCATGAAAACCATGGCGCGAGCAGCTTGCATGCCGAGGCGCGTGGGCGTCTCGCCGGACAATTGGGGCGTCTGGCGGAGCGCATGGAGGCCTTCGCTGACGCAATCGAGACCGGTGATCCCGGTGATCTCGACGCGGACTCGCCTGCACAAGATGACGCCTACGCGGAAGCTGGCGCTTGAGCTCGAGGGCATTCGCCTCCACATAGGGGGTGGCGGTCATCTGCTGCGTGCGACCGGGGCGTCTATCCTGCGGACCGTACACCTCCACGAGGGAACTGCCTCTGTCTGGGACCGTGGTCCCGTTTAAGTGGTGCCCACCTGAAATGTCGGGTTTGTGGGGATAAACACGCTCTGACGGCGCAAGTGGAGCCGCCACATGAACTCCTCCGCCGATAAGCCGGCCTACCGCGCCCACCTGCTCGGGCTGCGCCGCCAGGCGGCGGAGACTCACCCGGAGGCCGGTCGAACGCTGGCCGGGATATTCCCGGACGCGTGGTTTCCGGAATCGCCGTCCTGTATCGCGGGTTACTGGCCGCTCGCGGGTGAAATGGATCCGCGCCCCCTGATGGCGCGCCTTGCAGCCTCAGGGCATTCCCTGTGCCTGCCGGTCATTGCTGGTGACCAACAGCCCTTGCTCTTTCGCGAATGGCAGCCCGGTGACGGGCTCGACCGCAGAGCCTTCGGCGTCAGGGAGCCGCAAACCTGCAAGCCTGTCTGTCAGCCCAGTCTTCTCCTGGTTCCGCTGCTTGGCTGTGACCGGTCCGGAAACCGGCTCGGCTTCGGCAAGGGGTATTACGACTACACCCTCTCAGCCCTGCGTGCGACGCGACCGACAAGGGCGATCGGGCTGGCTTTTGACTGCCAGATGGTTGCCGACCTGCCTGCAGACGGTCATGATCAGCCACTGGATGCATTGGTCACAGAAAGTCGTTTTGTGGTGTTTTGACTGATCGTCCGAGGGTGCGAAAGCCAAGTCGGGGCGCCATGACTTTCACTGTTACACATGATCCAGCGAATTCAGCTGCTTGCCTGACCCACACCGGTCCGGTTGATGCGGACGAGATCAAGGCGTCGCGCCTTGAGCTCAAGGACGTCGCGAATGCTCAGACTGTTCGCGGGGCGCTGATCAACATCACGGACGCCACGATTGCGGCGGAGCCGGTGGAGATTATCGAGAATGTTCAGGGTCTGGTCGATGATCTGCACCCGGGCACCAAGCTCGGATTCGTCGGTCGTCTCGAAGACCAGGAAATCGTCTCGATGATCGTGGCTACGGTCGCCCACTCGACCGGGCGCAGGGTGGGCCAGTTCCACGCGCTGGAAAAGGCCCTGTGCTGGATCCGGCTCGACTGGGAAGCGGCCGCGGCCTGCGATTGCCTGCCGATCACGGAATAGCGCTTGTGAAAACGCCCCGATCCCTGGGGCCGGGGCGTTTTCAGCGCAATCACGGTTGCCTAGTAGCGGTAATGCTCGGCCTTGTACGGGCCGGCCTGCGGCACGCCGATATAGTCCGCCTGGTCTTCCGACAGGATTGTGAGCTTGGCGCCCAGCTTGTCGAGATGCAGGGCCGCGACTTTTTCGTCGAGATGCTTGGGCAGGATGTAGACTTCGTTCGTATAGTCATCGCCCTTGGTCCACAGCTCGATCTGGGCCAGCGTCTGGTTGGTGAAGCTGGACGACATCACGAAGCTCGGATGACCGGTTGCATTGCCGAGATTTACCAGACGACCTTCGGACAGGAGGATGATGCGGTGGCCTTCCGGGAAGTTCACCAGATCGACCTGCGGCTTCACATTGGTCCACTGGAAGTTCTTCAGGCTCTCGACCTGAATCTCATTGTCGAAATGGCCGATATTACAGACGATCGCCATGTCCTTCATGCCGCGCATATGGTCGACCGTGAGGATGTCCTTGTTGCCGGTCGCGGTGACGAAGATATCCATGTCGGCGATGACGTCTTCCAGACGCACAACCTCGAAACCGTCCATGCAGGCCTGCAGGGCGCAGATCGGGTCGATCTCTGTGACGTAAACGCGGGCGCCGGCACCGGCGAGCGACTCGGCGGAACCCTTGCCGACATCGCCATAGCCACAGACGACAGCCTTCTTGCCCGCCATCATGACGTCTGTGCCGCGACGGATTGCGTCGACCAGGCTCTCGCGACAGCCATAGCGATTGTCGAATTTCGACTTGGTGACACTGTCATTCACATTGATGGCCGGGAAGGGCAGCTCGTCCCGCTTCTGCATCTGGTAAAGGCGCATGACGCCGGTCGTCGTTTCTTCGGAAACGCCCTGGATTGCGGCCTTGGCCTTGGCGAACCAGCCCGGGGTCGCTTCAAAGCGCTTGCGGATCTGAGCGAAGAGAGCGGTCTCTTCTTCCGACTTCGGGTGGTCGAGCAGGGTCGGGTCTTTTTCTGCCTTCTCACCGAGGATCAGATACATGGTGGCATCGCCACCATCATCGAGGATCATGTTGGCGGTCTTGCCGTTCGGCCAATGGAAAATGGCGTCGGCATAATCCCAGTATTCTTCCAGCGTTTCGCCCTTTGTGGCGAAGACCGGCACGCCGGTCTCGGCAATCGCCGCGGCCGCGTGATCCTGGGTCGAGAAAATATTGCACGAGGCCCAGCGGACTTCAGCGCCGAGCGCGGTCAGCGTCTCGATGAGAATGGCGGTCTGAACCGTCATGTGCAGGGAGCCGGCAATGCGCGCCCCCTTTAGCGGCTGCGCGTCCTTGTATTCTTCGCGCAGCGCCATCAGGCCGGGCATTTCAATCTCGGCCATGTCGAATTCGATCCGGCCCCATTTGGCCAGCGACATGTCTTTTACGACGTAGGGCTTTTCCGCAGCAAATTGCGTCATGACCATCAGGTCCTTCTTTATCGGTGTTCTCGGAGCGGCAGGGCCGGTGTGTTGGCCGTGCTCATATCAGTTTCAGAGGAGCGAGCGAAGCTCGTCCGCCAGATCGGTGCGTTCCCAGGAGAAGGCGCCATCCGCGCCGGGGGTGCGCCCGAAATGGCCATAGGCCGCGGTGCGGGCATAGATCGGCTTGTTCAGCTGGAGGCGTTCGCGAATGCCGCGCGGTGACAGATCGGCCATCTGGCGCAGCGCATCTTCAAGCCTGGCTTCATCGACCTGCCCTGTGCCGTGCAGGTCGACATAGAGCGAGAGCGGTTTGGAGACGCCGATGGCGTAGGACACCTGGATGGTACAACGCTTGGCCAGTTCGGCAGCCACGACATTCTTGGCCAGCCAGCGGCAGGCATAGGCGGCAGACCGGTCGACCTTGGTCGGGTCCTTGCCCGAGAAGGCGCCGCCGCCATGCGGTGCCGCACCGCCATATGTATCGACAATGATCTTGCGACCGGTCAGGCCGGCATCACCATCCGGTCCGCCGATCACGAAGGTGCCGGTTGGATTGACGTAAAATTCCTCTTCCGGCGGCAGCCAGCCCTCAGGCAGGACTTCGGCGATGACCGGGCGAACCAGTTCGCGGATATCAGCCTGGCTCAGGCCTTCCTTGTGCTGGGTCGAGACGACGACCGACGTTACGCCGGCCGGTACGCCGTTCTCATAGCGCATGGTGACTTGCGACTTTGCGTCCGGCTCGAATTCCGGTCGCTCGCCGGATTTGCGAAGCTCGGCCATGCGCTTGAGGATCTGGTGAGAATAGGTGATCGGGGCCGGCATGAGCTGCGGCGTCTCGTCGGAGGCATAGCCGAACATGATGCCTTGATCGCCCGCGCC
>NZ_CAJQOO010000167.1 GCF_905480005.1 uncultured Maricaulis sp.
GAACCCGAGCACAGCCTCTTCAGACAGCATGGAGTCGATGACCTCATACTTCTTCTGGTCCGGCGTCAGGTGATTGAGCGGCGTGTATTTCTCGGCGGTCTGCTGGTCGATGATGTGCGAATGGCGCTGCGAGAACGTGCCACGTCCACAATCCTGCCCGGACAGACGGACCGGGAAACCCTCAGCCAGCAGCGTTCCGAAGGCGAGGTGCTCGGCGGTCGCCCAATCAATCCCTGTACCCGTCTCGATGGCCTCGCGCCGGCCACCGATGACGCGCTTGAGCGTGCGGTGGATATTGATGCCGTCGGGCACTTCGGTCATCGCCATGCCGACCGTCATCAGACTCTCGGTGGTCGCGGATGTTTCGCCACGGCGATCATCGCCCTCGGCCAGACCAAGTCCGGACCAGCGACCGTCGAGCCAGTCAGCCTTCTTGGGTTCGAAATCCTTGCCGGCGTTGAATTCCTTTTCAAGGAAGGTATCGAAATCATTCTCGATCGCCTCGGCCTCGGCGGCGGTCAGCACGCCTTCCGCCAGGAGCCGGTCCTGATACTTCTTTTTGACCGGCGGCATGTCCTTGATGATGCGGTACATGATCGGCTGGGTGAAGGTCGGGTCGTCGCCTTCATTGTGGCCGTAGCGGCGGTAGCAGATCATGTCGATGACCACGTCCTTGCCGAACAGCTGACGGTACTCCGTCGCCATACGGGTGGCGTGGGTCACGGCTTCAGGGTCGTCCCCATTGACGTGGAAGATCGGCGCCTGGACCATCAGGGCCACATCCGAGCAATACGGGCTCGAGCGGCTGTCCTTGGGGTCGGTGGTAAAGCCGATCTGGTTGTTGACGATGAAATGGATCGCGCCGGCCGTGCGGTGACCGCGCAGTCCCGACAGGCCGAGACACTCGGTGACGATACCCTGGCCCGCAAACGCCGCATCACCGTGCAAAAGCAGGGGCAGAACGCTGGAACGGGGGGTTCCGGCCTGCTTGCGGCAGTTTTCTTCCTGCTTGGCGCGCGCCTTGCCCAGGACAACCGGGTCGACGGCTTCGAGATGCGACGGGTTGGCGGTCAGCGAAAGATGGACCTTGTTGCCGTCAAACTCACGGTCGGAGGACGCGCCGAGATGGTATTTGACATCGCCCGAGCCGAATTCGTCTTCACCTTGCGTGTTGCCGCCCTGGAATTCGTGAAAGATCTGGTGGTAGGGCTTGCCCATGACCGAGGCGAGCACATTGAGGCGGCCGCGGTGCGGCATGCCAATGATCACATCCTCGACGCCCATTGAGCCGCCGCGCTTGATGATCTGCTCCAGCGCCGGAACCATGCTCTCGCCACCATCGACGCCGAAACGCTTGGTGCCGGGATAACGCTTGTGCAGGAATTGTTCGAAACGCTCGGTCTCGATCAACTTGGACAGGATGGCAATCTTGCCTTCTTTGGTGAAAGAAATGTCCTTGTCCGGCCCTTCAAAGCGCTCCTGCAACCAGGATTTCTCTTCCGGGTTGGAGATATGCATGAACTCGACGCCGACCGGGCCACAATAGGTCCGCTTGAGAATGTCGAGCATCACCCGCGGCGTCGCCGTCTCGAGGCCGAGATAGCCGTCGATGAAGACGTCTTCGTCTAGCGCCGCGCCCGTGAAGCCATACGTGACCGGGTCCAGCTCGGCCTGATAGCCGAAATCGGTCAGGCCCAGCGGATCGAGATCCGCGGCCAGGTGCCCGCGCATCCGGTAAGCGCGGATCATCATGATCGCCCGGATGGAGGATTGCGTTGCCTTGCGGACATCATCCGCGCTCGCGCCAGGTTTGGTTGCCGCGACATGATCCGCGACCTTGTCCACCATGGCCGCCTCGTCCGCCCCTATGTCGCCGAGCGCGGAAACCATCTCGCCATTGGCCTTGCGCGGCCAGTCAGGCCGTCTCCACGCCGGTCCGCGCGCCGCGTGCGAGCTTTCCGAGGGCGCATCGCCCATGGCGTCGAAAAAGGCCTTCCAGCTCGGCGGAACCGAGTTGGGGTCAGACGCATACGCAGCGGCCATCTGCTCGAGATAGACAGCGTTGGCGCCCTGGAGGAAGGAGGTGTCCAGGAAGTTCTGGTTTTCTTGGGATCGGCTTTGGTCAGACATATGGGGGGGAGGCCTGAGTCAGGAGTGTGTCCGGATGGGGTTAAACCGAGTGGGTTAACCAACCCTCTATGCCTAATCCGCGCGGTGCGGAAGAGATTCGCGCCGGTCTGCTGCCAAGATGGTGACACTTGTCGGATTTAAACGACCCGCCCTCAAAGGACGGGCCCAAACAAAACCGCGCCCCGGGAAACCCGGAGCGCGGCTTTGTGTTCAGCAATGGCGCCGACCTTAGCCCTTGAGCAGGTCCGCCAGGGTCGTACCGAGACGAGCCGGCGATGGCGAAACCCTGATCCCGGCCGCTTCCATGGCCGCGATCTTGTCTTCCGCGCCGCCCTTGCCGCCGGAGACGATGGCGCCGGCATGGCCCATTGTGCGGCCCGGAGGGGCTGTACGGCCAGCGATGAAACCGACGGTCGGCTTGGAGCGACCCTTCTTGGCTTCATCAGCCAGGAATTGCGCGGCGTCTTCCTCGGCCGAGCCACCGATCTCGCCAATCATGATGATCGACTTGGTTTCGTCGTCGGCGAGGAATTTCTCGAGCACATCGATGAATTCCGTACCCTTGACCGGGTCACCGCCAATACCGACCGCCGTGGTCTGGCCGAGGCCGACCTGCGAGGTCTGGAAGACAGCTTCATAGGTCAGCGTTCCCGAGCGCGAGACCACGCC
>NZ_CAJQOO010000168.1 GCF_905480005.1 uncultured Maricaulis sp.
GCTCGGCCTATCATATCGTCACCGCGCGCAACCGCCCCCTCAGCCCGGACGCCGAGGCCTTCATCGCCTGGCTGAAGGCCGAGGCGCGGGTGCATGAGCATTCGGTGGATGAGTTGTGAGGGTATTGAGCGGCGCTCGCGCACTCCGAGCCATTCATCGCTTGCCGGGAGTCCGCGCTATCCGGTTTTCAAGGCATGTATGGGTATTTGCGCGCGCGGCGCCGAGTTCCAATAAGTCTCCTTCCCTCCGTCATCCCACGGTCGCGGCGCAGCCGCGATCCGGGGGACCTCAGCCAAACCGTCTGCGGGGGAAGCGCAGGTCCCCCGGATGCCCGCTTCGCGGACACCGTGGGATGACGGTGGGACTGGGGCTATTGGGCAATGCACATGGGCACATAACCCGCCGCAATCGCCTTCACCGTCGGCTGAGGCGTCAGCACCTCCACCCGATCCGGCAAAGCGTCCGGTCCCGCTGCAAACCCTCAAACGACCAGGCCCAGACCTTGCCCTGCCACCGCACCAGCGGCCCCCCGGCGGGCGCGATCTTGAAGAACACGCCCTCCGGCAGCTCTGACAGCATCGCCTCATACGTCACCTGCGCCCGCGACCGCGAGACCACCCGCGCCGTGTGCGTCACCCGATCCATGTCTGGCGCCCGCACGGGCTGCGGCAGGTCGGGATGGGCTCTGGCAAAAGCATCCCGGAAGCGATTGAAATCCTCGCGGCGGCATTCGGCACAGGGGCGGTGGCCGGCGGCGAGGGTGACGGCTTCGTCGGTGAAGAAGAGCTCGGTGTAATTGCCGGGTGTCATCAGCTCGCGGCGGCGCGCCTTGAAGGCGAGGGTGCAGGTGACCCAGGCCTGGTGCTTCCAGCGCGCGGTGCCGAGTTGCTGGCGGTCATCATGCAGGATGCCGCGATTGCCCATCAGCGTACCGCGGGCGGTATGAGCGCAAATCTCGCCGGTCGGCGCGACGCGGTTTGGGAGCGGGGAAGGGCGTGTCATGGCGTCAGGGTGGCGGCTGAGGCGCTGCGGTGCAATCCGGTTCTTGTGCCCCACATTTGTCATCCCGGACGAATGTCCCGCGCAGGCGGGACGCAGATCCGGGACCCATTTGCGCGAAAGTTTGAAGCATCGTGATTTTAGGTCCCGGCTCTGCAGCCTGCTTTCGCAGGCTTCCGGCCGGGATGACAATCAAGGGCCCGCATACTGGCAACACGGCCCCGTTACCGCCACCATTTTGCAATTCACTCGCACTAACAAACAAACCCGTTCGCAAACGGTCGCTTAAGGGGGAAATCGCTTGACCCTTGCGGCGTTCACCATGTGAGAATGGCAGGAATTCTGCGGCCCTTGACGGTCGCCGGTCCATAATACGGAACGGGTGAGAGCCCGGGGTGAGGAGCATGAAGCCGACCGATACGCGCGATCCCGACTATTATCACAAGGTCGTGGATTGCCAGTGGGCATGCCCGGCGCACACGCCGGTGCCTGAGTATATCCGCCTGATTGCGCAAGGTGAATTCACCGAAGCCTATCTCGTCAATCGCCGATCCAATGTCTTCCCGGGCATTCTTGGACGGGTCTGTGACCGCCCCTGCGAGCCGGCTTGTCGGCGTGGCCGGGTCGAGGAAGAACCGGTCGCGATCTGCCGTCTCAAACGGGTCGCGGCCGATCATCGTGACGAGGTGAAGCATCTCGTGCCGCAAAAGCCGGCGAGCACGAATGGCAAGAAAATCGCCCTGATCGGCGCGGGTCCGGCGTCCTTGACCGTGGCCAATGATCTCGCCCCGCTGGGCTATGAATGTACGATTTTCGAGGCCCATCACCGTCCCGGCGGGTTGATGATCGCCAATATTCCCTCCTTCCGCCTGCCGGAAGAAGTGCTGGACGAGGAGATCGGTTATATTCTCGACCAGGGCGTGGAGCTGAAAACCGGTCATCGGATCGAGAGCCTCCAGGCGCTCTCCGAGAGCGGGTATGACGCGGTCTTCATCGGTTCGGGCGCGCCCAAGGGCAAGGATCTCAGGATCGAGGGCCGCGACGAGGCCGACGCCAATATCCATATCGGCATCGACTGGCTGGAAAGCGTCGCCTTCGAACATGTCGACAAGATCGGCAAGGAAGTCCTGATCATCGGTGTCGGCAATACGGCCATGGATTGCTGCCGCACCTCGCTGCGCCTTGGCGCCGATGATGTGAAGGTGATGGCTCGCAAGCCCCGGCAATTCTTCAAGGCCTCGCCCTGGGAGCTGGAAGACGCCGAGGACGAGAATGTCGACATTCTGGTCAATCACTCGCCCAAGCGCTTCGTCGTCGAGAATGGCAAGTTGACCGGCATGGAATTCGAGCTGATGGAGTATCAGCTCGACGAGGATGGCCGGATCACCGACACCAAGATTGCCGGCACCAAGATCATCCCCTGCACGGATGTGATCCTGGCCATCGGTCAGGAAAACGCCTTCCCCTGGATCGAGCGCGATATCGGTATCGAGTTCGACAAATGGGGCGTACCGATCGTTGACGAGACAACATTCGAGTCGACCCGGAAGGGCATCTTTTTCGGCGGCGACAGCGCCTTTGGTCCCAAGAATATCATCTGGGCGGTCGAGCATGGCCACCAGGCGGCGATTTCAATCCACAAGCATTGCGAGGGCAGCGCGCTCGACTCGCGCCTGCCGCGCGGGGTCAATCTTCAGTCCGCCAAGATGGGCGTGAATGAGTGGATGTATTCCAACAGCTATACCGGCGAGCATCGTCGGCAGATGCCGTTGGCCGAATTGAAGGCGCGTCTCTCCAATCGCAAGATGGAAGTGGAGACCGGCTATACCGCCGAGCAGATTGCGACCGAGGTCCAGCGCTGTCTGAACTGTGATGTCCAGACCGTGTTCGAGGCCCCGCTGTGCAAGGAATGCGATGCCTGCATGGACATCTGCCCGGTCGATTGCCTGTCCATCGTGCCGGTCGCCGAAGAGGCCGAGCTGCGCCAGTCATTGCGGGTGCCGGCCAATAACAAGGACCAGGACCTGTTTGTCTCCGAACCGCTGAAAGATACCGGGCGGGTCATGATCAAGGACGAAAATCTCTGCCTGCATTGCGGCCTGTGCGCCGAGCGCTGCCCGACGGCTGCGTGGGACATGCAGGATGCCGACATCTTCATTCCGCATGTCGACGATGAAACCAGGAAAGTGGCTGCCGAATGAAGGATCTCGTGGACGTGTCAGGCGAAGTCCGGGTCAATGACTTCGTCATCAAGATCGGCAATGTGAACGGCACCGGTTCGGCCTCGGCCAATGGTCTGCTGATGAAGGCGATCTTCCGCATGGGCGTGCCGGTGGTGGGCAAGAATCTCTTCCCCTCCAATATTCAGGGCCTGCCGACCTGGTATGAAATCCGCCTCACCAAGGACGGCTATATGGCCCGCTCCGGCACCGCGGAATTCATCGTCGCCATGAATGCGGAGACCTACAAGCAGGACCTCGCCGACGTCTCGCCGGGCGGCTTCCTCCTCTACGATTCGACCTGGCCGCGACCGGACCTGCATGCGCGCGCGGATGTCACCGCGATCGGTGTGCCCCTGGCCCGCCTGGTCAATGCCGCCTTCGACAATGCCCGCACCCGCGTGCTGATGAAGAATATGGCCTATGTCGGCGCTGTCGCCGGCCTGACCGGGCTTGATGTCGAAGTCATCCATAACCTGGTCAAGGAGATGTTCGGTACCAAGGAGCATCTCATCGACGCCAATATGAAGGCGATCGGGCTGGGTCTGGATTATGTGCGCGAGCATTTTGCCGATCCGCTGCCGCTGCGGATCGAGCCCATGGACAAGACCGCCGGTCACATCATGATCGACGGCAATACCGCTGCCGCGCTGGGCTGCGTCTATGCCGGCGCGACCTTCGGTGCCTGGTATCCGATCACGCCCTCGACCTCGCTGATGGACGGGTTCAAGGCATTCTGCGAGACATTCCGCGTCGATCCGGAAACCGGCGAGAAGAATTTCTGCATCATCCAGGGCGAGGACGAGCTCGCATCCGTGGGCATGGCCATCGGCGCCGGCTGGAATGGGGCCCGCGCCTTCACCCCGACCTCCGGTCCGGGCATTTCGCTGATGAGTGAATTTATCGGCTTTGCCTATTATGGCGAGGTTCCGGTGGTGTTGTTCGACGTCCAGCGCGCCGGTCCCTCGACCGGCCTGCCGACCCGGACCCAGCAATGCGATATCACCCTGGCGGCCTATGCCAGCCATGGTGACACCAAGCATATCCTCCTCTTCCCGGCCAATCCGAAGGAATGCTTCGAGATGGCGGTACAGAGTTTCGACATTGCCGAGCGCTTCCAGGCGCCGGTCTTCTTCATGACCGATCTCGATATCGGCATGAATGACTGGATGATCCCGGAGCTGGAATGGGATGACAGCTACCAGCCCGATCGCGGCAAGGTGTTGAGTGCTGACGAGATCGACAAGCTCGAGAAATTCTACCGCTATGAAGACCGTGACGGGGATGCCATTCCCTGGCGCACCCTGCCGGGTACCCATCCCAAGGGCGCCTATTTCACGCGTGGCTCGGGCCATAACTGGAAAGGCGGCTATACCGAGGACAGTGACGAGTACAAGGAAGTGCTCGATCGTCTGACCACCAAGTGGGAGAATGCCGCCAATGCGGTGCCGGCCCCGGTCATCACGCGCTGCGGCCAGCCGGCCCGCCGGGCCATCATCTCGGTCGGTGGCTGCGATGGCGCGGTCCTGGAAGCCCTCGATCGCTTCGCCGAAAACGGTGTGAACCTGGACTATCTGCGCCTGCGCGGCTTCCCCTTCAATGCCGAGGTCGATGCCTTTATCGCCGCGTATGACGAGGTCTTCGTGGTCGAGCAGAACCGCGATGGCCAGCTTCGGTCGCTTCTGGTCAATGAGACCGAGGCGCCCAAGCACAAACTGGTCTCCATCCTCGATTACGCCGGCATGGCGGCCAATCCGAAATTCATCATCGAGGGCATCTCGGCCCATCTTGAAGCCCTGGGAGACGTCGCATGACCTCCATGAGCAAGCCTTTCATCGACAAGCATCTGCCCAAGAACAAGCTGGGCCTGTCGGTCCGCAATTATGAAGGCGTGATGTCGACCCTGTGTGCCGGGTGCGGCCATGACTCGGTCACCGCCGCCCTGGTTCAGGCCTTCTGGGAACTCGATCTGGCACCCGAGAGCGCGGCCAAGGTCTCCGGCATTGGCTGTTCATCCAAGACGACCGCCTATTTCATGGGCCAGTCGCACGGCATCAATTGCGTGCATGGCCGGATGCCGTCGGTCGCGACCGGCGCCAATGCCGCCAATGGCGATCTCAATTATATCGGCATTTCCGGCGACGGGGATTCGCTGTCGATCGGCTTCGGCCAGTTTGCCCATTCCATCCGGCGCAATCTCAACATGCTGTATATTCTCGAGAATAACGGCGTGTATGGCCTCACCAAGGGTCAGTTCTCGGCCGCGGCCGACTATGGGTCGAAATCGAAAAAGGGCATCGAGAATGACCAGATGCCGATCGACCCGTGCGTCCAGGCGCTGACGCTGGGGGCCGGCTTCGTCGCGCGCGCCTTCTCGGGTGACAAGACCCAGCTCGTCCCGCTGATCAAGGCCGGTCTCAAGCACAAGGGATTTGCCCTGATCGACGTCATCTCGCCCTGCGTGACCTTCAATGATCATGCCGGCTCCACCAAGAGTTACGCCCATACCTACAAATATTATCACCCGCTCGTGCATACCGATTTCGTCGCCCATGCCGACGAGGTGACCGGCGCCTATGACCAGGACGGGGCGATGCGCGTGACGATGCAGGACGGGGGCGAGCTCTTCCTGCGCAAGACCGAGAGTGATTACGATCCGCGCGATCGTGCCCAGGCGATCGAGACCCTGTTGATGAACAAGACCGAAGGCGAAATCCGCACGGGCCTCCTGTATCTCAACAGCGATCTGCCGGACATGCAGGCGGCCAACAAGCTGCCGAAAACCCCGCTCAACCAGGTCCCTTATGAAAGCCTGACACCGGGCAAGGCGGCGCTCGCCAAGCTGCAGGCCCGCTATCGCTAAATGGCAGGCTGAACCGGCTCTGCGGCCTCAGTTTTCGCTGGCGTTGAAGCGCTCGATGCGGGGGGCGGCGTCATTGGCGGCGGCGCGGGCGGCGGGGCTGTCTTCGAGCCCGGCCAGGGTCACATGGACGAATCTCGCCCCGGTCTCGTCGCGGATCGGCGTGTAGCGGACCTGCCAGAAACGGTCGGTCGCATGGCGGTCGACCCAGACCGCCGAGGCTCCGAGGATATTGCCGTCTGAAAGGCCTTCCCGGTCCAGCGTCTCGAGGTCGCTGATCAGTCGCTTGAGGGCGGGGGCCTTGATGATCTGTTGCGCGCCCTCGAGAAAGGTCCGCGTCATGATGAGGCTGGCAGCCTCGATATTGAGATCGCCCGGACCGGTTTGCAGCAGCAGGCAGGGAAAGGGGCTGTGATCGACCGTGGCCCGCAGATCGTCAACCAGGGAGCGGGTGCGCGGATTCTCGGCCAGGTTGGTAATCGCCTCCGCGACATGCGCCGGCGGTTCCACCAGGCCAGCCTCGAGGCGCGACACATAGGTCTGCGAGACGCCGATGAGTTCTGCTATTGCCCCCTGCTTCAATCGCAATCTCATGCGGAGCGCGCGAAGCGTGTGTGCCCAGTTTTTCTCCAAGATCGAATTCTAACCCCTTTTAATATAGGAGTTATCTTGCCTATGCGCGCGGACGAAGGGGCACTCATAAAATATGAACCATCCACACCCATTCGGGTAGTGGACAGGGCTAGAGGCCGAGGGCCCGGGCGATATAGCCAGGCAGATCCGCCATCAATTCGCCAAGCTCGCCGCGCGCCCAGGCCGGCAGGAAAATGGCCAGGACGACGCTGATCAACAGGCCAAGGAAGGCCCGCATGACGTCCGAAGTGACATCCCACAGGGCAGCGAGCTTCGAGCGCAGGCCCGCGATATAGGCGATGGCGATTTCGCGACCGGCCAGCATGCCCAGGAAGACCCAGGTCGTGCTCATCGGGACGTCATTCACCTCCTTGAAGATGTAGAGAATGATCCCGTAGATCAGGTCGATTGCGGTCGCCGCACGGATGTCGGTGGAATTGGTTTTCGACAGGACGATTTTCTGGATCTCGCCCCCGCGATTGCGGAAGATGATGGCGTGCAGCGCCAGCATGACGACGGTCGCAAAGACCAGAAGGAGCGGCGAGAAGCTGACCTGGGTCTGCATCACCGCAACGCCGTCATTCATCAGCGGGAGGCCGGTCTCGTCCAGCACCGGCACGAGATCGGTGGTGCGCGGCAGGAAGATGAAGATATTGGCCAGGTCCTGCATCAGCCACTGGGCCCAGAGGAAGGCCGTCGCCGCCCATTGCGCGGCATACCAGACCGGGTGATGCGGGACATCCCGGGTGCGTTCGATCCAGCGTTCGAAAGCCCGTGAGATCAGCAGGTAGACGAAGAAGGCGGCGCTGATCGCGACCACATAGCCGAGCGCTGACTTGGTCAGCATTCTCGGCAATACGCCTTCCGTGTTGGCGCCGCCGGTCAGGGCGAAAATGGTCAGGACCAGGAAAGTGGTCGAGACGGGAATGCCGTAGCGGGTCAGGATGAGCAGGAAGAGGGGCGGGATGGCGTGCCACCACTGCACCCCGCCTTCGGGGTAGGGCAGCGAGTTCAATCGACCGAAGGCGATGTCACCGCCGCCGCCGAAAAACCCCCACAGCATAACCGCGACGATGATCGAGCAGGCATAGGCCCACAACACCCACCAGGGCCGCTTGGCATTGGAACTGAGGAAGGTGCCGAGCGTCTGGATCGCATCATTGGCGACGATCGAGTAGGCGGCGATCAGGAAGCCGAGGATCGAAAAGACCCAGACGGCAGTGCTCAAATCGGCCATGGCGGGGCACCTTCTTGGAGACAAGACATCAAGGGCAGGTAGCAAACACCCGACCGTGCGATCAATCCGCCTCGTCCCCGTCCGGCATATCTTCACACAAGTGTCGCAGACGCGTGAATGATTGCGTACGTCTGGTTGCTTTAGGCATCAGGCTTCACAAATGGCCCGGTCCGGGTTATAAAATATAACCGCCGCTGCCCGGCACCGGCGCGCCCTCTGGATACGGAGAAGCGCACATGTCCGACCCGACGATCAGCCTCGATAGCCATGTCATTCACTGGCCATCCGTGATCCGTCACTACCGGCTTTCCAAAGGCCTGAAACAGGCCGCGATGGCGCATGATCTGGGAGTCACCCAGACCATGGTTTCGCGCTGGGAATCCGGTGCGGCCATACCATCGGAACAGGTCCAGGAGCGGGTCGCTGATCTCTACTGGGCGTCCCAGACATCCGTGTCACGCTCGGCCTGGCTCGACCGTATCGGTCGCCATCCGGCCGTGGTCGGCGTGATCAATGGCGACGGACGCATCCTGCGCGCCAGTCGCGGCTTCCGACGCAGCCTCGACTGCCAGCGTCATGATCTGGAAGGCCGCTATATCCATGAGGCCTTTGAAGGCGACTGGTCGCCCTTGTTCGACGCCCTGGTCTCTGCCGGTCTGTTCGAAGGGCGACTGGCCTCGGCGGAGAGTATCGACGCCATCACCTTTTTGAGCCCCGACAGAGATCGTCGGCGGCGTCATGTCCACGGGCTTCACCGCCCCAGCTTTCTGCCCGGCCCGGAAATCGTGTGGCTGCTGTCCGGCGCCGATGTTTCCGAGCGGGTCCATGCGGATGTGAAGGCGCGGCTGGGCGGGCCCATGGTTTTGCGCAAGGCGATCTAGGGCATGGCGAGCGCGCCGACAGCACCCGCTGATGCGAATTTCTGGCGCACTCTCCTGCGTCGCTATCGCTTCACCCACAATGTCAAACAGGCGGACCTCGCTTATGATCTGGGCGTGACCCAGGCCATGGTGTCGCGCTGGGAAGCCGGAGCGGTCCGGCCGGCGGCGGACATGCAGGCGCGGATCCGGGCCCTGACCGGGTCGACGGACGACATGTCGGCTCCGCTGGTCGGTTGGCGCAAGCATGTCGCCTGTCAGCCGGACATCGCCGCCGTGATCGACCGCGATGGCCTTATCGAAACGGCCAGCACAGGGCTGGCCCGCGAAACGGGCCTGTCGCGTGACCGGATCGAGGGCAGGACGCTCGCAAGCCTGTTCGCGGGCGACCTTGTGGCCTTGCAAGGCCTTCTCATTGACCGGGGATTTTTTGACGGCGCGCTCGAAAGCGTTGAAAGTGCAGATCGGTATTGTTTTGCCAATTCACATGGTAAACGCGATATAGGTCCGGTGCATGGCCTTCATTGGCCGCATGCCGGCGAAGACAATACGGTCAGGTGGATGCTGACCGGGGCAAGGGTGACGCGGTTGGAGTTTGACCATCTGCGCAGCGAGTTCGGCGGGCAAGTGGGAAGCTCCGGGCAGGGTTGAGCCCACAAGGGGGACGGATTTGGTTGAAGATATCAAGTTGTCGATGACGTCGAGCAAGGTCAATTGGCCGTCGGTCATCCGCAATTTCCGGATGTCCAAACGTCTCAAACAGGCCGCCCTGGCTGCCGATCTGGGCGTCACCCAGGCCATGATCTCGCGCTGGGAAAATGGCGATAGTGAGCCGCCCGAACGGATCAAGCGCCGCATGGCGGAGCTGGTTCAGGATGCCTTTGTCATCGCGCCCGCGCCGACCTGGGTTGATCTGGTTTCACTCAATCCGTCGGTTGAATTCGTCACCGACTCCATGGGCATGATCAAGGCGATTTCCCTGGGCGCGCTCGATCTCTTCGGCGTCCGCCGCAGCGAGATCGAAGGCCGCAATATCCGTAATTTCCTCGGTGGCGATTTCACCGAAGCGCTTGAGCAATTGCGCGCCGAAGGCATGTTCCAGAACAATCTCGCTTTCGCGCAGACCATGGGCAGTCTCGAGGTCAATGTGTCTTCGGGCATGCAGTCCTTGTTGTGCGACTTCATTCACTGGCCGCGGATATCCGAGGCTCGCACGGTCTATTGTATTCACTCCGGTGCTACCCTCGACGAGAAGCGCTATTCGGCGCGGCTGGAAGAGCGCGGTGAGAAGGTCGTCCTGCGGCGGACATTCTGAGGTCTCACCCGACCGGATGGAACACAAAAGGGCGACCCGTCGGGCCGCCCTTTTTCATGTCGTGCGGAGCGCGATGACGACGCTCGCCATGCCCTGACCGGGCACGGTTATCAAAGACCCTGATAGGTCATCTCGTGGACATAAGGCGCGTGGTTGTCGCCGACCCAGCAATTCTTCTCGGACGGCGCGGACAGGTCGATCGTCTCACCGACCGAGTATTCGGGCCAGGTCTCGCAATGGGTCGACGGCATGAAGCCAGGGTCGATCGTCACGGCGCCGGTCTGGTTGTCGACCGTCCAGGTGCCCACCATTTCGGCGTCCGGACCGCCCGCGACCATCATGCTGACAATCCCGCTGGTCGTCGTGCTGTCGCCCAGGCTGGCGTTCGGGGGTTCGAAATGGGCCCAGAAGTATTGCGGATCGTCCGGCAGGCTGCCGCCGATAATCCCCATCTGGAAACGCTCGCCCTGAGGCGTCCGGACGTCCTGGGCATGGGCCGAAGCCCCAAGCCCCAAAGCCATGCCGGCAACGCACACTGCAACAGCCGTGAACTTCATCTCAAATCCCCTGATTGATCGCGTGTTCAAAGCCAGAATGACGCAAAGGTTTTAAAATCTCGTGAGGCGGAGGCGGGAATGTTGTCCGGATCGGTGTGCCTCGGGTCAGCGCGGGCGTGCCGCACAGCGGGTCCCGCACGAAAAAGGGCGACCCGACGGGCCGCCCTTTCCTGTTTCCCGGCAGGCCTGGGCCTGGATCAGTCGCTCATTTGCGCATCGCGCAGGGCGCGGAACTCATTGCCTTCATACCAGTTCGGCCAGTCGTCCGAATTGGCCAGGCGTGAGCCGACCGTGAAGAAGAGCGCCGTGTCTTCCACCATGCCCTCCATATTCCAGTCCTCGGAGTATTCGTCCGCCGGGCCATGATAGCGGTTGGCGCGATAATCCTCGCCGATCGCCATGCCGGCTTCGTTTCCGCCCTCGCGCAGGTCGAAACCGCCATCCGCATACAGCATCGGCACGCCATGCTTGGCCAGCTCGATATGGTCGGACCGGTAGAAATAGCCGGCCTCCGGGTTCGGATCCGGAACGATATAGCGGTCCTGTTCGGCGGCGGCTTCGGTGAGCAGGTCTTCCAGCTCGGAAGCGCCATGGCCGACCACGACGACATCGCGGGCGCGGCCGGTGGGAAGGATGGCGTCGATATTGAGCCCGCCCACGGTCTGGTCAAACGGCACGATCGGGTTCTCGCCGTAATAGGCCGAGCCCAGCAGGCCGGATTCCTCGGCGGTCACGGCGAGGATCATCACCGAGCGTTCGCCCGGATTGGCGGCGAAGGCTTCGCCGATTTCCAGGATAGCGGCAGTGCCGGTCGCATTGTCGACGGCGCCGTTATAGAGGCCGTCCTCGCCCTCGGGCACGTCACGGATGCCGATATGATCCCAGTGCGCGGTGTAGAGGATGTATTCGTCCGGACGCGTTGTGCCCGGCACCACGCCAACCACATTGCGCGAGTCCATGGTCTCGGCCGAATTGGCCAATTGGCCGGAGGCCGAGAGGCCGCTCATTTCGACCGGCGTGAAGCCCGGCTGCGAGGCAGACGCGGTGAGGGCGTCGAAGTCCAGTCCGGCGAGGTCGAACATCTGGCGGGCCCGGTCTTCGGTGACCCAGCTCTCGACATTGGCGAACTGGCCCTCACCGGGTTCCCGGGCGAGGTCCAGCTGGGTGCCGCTCCAGGACCCGGAGACAACATTCCAGCCATAGGAGGCCGGGGCGGTCTGGTGGATCAGGATGACCGCGGCTGCGCCCTGGCGGGCCGCTTCCTCATACTTGTAGGTCCAGCGTCCGTAATAGGTCATGGCATTGCCATTGAAGAGGCCGCTGTCGGGATTGGCATAGCCGGGATCATTGACCAGCATGACGACCGTCCGGCCCTCGACATCGAGATCGGCGTAATCATCCCAGCCATATTCCGGGGCCACGACGCCATAGCCGACAAAGACCAGATCGCTGTCCTCGACCGTGATGTCGGAGGCGTTGAGCTTGGACCAGTAGACAATGTCCTCGCCCATGCTCAGGCCCAGCGGCTCGCCCTCGAAGGAGACGTCAAAGCTGGAGGCTTCGGCGTCGAGGGAGACGGCGAGCAGGGAGACGGGCTGGAAATAGCTGCCCTCATAACCGGGCTCGAGGCCGATCCGGGCCATCTCGTCGGCGATCCACTGGCTGGCGGCGATCCCGCCCGGCGTGGCCGGCGCGCGACCTTCGAAGGAATCATCGGCCAGGGTGGCGATGCGATGGCGCAG
>NZ_CAJQOO010000169.1 GCF_905480005.1 uncultured Maricaulis sp.
ACCGCCCGATGCAATAACGACGGATACGCCATCCTTGAAGCCCTGGTCGCGCTCGCGATCGCGGCGGGAGTGCTGACGGCGACCATGGCAGGGTTGGCCGGCCTGGCCCGCGGAGCCCGCCAGGCGGACCAGGTCCAGCAATCTGTGCTCGAGGCGCGCAACATCGAGGCCCGGCTAAGGGCGGCCTTGCCTGTAACCGCGCTTCCGGAACGATACCCTGACTGGCGTATCGAATTCACGCAGGTCGATCGGCCTGTTGACCCGCGTACCGGAGCCGTACTGACCGGTGTGATCCTGACGCGCGTTGATCTACCAGGCTGGCGGCACAGTTTTGTGTATGTTGAAACCAGCCGGGCCGAAGCCCTTGAGGTCAGCGCCGATGAACCGGGATAGCGGCTTCACTCTCTTCGAGGCGCTGGTCGCGGTCGTGCTGCTGGCCCTGTTAGCGGTCTTGCTAGCGCCTGCGATCCGGGCGGTGAGCCTCGCAGAGAACCGGGTTCGTGAGCACGTTGTGTCGCGAGAGGCAATAGGACGGCTTGAGACCTTGCTGCGCGACAGTGTCGCTCAGGTCCAGCCTTTGCCGGGTGATACGGGGCAAGGTGCGGTTTACGGATCGCCAGACGGTTTGTCTCTCTGGGTCCGATTGCCGGCGAGCGGAGAACTAGCTCGCCTGGATCTCACCTTGGAGGGTGAAGATGCCGTCATTGCCATCGCAGGCTCCGGCGCGTTCCAGAGCGGTCCTCAGATATCCCGAATTGCCGGGGTAGGGGGTGCTGCCCGCTTTTACTATTTCGGCGAGACTGAGCGGCGAGACGCGTTGGCGTGGAGCTCACATTGGGAATATAACCACCTGCCACGGCTCATTGTTTTGGACTTGCCTCCAAGAAATGGCACAATCCGGCGAATTGAGCTTGATGTGCCGGCGCAGGCGAGTTTCGACTGCGATTTCGATTCAGGATACGGCGTGTGTTTGGGGGGCGGGTAGTGGATTTGCAGGCGAAAGGACGAGCGTTTGGCGAGTCTGTCGCTAGTCTTGCCGCCTGGGCGGTTGAGGCGGTGCGCCGTGATCTGCCGCGACCGGTCCTGGAAGCTGGCCGGAGCGTGATCGCTGACCGGTATGACGTGTCGTCCGAGGGCCAGCTCCGTCCGGTCGGGCAGGTTTTGCGGTCCTGGCTCGGCGCGTTGACCCGAAGCGACGACCGGGCTGCCGCCCGCAAGGCGAAGGCGCCCCGCGTCGAACTTGTCCTTCCCGATGCCGAGATTTACCGCACGCGGGTCGATGTGAATGCGATCATCTCACGTCGCGGTGACGCCGCCCTTCGCGCGCGACTGCAACAGCACTCCCCCTTGCCGCCGCAGCGCGCCGCGCTGGCCTATGCGCTCGTCGGACCGGGTGATGGCGTGCGTATCACTGTGGATGTCGCGGTTGCGCACCGGGACACGGTCGAAAATGCCGCGCGCCTGGCCCGTGAACGGTCGGACCGGTGGCAGGTCGTCGCCGACCGGCCGGATGCGTCGCCGCTCATTCTTGCTGATTCCAGAGCGGGCGCTGAAACCCGGCTCTGGCAGAACCCCGGTGTGGGGGCCCTGCTTGCTGCGGCTGCAGCGCTGATCTGTCTTGCGGCCGTGTCGGACCGCTTCGAGCGGCAGGCGGATCGTATCGCGGCACAGCGGGACATCCTGCTTGCGGAGGCGCGTGATCTTCGCCTTCAGCGGTCTGTGCGGGCAGAGGTCGAGCCGGCCTTGTTGTTTGCGCAATCCTATATCGGTCTTGGTGATCTACTGGATGGTTTGGCGGATGCGATGACGGATCCGGACATGCCCGACGCGATCGCGCGCCTGGACCTTCAACCCCCTGATGCCATTCGGGTCCTGCCCGCAGATCCGGCGCTAGGTTCAATCCTCCTTCCCCTGGGTCGTGCGACGGATCCGGAGTCGGAATCATGAGGGCGGTCATGCTGACCCTTTCCCGTCCCTGGTCGACGATATTGGCCTGGATTCTGGTGGTTCTTCCTGTTGTCTTTGTGGTGGTGTTCGTTTGGGTTTCATCGCATCAGGCGATCACCGGCTGGGCGCGCAGCGAAGCGCTCCGAGCCGATGTTGGCCAGTTGACCGATAGCCTGGCCGAGGCGGATGCCGTCGACGCGCGCTGGATGCAGGCGCATCAATTGTCGGCCGAGACCCTCGCCGAATTGTCCGACCCGGCGCGCAGTCGTGAGGCCTTCAGCGAGCGCTTCGGCGCATTTCTGTCTCACCTTGAAGCGGCCGGAGTGGCGACCGACCAGGCCAGCGGTGTGGGCGAACGCGTTGTGACCGAGCGGGTCGGCGAACTGCATGCTGTCTGGGCGGGTGTCGCGCCCGTCGAGACCGTGCTCTCCATTCTGGACGATCCCCAATTCCGGCCGCTGCGTGTTGCCGAGATGAGCCTTGTCGCGACGGGTGCGCCCGGACATGCCGAAATCATCCTCGAATTCAGTCAGCCTTATCTGATCGGAGCACCGCAATGAGTTCGGGCTCAAACATGATCTCGGCTGCGGCAACGCTTGTGCTGATATCGGGCGCGCTTTGGGCCAGTGCCTGGCCCCTGCGGCCGGTCGCACGCCCAAGTGCTGCGCCAGCGGTGGCGGCCGAGGAAAACACGCGCAGCGAGGGTTGGCGGGCGTCGGTATCACAAGCCCTGCAACCCCGTTCGGCACCACCGGTCCGAGCCGCCGCGCCGCAGCGGCCATTGGCACGGTATGAACTGGTTGGGGTTGTGGAGGCGGATTCCGGCGGCTGGGGTCTGTTTCGCGGCGATGACGGGCTGGTCACAATCTCACTTGGAAGAAGCCTTGAAGATTATACACTGATATCGTTGACGCCGCAGGCAGCGACCTTCGAGCGAGACGAGGATCGCGTGACGCTGTCGCGCGCTCAACGCTAATGCAGATTGTTTTGCTAGAGCTGCACTCTTTGTAGCGCTAGGGTCACCGCCAGCTTGATCGGCGAGGGGATGGGTTCGTGCCACAGCGTTTTGTCTTATCCAGTTTGGTATGCGGGGGGTTATTGCTCGCCCTGCAGGCGTGCGCGCAGCTCATGCCGGATGCCGCTGGAATTCACGCAGGTCGTTTCCCTGCCACGACCCTGCCAACAGACGAATCTGTCCAGCCGTCGACCGGCCCCGGTGCGCCGGGTACGCAGCCGCCGGCGGCCGACGCGGAAACGCCCGGTCCCATCGAGCAGGACCGTTTGGTCTATTTTGACGCCCGCGACGGATCCCGCCTCAGCCAGTCACCCAACCGGTCGGACCTCGACAATCGGACCTTGCGTCTGAACTTCGTCGATGTGCCGGTCGCCGACGTCGTTCGAACCATTGTCGGCGACGCGCTGGGTCAGACCGTGATGGTGGCCGATGGCGTTTCCGGTCGTATATCGCTGACATCTGCCGAGCCGGCGCCGGCCCGTGCCGCACTCGCGGCACTCGAGACGGTGCTGGGCGAATCCAATCTCGTGCTCGCCGAGCGCGCAGAGGGTTATCTGCTGACCCGTCTGGACATGGCGCGTCCGGGACTGACAGGGCTCTCGTCAGAGCTGGGTTATGGCGGTCGTGTCGTGCCGGTTACCCACACGACGCCGAGCGCGATTGTGTCGCTGATCGACCCCTTCCTGTCGGACCGGGTGGAGGTCGTGCCACACGATGCGCTGGGCGTTCTGGTTCTGGCGGGACCGGGTCCGGATGTCGATGCAGCCCGGCGAGCGGCCATTCTGTTTGACCGTCCGTTCCTGACCGATCGTGTCTTCGGCATGTTCGAGCTGCGCTATGTCTCGGCCGAAACGGCGAAGAGTGAAGTCGATACCGTGCTGTCCGGAACCGGTATGTCGATTGATGCAATCCAGACCATCGCCATGCCGCGTCTCAACATGTTGCTGGTGACGGCACGCGACCGCAGCCAGTTCGAGCAGGCGCAGGCCTGGATCGAGCGATTGGACCGGCCATCGGCAGGCTCGGAGCGGCGATTGCGCTACTATGTGGTTCGCAACACGCCCGCCTCCACATTGGCCACGCAAATCACAGCCGCCTTTGCCGGTGGCCAGACCGGGACCGGGCAATTGATCGAGCCGCGCTTCCAGGGTGATGACGCGCACGGTGAGTCCAGCGCCCCGGGTGAGGAGCAGAGTCGGCTCACCATTATCCCTGACGAGCTCAATAACGCCCTGATCATCCGGGCGACGGACCAGGAATACCGCGAGATCCTCGATCTGGTTCAGCGCATGGATGTCATGCCGCCGCAGGTGCTCATCGAAGCGACCATCGCCGAAGTTCGCCTGGAGGATGGCCTTGATTTCGGCGTTCGTTGGTACTTCGAGAATGCCGGATCGAACCAGACATCAAGCCTGCAATTCTCGGATTCCAACACGGGCTCGACGGCGCCGGTCTTCCCGGGGTTCAACTATGCCTTCTCCGGAACAGACCTGACGGCGACGCTCAGCGCGCTGCGGTCGATCACGGATGTGACGGTGCTCTCGGCGCCTTCCATCATGGTCCAGAACAATCAGACGGCGCATCTCCAGGTTGGTGATGAAGTGCCGATCGTGACCCAAACCGCGACCTCGGTGACCGAAAGCAATGCGCCGATCGTGTCGTCCGTCGAGTTGCGGGAGACCGGGGTGATCCTGCAGGTCACGCCGCGGATCAATGCCAATGGCATGGTGGTGCTTGAGGTCAATCAGGAAGTCTCGAGCGTGCGCCCGACGACAACGTCGGGCATCGACTCGCCGACCATCCAGAAGCTCGAATTCTCGAGTACGGTCTCGGTGCGGAGCTCGAATACCATCGCGCTCGGCGGGCTGATCCGGGAAACAACCTCGGACAATGAATCGCGCACGCCCCTTCTCGGGGACATTCCGGGCGTCGGCAATCTGTTCCGCAATCGCGCCATGTCCAGTCAGCGCAGCGAACTGGTCATTTTCCTGACACCCCGCATCATCTGGACTGATGATGATGTCGGGAGCGCCCTCACGCATGTGCGGCGCCAGTTTGAAGCCCTGGAGGCCAGACAGCCCGGCCTCTTCGACAATTGACACCGTATCCGACCGCCCGCGCTTCGCTCGACCGCGAGCGCGGTTCGGCGCTGATTTTCGTTCTGTGGCTATCGCTGTTTCTGGCGGCGGTTCTGCTCACGATCACGTCCATGACGCATACGCGCCTGCGGCTTGCAGCGGTCGAGCGTGACGGCCTGGAGCGTGAGGCGGCATTGCGCTCGGCGCTGGATGTCGTTGCCTATGACATTGCCCAGATCGGTCGTAGCCATGTCGCGGCCCTGCCGGTCGAGGTCCAGCTGGGTGAGTATGTGGTGTCGGTTCAGGCCGGACCGGGTCAGCGTTTGATCGATCTGAACATGGCGAATGAGGAGCAGCTGACCGCGCTATTCGTCCGTCTGGGCGAGAGCCAGGTTGCGGCGGAGACAATGGCCGACCGGATCCTGGACTGGCGCGATGTGGACGATGATGTGCGTGCGCGCGGTGCCGAGCGCGCGGCGTATACCGCGCGTCCTGACGATGCGCCGCAAAACCGCGCCTTCGCCTCGGTCGAGGAACTGCGCCATGTACTCGGCCTGACGCCCCGGCAATATGCCTGCGCGGCGACCTATCTGACCGTTTTGGGAGGTACTCTGGCACCGGCACGTGATTCAGCGCGTTTCGGCCCGGATACCCGGATTGACGGCATGCGGGTCTCGCTGCGGGCCTCGGTCTTTGACGGGGCCGGTCGCCGGCATGAATTGGTCGGCCTCGCCGAGTTCGAAACCGCCTCGGACCGCCCCTTCCTCTGGGTTGCGTTTGGCGAAGATAGGCTACAGAACCTCACGTGTCCGTCGGGGGGGGGAATGTGATGCTGGCGTCTGGGCTGATCCGCATGGATCAATGGAAACGCCTCGCAATGGCGGCCCTCGTTATGGCTGCGCTCGCGACGGTTTTCTGGACGACATCTCGCTACCCGTCACTCGACGAGAAGGCCATGATGGGCGGGGCTATTCAGCTCGAGGACCCGCTCGGATTCGAGGCTCTGATCGCGCTGGATCCGGCAGCCCCGGTGGTTGAGCGTGTTGCCGTCTCAACCGTCAACTGGATCAATACGAACAAGAAGGGGATGATGTTCGGCTGGCTCTTCGGCGCCGCCTTTCTCACCCTGCTGGGCTATTTCCGGCGGCGTAACTTCAAGGGAAGATTCGCCAATTCCTTCTACGGGATGGTCATCGGGGCGCCCTTGGGCGTGTGCGTGAACTGCGCCGCACCGATCGCCCGGGGCCTGTTTCAGGGCGGCTCACGAGCCGAGACAACGCTTTCGGCCATGATCGCCT
>NZ_CAJQOO010000170.1 GCF_905480005.1 uncultured Maricaulis sp.
GCCTGGCCCCTTGTCGACGCTTTCATCGATCAGGAACTGACCCGCTACGGCCTGACCGAGAGCGATCTCGTGCTGTGCGGCTTCTCGCAGGGAACCATGCTGTCGCTGGCGACCGGTTTGCGACGGGAAAGGCCCGTGGCCGGGATTATGGGCTTTTCCGGCGCCCTTCCCGGTGGCGGGCGCCTGAAAGAGGAAATGCGCTCCAGGCCGCCGATCATGCTGGTCCATGGCGACCAGGACGACGTCCTGCCGCTGGGCTTCATGTTCGACGCACTGGAAAACCTCGCCGCTGCGGGTCATGGCGCGCAATGGCATATCTCCCAGGGCCTGCCGCACTCGATTGGCGAGGACGGGCTGGATATCGGCCGGCAATTCATCGGCAATGCCCTGTCCGGGCGTTACCGCTGAGCCACACCCTGTTGTCGTCATCGAGGTTTTTTGGCCCCGTCATAGGACTGACACGCGAACAGGGGTAACCTTCGATTGAGCGTGGGATGTGAAATGATTCGCCGAAGCGAATCCGCATCTTGCGCGCGATGGGAGGTGTGCTTTCAGGACTGTGGTCCGGAATACCCACCCCCTCCCGGTCGGGCTCACCCCATGGGGGCAGGCCTGTCGCAGCGGGGGAGGTCGCCATGCAGGTGCTTGATCGGGCGCCGCAGGGATGGCCCTGTCTGGTCCTGAATGCGGACTATCAGCCCCTGAGCTATTGGCCCCTGTCGACCTGGCCCTGGCAGGAAGCGATCAAGAATGTCTTCCTCGAACGGGTGGCCGTGATTTCGCATTATGCCGAGGTCGTGCATTCGCCCAGCTTCGAGATGCACGTGCCTTCGGTCGTCGCCCTGCGGGACTATGTCCACCAGAACCGCACGCCCGCCTTTACCCGATACAATGTCTGGCTCCGCGACGGGTTCAAATGCGTCTATTGCGGCAAGCATGGCGTCGACCAGCTGACCTTTGATCATGTCATCCCGCGTCGCGCCGGCGGCAAGACCAGCTGGGAAAACATCGTCGCCGCCTGCGGGCCGTGCAATCTGAAGAAGGGCGGTCGCACGCCGCGCGAAGCGCGCATGCCGCTGCCCCGCCCGCCGCAACGACCCTCCCTGCATGAACTACAGGCCCAGGGCCGCAAATTCCCGCCGAAATTCCTGCATGAGAGTTGGCTGGACTATCTTTATTGGGACATTGAACTGGAGCGCTGAGATCGGGATTGCCAAACCTGGCAAATCTGATTCAGAATGCGACTTCTTGTCGTCAAGGAGATCAGAATGCATCGCGAAACGAACCAGACTGGCGACTCGACCCGGGTGAGCTTCACCGGCGTCTGGACGATGGACGAGTTTGAGCCGAACAAGGCCTTGCTCGAGCAGTTGGAAGGCTCCGGCGCGACGTCGGTCGAGTATGATCTTTCCGGTGTTCCCGCAATCGATTCGGCGGGGATCGGCATGCTGATCCTGGCCAATGATCGACTGGGCAAGGCTGGGATCGAATTCCGGATTTCCGGATCGCATGGTGCGGTCGCACAAATCTTCGAGGTGGCCAAGATCGGCGACCTGATCACCTTGGTCTGAGGCGGCTGGAATGTCTGCGGGCCTGAACCCGCAGACATCATTGCTCGCTAGTTGCGGGTCAGGCTGTAGCTGATCGAGGCGACGAAGCGGCTGTCATCGATATCGCTGTCATGCCAGCGCGCACCCAGCGAAACCGGGCCGGTTTGCCAGCTGACGCCCAGCTGCCAGTCCTCATAGTCCGCGCCAACCAGGTCATCGAACTGGCTGGTGCCGTAACGCGCATCCAGGCTCACCGCGTCGGACAAGGCCCAGGCAATGCCAGCCTCGAGATAGCTGGCGCTGCCAGTCTCAAGGTAGAAGTCGTCGCTCCAGGACCATTTCGCGTCCCAGCTCAGATCGCCATAACTGCGCCCGACCGCTGCGTAGAATTCGTCGAAATCCTGGTTGCCCGAAGCGCTGGGCGCGCCGGGATAGGTGTAGCGGATCCAGCCGAAATCGAGGTCGAAACCCGCCACGCTCGGAGCGTAGCCGGCATAGACATCCATTTCGACATCGGTGCCGTCACCAAAATCGACATTCGAGCCCCAGACGCCGACATAGAAGTCGCCCATGGAGACGTCGGCACCGAGCTGCAGTGCCGCATCGCCATCGGTCTGGGTTACGCCTCGAAAGACATAATCGCTCGCTACTGTGGCGCTGAAGTCGACTTCCTGGGCGCTGGCCGTGCTCGAAAGGACCGCGGCCGTCGCCAGGCCGAGAAGGGG
Organism: uncultured Maricaulis sp.; assembly: GCF_905480005.1. Taxonomy (GTDB): domain Bacteria; phylum Pseudomonadota; class Alphaproteobacteria; order Caulobacterales; family Maricaulaceae; genus Maricaulis. The sequence goes on from NZ_CAJQOO010000170.1 coordinate 2,276, forward strand.
TGTGATGTATGATTTCATGATGGTTACTCCAGGTCAGGCGGCGCGCACGCCATTAAGGAAGACGTTGACTTCCCGGTCCAACATTTCGGCGAGGCCGCTCAACTCCTCGGAGGCACCCAGAACCTGAGTGGCCGAGGCGGATGCGTCTTCGATGGCGCGGGCGACATCGGAGATGTCGTTCGAGACCGAACGCGTGCTGGAGGCGGCGGTCTGGATGTTCCCGGCAATCTCGCGGGTCGCGGCAGTCTGCTCTTCGACCGCGCCGGCGATCGAGGTCGCAATCTCGTTGAGGTCGCCGATCGCCCCAGCGACGCTGTTGATGGCGTTGGCCGAAGTCTCGGTAGCGGCCTGGATGGAGTGAATTTGCTCTGCAATCTCACCCGTCGCGGCATCGGTCTGCGATGCGAGCTGTTTGACCTCCTGGGCCACGATGGCGAAACCCTTGCCGGCTTCGCCTGCGCGGGCGGCCTCAATCGTCGCGTTGAGGGCGAGCAGATTGGTTTGCTCGGCGATCTGCTGGATCAGCGCGATAACATCGCCGATCCGCTGTGCGGCGCGCGACAGGTCCTGGACTTCGCTGACGGTGCGATTGGCCTCCTGTTCGGCGGTTGCGGCGGCGGAGGTCGACTGTGCGGCCCGGCGACCAATCTCGGCAACCGTGGCTGTCATTTCTTCCGTCGCTGCAGCGACGGATTCGACATTGCCGGTCGCGGAGGCGGCTGAGTGTGAAGCAGACTGGGCCTGATGCGTGGTGGTGCTCGACATTTGCGTCAGCGCATTGGCCGTCGCGGTAAACTCGGTCGCCGAATTGGAGACGGTTCCGGCGATGCCCGCGATCGTGCGCTGGAAGCCGGAAATCAGGACTTCCAACTTCTCCTGGCGCTTCGCATTCGAGGCATCGATATCGGCTTGGTGCGTGTCCAATTCGCGCTTTTCGACCAGGGCGAGACGGAAGGTCTCCACCGTGCGGGCGAGTTCGCCCACTTCGTCGCCGGCGGACTGGGAGGGGACATCCTGATCCAGATCACCGCCCCCGATACGAGCCGTGATATCCGTGATGCGCCGGATGGGTTGGGCGATGCGATTGGCCATGAACAGGCCTGCAAGACCAATCAGCACTGTCAGCCCAGCGGTCAAAAGGAAGCTGATCAGCTGGGTCTGGCGCGATGCGGCCAGGGCTTCATCGACACTCTGCGAGACCACCAAATTCCACCGGACTCCGGCGACATCTGTTGGGGCCAGGAAGAGATAGCTGTCCTCATCATGAAAACCACGCATCCGCGCGAACAGCGCTTCGCCGGTCGCGGCAGCGTCCAGCAGGCCGGACGGAACTGCGTCGGTCAGAATGGAGTCCGCGCTGCCGAACCGCGGCGCAGTGCGCATCAGGCCATCGGCGCCGAACGCATAGGCGTCGCCTGTCTCAAGCAGACCGGTTTCGGACCCCATCACGTGGTTGAGCCGGTCGATCGGCATCTGGAAGACAAGGGCGCCTACGCGCGCACCAGAGGCGTCAAGGACTGGCGTCGCGATGAAGCTGGCCGGCGCACCGTGACTGGGCGCATAGGGTTGGAAGTCAAAGAAATGGGTTTCGGAATCGCCGCCGGCCATGGCCGCGCGGAAGGCGTTGCCGAGATCCGTGTCGCGATAGGGACCCGTGTTCAGATTGGTCGCGTAGTCGAGTTCCTTGAAGACCGTGTAGACCAGATTGCCATCCCCGTCGAAGAGGAAAATGTCGTAATAGCCGCGTGCGCGCAGGAGCTGCCGGAACCATGGGTGGTGGCGACCATGCGCCTGGCTGTAACGGCTGCCGTCCGGCGCCTGGTCGAGATTTTCCTTCTGTCCGGTCGGGTTGGGATTGTCCTCGATATAGAGCTGTTGAAGGCGCTGGGCCGGAGCGCCGTTCAGCGCGTCGAAGCCGTCGTGGAAGTCCGCCAACGCCGTGACTGTATTGGGGTTGGTCGCGGTCGTGCGCAGATCGTCTCCGATCTGCTCCATATAGTCGACCAGCGCGTTTTCTCGTTCCAGCGCGATCGCACTCAACCGTTGTTCGGTCGCCTCGCGCGCGGCATTTCCGCCCTGGATCGAGGCTGCGACGCCAAGGGCAATGCCCAGGGACAAACAACCAGCCATGCTGATGAGGCCGAACTTCAAGGACAGGTTGAGTCTGTTGAACATTGCTGATTCCTGTGCGTGGACTTCCCGTCACGCATATTTCGCAGTCAGTCTTAACAACCCGTTGCTTTGTGCAATTCATCGGCCATCGTCGGTGTATTTTTTATCCTGAATCCGGCGCTCGACGGTCCACAGGGTCGACAGGGTCGATCGGGATGCGAGGCCGCGGCGCGATGCCCGGGCGGGCACAACATGCCGTCAGTGTGTTGAAGGCGAGTCGCAGGCTGACAGATCCCGATCCGGTCGCCGGTTCAGATCCGTTCCGAGACCTTGATGGCGACCCGGCAGCCAGCCTCGATGGCCTTGGAGAGCAGGGCATAGCCCGGCGCCTGTCTGGCGCCTTCCTCGATGGCGAGGTCGCGGTGCTCAAGCTCTTCCTCGCGGAATTTCGTGAACAGGGCCGCCAGTTCCGCCTCGCCCATGGCGTGGAGTTCCTCGATCTGGCCGGCATAATGCTTTTCGATCACGCTCTCGACGGCTTCGGTACAGGCATGGGCAGCCTTCTCGCCCATCAATGCCGTGGCAGCGCCCAGCGCGTGGCCGGCCACATCCCAGATCGGGGCGAGGGCGGTCGGGCGGGTGCCGCGTTCGAAGATCAGCCGGTCGAATGTGTCGAGATGATGCTGTTCATCCGCTTCCATTTCTTCCAGCTGCCGGGCGATCCGCGCCTTGTGCGGCAAGCCTTTGAAGATCGCGCGCTGACCCTGGTAGATCGCGACGGCGCCGTACTCGCCCGCATGATCGACGCGCACCATTTCCTCCACCCGGCGGCTATTGCGGCGCTTGCCGGGCAGGGGCGGGACGAAGCCTGTGTCGGCCTTGCTCATGATTTCAGCCCTTTCAGGCCGATCAGGACGGCGACACCCGCCATGCCAGCCGAGATCAGCGCATTGAAACCGGCCATGGAAATGCCGAGCATCGTCCAGGCGGCCTCATCGCACAGGACGACGGGCGGGCAGGCGCGTTCCGGGTCGATCAGACAGGACATGTCAATCTGTGGCGTCCCGCCGGTCGTGGTGCAGGTCTCGGGGCCGGGCCACCAGCCATATTCGACGCCGGCATGCCAGCCTGCAAAACCGGCCGAATAGATCAAGACCGCGGCGATCACGAAGATCATCCAGGGGGCCGCTTTCGCTAGGGCCGGACGCAGGATCAGGGCGAGGCCGAAGACGAGACCCAGGCCGATCACTGTCATGTGGATATGGCGCTGATCGTAGCACAGGGCACAGGGTGGATAGCCGCCGATATATTCAAACCCCCAGGCGCCCAGCATCAGCAACAGGGAGCCCCCGGCCAGCAGGAGCGGCCAGCGTGTCAGTGGAAACTGGGACAGGACCGGGTTCATGAAACGCAACATTACGGCATCACCTCCCACGCGCACCGCGACCAATGCGCACACAGATTGCAGACCGGCACGTCAGATCAGCGACCGGATGAAGTCCTTCAATACATCAGCCGCTGCCCCGCCGAAGAATGAAAACAATGTTATCAGCAGAAGGATCCAGGCGAGTCCGAGAACAAGTCCGGCCAGGACGAGAAGCCCGTCGCGGGTGAGAAGGCCCAGGGACGCAATCACCAATGCAATCCCCGGCGTGGAATTGGTCAGGGGCAGGGGTACCAGGACCGAGGCGCAGAACAGCACGAAAATGCCACCGACCAGGCGTTCCGCGGTCGGGCCGGCCAGGGCGACCAGGCGGGGCCGCGCCAGCGCTTCCAGCCAGCCGAACCATTTGCGGCCGCCGCGGGCCATTCGCGCCAGCCCGGCCTTTTCGATCCGCCGCGCCTTGAAACTGCCGGGCAGCCAGGGCTCCGGACGGCCCAGCATCATCTGCGCCGAGATCGCCATCATGGGCAGGGCCATGACTTGCGGCACGCCGTAGAGAAAGGGAATGCAGACCGGCAGGGCCATGGCGAACAGGATCACGCCAAAGGCCTGTTCGCCCAGCGCATCGACAAACTCACCCAGGCTCAGCCCCTCATCCGGCGCCGTGTCCGCGATCTCTTCCAGCGTCCCGATGAGGCCGCGCTCTGCGTGTGTTTCGCTCATTGATGCTTTCATCCCTGATCGGGCGGCAGACTAGCGACAGCCGCAGGCCTCTCCAAGCGGAATGGGTTGTTGACAGGGCGCGGGCGGATGGGCAGCTTGCGCCTCCGATTTTCCCCGCTCCGCACAGCCTGCCCATGCAGGCCCGGACGGCGATCACAGGGCCCCTGTGGCGGAATTGGTAGACGCGACGGATTCAAAAGATTTTGTATTCAAAATTAT
>NZ_CAJQOO010000171.1 GCF_905480005.1 uncultured Maricaulis sp.
GTTTTCGGGACGGGAGGCACGAGCTCAGTCACTTGTGCCCGGGAACTTGCGGAGCCTGTCCGCGCCTCGGGGATGACATCCCGATGCTCCGGCAGGGCGTGCGACCAGGTCGCGGGGCACTAAACGACCGACCCCATCTACCTGGCGCATTGGAATCGGGGGCGAGAGCGTCCGGGAAAACTACGCAAGCGGGATGCCGAGGACACCACGGACACCGCAGACCAGCCGCACGGACACCCCGGTGTCCGCCGGCATCCCGCTTCCTCCCACCTCCGGCGCGAACGCGCGCGGAGCCGGACGCGCATGCCTGCACCCATCACCGCCGGCAGTCAGCCGCCCGGCTACGCCCCCCGTCCTGTCAGGAGAGACCCGATCCGGACTCGCACATGCCCGGTTTTCGTGTAGGGTGAACGCATCGGAACATAGAGGGAACACCGCAATGCTTGGATATGTGACACTGGGAACCAATGACCTGGAAAAGGCCGCCGCCTTCTACGACAAGCTGTGCGCCGAATTCGGCGTTGGCCGGATGATGGGCGACGAGAATTTCATCGCCTGGGGCAAGCCCGGTGGCGGCGCCGGCATCGGCCTGACCAAACCCTTCAATGGCGAACCGGCCACCATCGGCAATGGCGTCATGGCGGCCTTCCAGGCCGACAGCAAGGAACAGGTCGACAAGGTCTACAAGATGGCCGTCGAAGAGCTCGGCGCCACCTGTGAAGGCCCCGCCGGCCCGCGCGGCGACACTTTCTACGCCGGCTATTTCCGCGATCCGGACGGGAACAAGTTGAACGTCTTCACGATGGGCTGAGTCTGTCGGCTGATGGAAACAGGCCGTCTCCCGCCTCGCGGGGGACGGTCCGGTCCTGCGACCACCTGGACCAGCCGTGCCTGATACCCTGTGGTTGACGGCACTGGCCGGCCAGCCTCTGACCCGTGTTCGACAGCCTTCAGGCCGTATCCGCGCACATGCGCACATGCGCACATGGTGCGGAGCTATCCATAGACCGCTTGTCAGCCAGCAGGCCGTATCCGGTTCTTCAGCTCAAGGGTGAAACCGCGAAGCGGCGCGTACGCGCCCTTGACCTGAAGAACCGGATACGGCGGGATCTCGGCAAGCGGTTCATGGTGGGGTTTGCGCTATAGGCGCGGGACGCGCAAAAGGGGACAGGCATATTTAGCGCGGCGCGCTAAACGAACCTGTCCCCAAACCGCACCAACCTTCCCTCACCCGCCCGCCAGCGCTTCAAAGAAATGCTTCCGGCAGAGCGAGACATAGTCCGACTTCTCCACCGCAACCTGCTCGCCCACGGCGATGGCGCTGCCATCGGCCTGGCGGCGCAGATTCATGGTCGCCTTGCGGCCGCAATGGCAGATGGTGCGGACCTCGCGCAAATGGTCGGCAAGGGCGAGGAGTTCGGCCGAGCCGGGGAAGAGCGCGCCGCGAAAATCCGTGCGCAAGCCATAACAGAGAACAGGCAGGTCGAGCTGATCGACGATGCGGGCCAGGGCCCGGACCTGGTCGGCGGTGAGGAATTGCGCCTCGTCGAGGAAGATGGCGCCCAGCTTGCCCTCGCCCTGACGGGCGGCAATGGCCGTGAAGAGGTCTGTGTGCGCGCCGAAAATGTGCGCCGGGGCGCGCAGGCCGATCCGCGACTCGATCGCGCCCATCGGCGCGTCGGGCGTGTCGGCATGATGGGCCGAGGTCCACAACATGACCTCCATGCCGCGCTCGCCATAATTGTGCGCCGCCTGCAGGAGGATGGCCGACTTGCCGGCATTCATGGCGGAATAGGTGAAATAGAGCTTGGACATGGCGCCTTGCTAGCGCGATTCCGGATGGCGCAAATCCGGTCTGTCAGATCGTCGCCGCCTGTGTGCCGAGTGAAGACATTGCGCCCCGGCACGTCGCCCGCTTAGATGGGCGCCGGGGGCCGATCATGACCAAGTCAGAGACATTCGGAAACGACGCCGCGCCGGCTGAGGCCTGCGCCAATTGTGGCCAGGCGCTTGACGGGCCCTTTTGCGGCCAATGCGGTCAGTCGAGCACGGAGATCCGCCGCCCCATCCTGGTCCTCGCGACCGACACGATCGGCGATATCTTCGTCTGGGATGGCCGCTTCCTGTCGACCCTGAGAGCCCTCTTCTCCAGGCCCGGCACGCTGGCTCGCGCCTATGCCGATGGTCAGCGGGCGCGCTGGACGCCGCCGATCCGGCTGTATTTGCTGGTGAGCCTCGCCTTCTTCACGGCGATGAGCCTGGGCGGCATCAGGGTGATCGCAGTCGATGCCAGCCCCAGCGCCGAAACCGTTCGCAATCAGGACCCGGCCGCGCAGGCCGAGCGCCGGGAACGGATCGAAGCGGCGCGAGCATCGCCGGGCGGCGAGCCCGGCATGCGCGCCTGCGGGGTGATGCCGGGTCCCGACGAATTGACCGCCGAAGGCCAGCTGGTCTACGCGGTCGATACGAATTTCTCGATCACGCTCATGCAGACCGGTGCGACATCCGACGCGCGCCTGGTCAATGCCGAGACCGAAGCCTGCATGCATGAGGCGCTGGCGTCCGTCGGCATGCCGCCGATGATCGGACTGCTCGCTGTCGAGGCCGTGAGCGATCCCGCCGGCTTCGAGGCCCGCTCCGGTGCGGCGGCGGCCCAGGCCGTGATCCTGATGGTGATCGCACTCGCCCTGATCAATTTCGCCGTTCATCCGCGCCGCAAGCTGATAGAGCATGTCATCCTCTCGCTCTATCTGCATGCGATCCTGCTGCCCGGCTTTGCGCTGACCCTGCTGCTTACCCACACACTGGGCAGCCAGGGCAATGCTGCCGTGATCGCAATCGCGATCGGCGCGCAAGGCGCCCAGCTCTTCCTGTTCTGGATCAGCGACCGGCAATTCTACGGATCAAGCTGGTGGGGCGCACTCCTGCGCCTCCCGGTCCAGATAATCGGCTATGCCGCCGCGTTCACGCTCGCCGCATTACTGCTGATCCTGGTGCCGATCCTCTAGGTCACAGGGTCACGCCGCCTGCTCGTTGAGCGATTGCGCCGCGAGCGAGATTTCATCCGCGGAGGCCTGCAGCGCTTCATTGCCACGGGCAATGTCGGCCATCGCTTCAGACACGTGAGACACGTCGGTGGCCGCTTCACCCATATTGGCGCTGATGTCGCGGGTCACGGCGACCTGTTCTTCAACGGCGGCGGAAATGCCTGAGGCAATCTCCTCGATCTGACCGATCACGCTCCCGATCCGGGTGATGGCATCGACCGCGCCAGCCGTATTGTTCTGAACAGCGGCGATCTGCTCGGTGATGTTGCCAATGGCATTGGCGGTCTGTCCTGCAAGATTCTTGACCTCCGAGGCCACCACCGCGAAGCCCTTGCCGGCTTCACCCGCTCGCGCCGCCTCGATGGTCGCGTTGAGCGCGAGAAGATTGGTCTGCTCGGCGATTGAATTGATCAATTCGACGACCTGTCCGATCGACTGGGCCGCCGTCGACAGGGAGTCCATGACCTCAGCGGTCTGCCGTGTCTCGGTTACGGCTTGCTGAGCCACATCCACCGCGCCGGTGACCTGCTGGCCGACTTCCTGGAAGGAAGCGGACAATTCTTCGGCGGCAGCGGCAACGCTTTGCACCATGCTGGCCGCCTTGCCGGAGGCGTTGGACGCCTGATCGGTCTTCTGGCCGGCATCGGCGATATTGCGAGTGACTGATTCCAGCCCCCGGCCGACCTGGTCGCGCACTTCGCTGCGGCGAAGACGGGCCTTCACCGAGGCGGTGACATCGATCGCCAGCTTGACGACACTGGTCGGGTTGCCGTCGAAGCCGATGACGGGGTTGTAGGTCGCCTGCAGCCAGATTTCGCTACCATCCTTGCGGAAGCGCTTGAACTCGCCGGCCTCGAACTTGCCGGTCCTCAACTGGTCCCAGAATGCCTTATAGGCAGAGCTCTTGACCATTTCCGGGTCGCAGAACATCGAGTGGTGCTTGCCCACGACCTCGGTGGTCGAATAGCCCATCGCCTCGCCAAAAACCTCGTTCGCGGAGATTATATTGCCCTGCATATCGAAACGAATGAGGGCCTGGGAGCACTCGATGGCGTCCATTGTGCTCTGGTAGTTAAAGCGGCGCACGCGATTGACCGTGACGTCGGCTGCCAGCTTTACAATGCGCACGACTTTGCCAGTGCGATCCTTCACCGGGTTATAGGTCGCCTGGATCCAGACCGTCTCGCCATCCTTGCGGATGCGGCTGAACTCTTCGGAATGGAGAATGCCGGCGCGCAAGTCTTCCCAGAATTTTCGGTATTCAGCGGTCTGCGCCTCGCCGTCTGAAAGAAA
>NZ_CAJQOO010000172.1 GCF_905480005.1 uncultured Maricaulis sp.
CTGCCCAAGGGCGAGCCGCCGGCCAATCCGGGCAAGATCATCAAGGCCTCGGTCATCGAGGCCTAGGGCCTTGAGCTGGATAAAGACACTTGATCGAAAGGCGGCCGATGGCCGCCTTTCGGCTATCTATGACCGGGTCGCCGGCAAGACTGGTCAGATCGACAATATCCTCTCCGCCCACTCCCTGCGTCCGCACACGCTGGAAGGTCATATGGCCCTCTACAAGGCCGCGCTCCACCATTACGGCAATGCGCTCGACAAGGCCTATCTGGAAGCCATCGGCACCTGGGTCTCATCGCTGAACAAGTGCGCCTATTGCGTCGAGCATCACTTTGCCGGGCTCAAGCGCCTGCTGGCCAATGACGAGCGCGCCGCGCAAATCCGCGATGCCATCGATAGCGGCATTCCCGAACGCGCCTTTGCGGGACGTGAGCTGGCCGGTCTGCGGTATGCGGAACTTCTCACGCGCGCACCGCACACGCTGATCGAACAACATGTCATCGCCCTGCGCGATGCCGGTTTCGACGATGGTGAAATTCTCGAGATCAACCAGGTCACGGCCTATTTCGCCTATGCCAATCGCACCGTGCTGGGGCTGGGCGTCAATCCGGCGGGCGAGGCGCTGGGCCTGTCACCGAATACATCGGACGATCCGGAGAACTGGTCTCACGACTAGCCGCCGGTCAGCCGCAGGCGCGCCACCAGTGGCCGATGGTCGGATCCGGTATTGGGTCCAGCCTCGATCCAGACTGTCTCCCAGGCCTCCCCGGCAAAGATGTGATCAATCCCGACCAGCATGGGCGGGACGAGGAAACCGGCTGACGGATCGGCGCTGAACAGGCCTTCCGATGGCCAGGTGGGCAGGGCTATCGAGCGTCGCTCCAGATCGAGGTCACGCTCTATCCGCGCCAGGGCCCGTGACGGCGCGGCGGCGTTGAAATCCCCCATCACGATCAGCGTGTCTTGCGGTTCACCGGCGAGCGCGCGGGCCAGATTGCGGCGCTGGCAGTCCTGGGCAGCGCTGGGGAAGGGCCAGGTCAGGTGGACGGAGACAATGACCGCCTCGCGCCCGTCCGGCAGCGCGATCCGGGCCCAGACCGCGGGCGGCAACTCCCAGTCACAGGGCACGGCATTCACGAAGGAAATCTCCGGCGGATGACGCACACAGCCACTGTCCAGGATGGGCAGGCGTGACAGGACCCGTGTCGAGCGGCAGCGGGCAATATGGGCAAAGCGCGCCTCGAGGGTATCAATCACGGGCTTGGCATGCCGGGTCGCTTCCTGCAGGGCGAGAATATCGGGCGCCATGTCAGCAACCCTATCGGGCACACCGACCGGATTGCGGCTCAGCCCCCAGAGATTCTGCGTCATGACTGTGACTTCCTGGCGCTCATCCAGCATCACCGGGGCGGCCGGGGCCGAGCTCGAGAGGCGCCGCATCCATTCCGGCGCTGCAGGCAGTGCGATCGCCAGGCAGCCGAGCGCGAGCAGGACCGGGACAAAGCGATGGCGATTGCGCAGGGAGGCGATCGTCACGCCAGCCGCGAAGACCATGACCAGCGGCCAGATCTGGCGCCAGGCATCAAAACCCCGCCAGACCGGCGCCAGGGTGATGAAGGCGGCGAGGCCGAGGACGGCGCATGAGGCCAGGACAGCGGAGATCGTGTGACGCACGGTGTGAACTCGGAGTGTGGGCCGGATGGAATAACAGGCTTTCTACACGCCAAAGATTGCGAAGGCGTGTGTCCGAATATAGACCCCGCAGCCATGCGTGTTTCCGACTTTGACTTCCACCTCCCCGAGGAGCGGATCGCCCTGCGGCCCGCCCGCCCGCGTGACGCGGCGCGGATGCTTCATGTTGCGTCCAATGGCGTCTTCTCCGATCGCGGTGTGCGCGACCTGCCGGACCTCCTCCAGCGCGGCGATCTCATGGTGTTCAACGACACCCGCGTCATCCCGGCCGCGCTCAAGGGCGTGCGTCCGGCCCGGGCGGTGGGTGGCGGTGGACCGGTCGAGGTCGAGGTCAATCTGCACAAGCGCATCGACGCCTCGGCCTGGCGCGCCTTTGTGCGCCCTGCCAAGCGCTTGCGCACCGGCGACAGGATTGCTTTCGGCGAGACGCTCGAAGCCGAGGTGACCGGCAAGTCCGAGGGCGGTGATGTCCGCCTGGTCTTCAATGCGACCGGTCCGGCGCTCGATGCCGCCATTGCCGTGGCGGGCGAGATGCCATTGCCACCCTATATCGCCCGCAAGCGCGGGGTCGATGCGCAGGACGAGGCGGACTATCAGACCCTGTTTGCGACCCATGAAGGATCCGTTGCCGCGCCGACCGCCGGCCTTCATTTCACGCCGGAACTGATGGCGGCGCTCGAGGCGCGCGGGGTCGAGCAGACCCGCGTCACCCTGCATGTCGGGGCGGGGACTTTCCTGCCGGTGAAGTCCGATGATACAGACGACCACCAGATGCATTCGGAATGGTGCACGGTCCCGGCCGATGCGGCAGCAGCCATCAATGCCGCCAAGGCCGAAGGACGCCGCGTCATCCCGGTCGGGACCACCGCGCTGCGGACGATTGAGAGCCTGGCGAGCGGGCCGGGCGTGATCCGGGCCGGCAGTCGCGACACCGATATCTTCATCACACCGGGATCGGACTTTGCCATCACCGACTTGTTGATGACGAATTTCCATCTGCCGAAATCAACCCTCTTCATGCTGGTCAGCGCGCTGTCCGGCCTCAATGTCATGCAGCGTGCCTATGCGCATGCCATCGAGGCGGAGTATCGTTTCTATTCCTATGGCGATGCCTGCCTCCTGGAGCGCCGCACATGACCAGCTTTCCCTACGAGATCCACGCGACAGACGGTGCCGCCCGCACCGGCGTCCTGAAGACCACGCGCGGCGATATCCGCACGCCGGCCTTCATGCCCGTGGGTACGGCGGCGACCGTGAAGGCGCTCTATATGGACCAGGTCCGGGAGACCGGCGCCGACATCATCCTGGGCAATACCTATCACTTGATGCTGCGCCCCGGTGCCGAGCGGGTGAAACGCCTTGGAGGGCTGCACAAGTTTTCTACCTGGCAGGGCCCGATGCTGACCGATAGTGGCGGCTTCCAGGTCTGGTCCCTGTCCAAGCTGCGCAAGATGACCGAGGAGGGGGTGAAGTTCCGCTCCCATATCGACGGGTCCGAGTACAATCTCACGCCCGAGCGCTCGATCGAGATCCAGGCCGATCTCTTGGGTGCCGACATCTCCATGCAGCTGGACGAATGCACGCCCTTTGGCTGTTCCGAAGCCGAAGCGCGCACCAGTATGGAGCTCTCCATCCGCTGGGGGCAGCGCTCCAAGGCGGCCTTTGGCACGCGCGACGATCAGGCCCTGTTCGGCATTGTCCAGGGTTCGGTGTTTGAAAACCTGCGCCGCGAGAGCGCCGAGCGCCTGATCGAGACCGGCTATGACGGCTATGCCATTGGCGGCCTGGCGGTGGGTGAGGGCTTTGAGAAAATGTGCGACGTGCTCGACTTCACGACGCCGCACCTGCCCACGGAACGCCCACGTTATCTGATGGGCGTCGGCAAGCCGATCGACCTGGTGGAGGCCGTTGCCCGCGGTGTCGACATGTTTGACTGCGTCCTGCCGACCCGCTCGGGCCGGCATGGCCAGGCCTGGTCGGATCATGGCCCGATCAATATCAAGCGCGCCGAATTCGCCGAGGATGACAGCCCGCTCAATCCGGAGATCGATTGTCCGGCCAGCCGGGATTATTCAAAAGCCTATCTCCACCATCTCTTCCGGTCCGGCGAATATCTCTCGGCCATGCTGCTCTCCTGGCATAATATCGCCTACTTCCAGCACCTGACGGCGCGCATGCGGACCGCGATTGCGGCGGGGGAATTCGAGGCCTTCCGGCGGGATTTCCGGGGCAAGTGGGAGCAGGGTCAGGCCGAAGCGGCAGAGCGGGCGGGCTAGCCATGTCGGTGACGGTTCGCCTACTGGATCCTGCCGAATCGAGGGGCGCGCTATCCGAATTTACCCGCCTGTTGGTGGGCTGCGTCGAAGCCGGTGCCTCGATCGGCTTTCTGTCGCCTTTCAGCGAGATCGAAGCGCGCGACTTCTGGACCGGTATCGGCGGTCAGGTCGAAGCCGGGGACCGGCTGATCTGGGCGGCCCGGGACACCGCGTCTGGTACGCTCCTCGGCACCGTCCAGCTCATTACCGGCCTGCCGGACAACCAGCCCCACCGCGGCGATGTCGCCAAGCTGATGGTCTCACCGGACGCCCGGCGGCGCGGCGTGGCCGATGCGTTGATGGCGGCGCTGGAGACCCATGCGCGTGAGACCGGGCTGCGCACGCTCGTCCTCGACACGGTGACCGGCTCACCGGCGGAGGCGCTCTACCGCAAGCGGGGTTGGGTCGAGGTCGGGCCGGTGCCGGATTATGCGCTGTTTCCGGACGGGTCGCCTTGCTCGACGACCTTCTTCTACAAATCGCTGGTCTGACTTCGGTCTTCAGGCCGGGGCGGGGCGAGAGCGTCAGTCCTGTTCTTCCTCGACCAGGCCATAGGCCTCGAATGCCCGTCGCATCTGCGCCGGAGGACAGCCGAAGCCGTCATACAATCCGCGCAGATAGGCACGGCGGCGCTGGGCCAATTCGCGTTGTTCGCGGGCCTCACGCTCGATCCGCCCCGCACGACCCAGAAAGCGCACCACCGGGCGCACCGGGTTCAGCCCGACAATCGTCGAGCGATAGAGGCCGCGCGCGCCATCGGCGGCGGCGTCCGGCGCCTGGGCAGCGATATGGGCGCTCTGACCCATCCAGGTGTCATGATCATGCGCGTCTTCTTCGGCGAGGCGGCGTTCTTCCTCGACATCCGGTCCGAGAACGACCGTCAGGCGGGCCACGTCCTGGGCGATGGTCGAGCAGCGCCGGCGCGAGCCTTCACCGCCATAGGGCGTGGGGACGGTTTCCTCGCCCTCATCGACCATGACGCGGCCCGGTCGCTCGCGCGGCAGGCCGACAGCGTCTTCCAGTGCCTCGGCTGTTTCCTCGCGCGCAAAGCTGCCGGCATTGCCGGCGGCCTGGCGTGTGGACGAGCATGCGCTCGCGCTTAACGCCACGAGCAAACATGCCAACAGACTCAATCTTCCCTTCATGCGCTGCATTTTAATCGGCGATTGCGGCGAAATCTCATCAAAAATGCTGAAATCCGCAGCCTTACCCCGATTGACCCCCCCAAATCGCGCGTATAGGTTCCGCGCTCCTCGTTCGGGGAGCCGATAGCTCAGCTGGTAGAGCAACTGACTTTTAATCAGTAGGTCCAGGGTTCGAA
>NZ_CAJQOO010000173.1 GCF_905480005.1 uncultured Maricaulis sp.
TTCACGCCCGGAGGCGCAGCCGGCTCTTCCGGCACGAAGAAATCGGGCAGGAGCTCGATCGACGGGTCGTAGGAATACTTGTCGAGGTCGCGCTCGCCCTCATCCCACAGGAAGCTGTCATCGATGATGAAATTGCCGGTGAAGGTCGCCGCCGGCTTGTTGAGGACGGCATAAGCCGTATCGGCGAGAATTTCCGGCTTGCGGCAGCTTTTCATCGCCTCCTCGCCGGCCAGAACGTTGGAAATCGCGGCCGTGGCAACGGCGGTGCGCGGCCAGATCGCATTGGCGCCGATCTTCCCCTTGAACTCCTCGCCCCAGCCCAGGATGCACAGGCTCATCTGATATTTCGCCGAGGTGTAGGCGACATGCGGCCCGAACCACATCCCGCGCATGTCGAGCGGCGGCGCCAGGGCGATAATGTGCGGGTTCTCGGCCTTCATCAGGTGCGGCAGGCATTTCTGCGTGGTCAGGAAGGTGCCGCGCCCATTGACCTGGTGCATCAGGTCATAGCGCTTCATCGGCACGTCGGCCGTCGGCCGTGGGTAGATGGCGGAGGCATTGTTGATGACCGCGTCGATACCGCCAAAGCGCTCGAACCCGGCCTCGACTGCGGCTTCGACCTGGGCCTCGTCACGGATGTCACACTTGACGGCCAGCGCCTGTCCGCCCGCCGCCTCGATCGCCGCGGCGGCTGTGTGGATCGTGCCTTCCAGGCGCGGATCCACCGTGTCCGACTTGGCCGCGATCACAATATTGGCGCCATCACGGGCACAGCGCTCGCCAATGGCCAGACCAATGCCGCGAGACGCGCCGGTGATGAATATGGTTTTTCCCTTGAGGCTCATGCGGCTCTCTCCCCGATCCTGTTGTGTCGGGGAGAGACTAGGGCGCACCTACAGTCCGCGCCAGACCCGGCCGGTCGGACAATGCAGGCCCTGCTCGCGGCGGCAGCGCTCGAGCGTGAAGAGAACCGTCTCGGCACGGCCGACAACATTCTCCAGCGGCACAAAGCCCGGACCACCCGATGCGCGGCTGTCACGCGACGCGTCGCGATTGTCACCCATGGCGAAAACAGTGCCCGGACGCACAGTGACCGGCCCGAAATCATCGAGGTCGTAATTATCGCCGCGCTCATAGATCGGGTGTTCCCGATCGCCCGGCAGGATTTCCGTGTAATGGCTGACGGTGACCGCCGTGCTGGACCGATCCTCGCGATAGGTGCGCACATCTTCCAGCATGCGAGGCGCGACCTCGCCATTGATATAGAGACGGCCTTCGCGAACCTCGATCACATCGCCTTCAATGCCGACGACCCGCTTGATCAGATTACGCGCCGGCGACTGGTTCTCGTCGCGGAACACGACAACATCCCCGCGCCGCGGCTGCGACCAGGCAAGGCGGCCATTCCAGCTGTCAGGCAGGACATAGCCCAGGCCAAGCGGCAGCGAATGGACCGAATAGCCATAGGCCCATTTCGACACCAGAACCCGGTCACCGACTTCCAGCGAGGGCTGCATGCTCTCGGACGGGATGTGGAAGGCCGCAAAGCCAAAGGTCACCAGGCCAAGCCAGACAGCAACAACACCGGCAATGAACCGGCCGGTTTCGAGGATTTCGTCGGCCGCACGGCCAGCAAGACGCTTCATCAAGGGACTCATTTCAGTTTGACAGCCGTTCCATAAGCGAGGATTTCCGCCGCGCCTTCCATGACCGATGAGGTCGTGAGACGCAGGGTCACAATCGCGTCAGCGCCCAGCTCCTCGGCATGCTTGGCCATGCGGTCGAGAGCCTGCTCGCGGGATTCGGAGAGGAGATTGGTGTATTCGGGGACTTCGCCGCCGACGAGATTGCGCAGCCCGGCGATGAAATCCCGGCCGAAGAAGCGGGCCCGGACCACATTGCCGCGGGCGACGCCAACAACGCGGTCAATCTCGCGCCCCGGTACCGTGTCAGCCATGGTGACGATCAAACTCATTCCTCTTCCCCCTCCAGGAGTGACGGGTCCGATTGGGCCCGCCAATACATCAATGCCAGTCCGAGCGCCGGACATCCGGTCCCCGCCAGCCACCAATAGCTGGCCGGATAGGGCAAATGCCAACCCGCCAGCAATCCCGCAGCCAGCAGGCCGACATAGAACAGCCCGCCGCCGATCAGCAGGACCGGGATCAGGATATCGAGCATTCTGGCTAACACGAGCTGAACAAGTCCTGACTGTCAGTGTTGATGTCTTCGATACGTCGAAAACTCCCCACAACCAAGAAGCCCGCCTGTCCATGACGGTATTTTAAGCTGTCGGCGTGGCCGCAAGGTCGCAGGGGATCATGTCCTCCCCTGTCCCGCTTGGACGCCGGCGCCGCCTCTGGCATGTTTGGCAGGTAAGGAGATTTGCCAGATGTCAGATACAATTATCGAGCCCGGTTCCAGCCGTTCGGCCGACCGCGACGACAAGTTGTTCGCCGGTCTGAACTATGTGCTCTTCCTGGTCGGCAATATCATCGGCATTTCCAGCCTGCTGGCGGTGATCATCGCCTATGCAAGGCGCGAACAGGCACCACACTGGCTGCAATCGCACTACACTTTCCAGATCAAGTCCTTCTGGACCGCCGTGGTCGGCATTGTCGCGTGTGCGCTGATGATCATGACCGTCATCCTCGCCCCCTTCGGCCTGTTCGGGCTGCTCCTGGTCTGGGTGTGGATGCTGATCCGCGGCGTGGTCGGCCTGGTTCGCCTCCTCGACGGACGTGGCCACCCCAATGCCGACGCGATGTGGGTCTGAGTCTGAGCCCGAGCCAGAGCCTGAGCCCGAGCCCTGATCGCCGCGGCGATATCGCCTGACGGGCGGCGCCTCCCCTCACGGAGCGACACAAACCGACCAGCATCCTCCCCACGGCGTGGGGAGGAAAATCGTCTCCGCTAGATCCCGAAACCGACCTCGTCGATCATGTCGGCGCCCATGGTGATGTCGTCGACGCGTGACGGCGCCAGGCTCAGGACGGCCTCGGCATAGAAATTGGCCAGGGCGATGCGCTGGGCGGCAAAAGCCGGATCGCCGACATTCTCCTTCTGGCGACGACGCGCAGAAACAGCACCGACGCACAACAGCCATCCGCCAACCGTCTCGCCGGCCAGGGTCAGGAAGGGTGTGGCCCCCGCCAGACGGTCCTTCATGTCGGCCTCGGCCAGCCAGTCCGCTGCCTCCTGCAGGGCTTCCAGACTGTCCCGCAGACGCTCGCCGAGCGGCGGCAGGTCCGGGTGGGAAGAGGTCAGGCAGCTCTCAATGGTCTGGTCGATATCGGCGTAGAGCTCGTCAAAGGCGGCACCGTCGGCCATGGAGAGCTTGCGGCCGACCAGGTCGATGGCCTGGATCGCATTCGTGCCTTCATAGATGGGCGTGATGCGGGCATCGCGCAAATGCTGGGCGGCGCCGGTTTCCTCGATATAGCCCATTCCGCCATGGACCTGGATATTGGCCGAGGCGACCTCGACACCGATATCGGTCGACCAGGCCTTGGCGATCGGGGTCAGCAATTCCTCGCGGCGCTTGGCAGCGGCCTTTTCTTCAGCGTCGTCGGAATAATGCGCGAGATCGGCGGACACGGCGCAGCAAATGCAAATGGCTCGCGAGGCGGCGATCTTGGCCTTCATCAGGGACAGGGTCCGCTTGATGTCGGGATGATGAATGATCGCGTGCGGGGCCGGGCCCTCCGCGTCGAATGCCTTGCCCTGCTTGCGGTCCGCCGCATAGGCAAGCGCCTGCTGGTAGGCGCGCTCGGCAATGCCGACGCCCTGGACGCCAACATTGAGACGGGCCGAATTCATCATCGTGAACATGCAGCGCATGCCGGCATTCTCGCCACCGATCAGCCAGCCGGTCGCCCCGGCATATTCCATGGTGCAGGTCGGCGAGCCATGAATGCCCAGCTTGTGCTCCAGACCGATCGCCTTGAGCGTATTGGTCGAACCGTCGGGCAGGACTTTCGGCACGATGAAGAGCGAGATGCCCTTGGTGCCGGCCGGCGAGTCCGGCGTGCGCGCCAGCACGAGGTGGATGATATTGTCGGCGCAATCATGATCACCCCAGGTGATGTAGATCTTCTGGCCGGAAATCGCCCAGCTGCCGTCCGGGTTGGGCTCGGCCTTTGAGCGCAGCGCGCCGACATCGGACCCGGCAGAGGGTTCGGTCAGATTCATCGTGCCTGACCATTCGCCGGTGATCAGCTTGGGCAGATACATCGCCTTTTGCTCATCCGTGCCGTGCGCGATCAGCGCCTCGATGGCGCCATAGGTCAGCATCGGACCGAGACCGAATGCGAGATTGGCCCCCTGGATCATTTCCAGCACGGCGACGCCGAGCGCGCGCGGCAGGCCCATACCCCCGTGATCGGCCTCGAATTGCAGACCTTGCCAGCCACCCTCGACGAACTGGGCATAGGCTTCCTTGAAGCCGGTCGGCGTGGTCACGCTGTCATTGGCCAGCTTGCAATGCTCGGCATCACCCACCTTGTTGAGCGGCGCCAGCACGCCTTCGGCGAGCTTGGCGGCTTCCTCCAGGATGGCGCCGGTGAGATCGGAGGAGAAATCGGGAAAGGCTCCGGTTGCCTTCAGCCCTTCCACGGCCGCCACTTCTTCGAGCGTGAAACGCATTTCATCGACGGGCGCGCGATAGGACATGGACGGTCTCCTCATGGATTGCCTGAACGGCATTTCTTGTGGGCCGCAACATAGCTCCAACATCGTGTGAAGCGAATCCGGAAACAGTGTTTTGTCCATCCCGGCGCAAGGTGTGGCTTTCACGCGACGCCGGTTCGCCTCATATAATGGAGGCATGAAGACCTTGCTCCGCCTCCTCGCCCTCGCCGGCTGCCTGTCCCTGGGTGCCTGCCTGACGCCGACCACTGACCCGCAGCGCCTGCCCGCAGGCGAGTGGGCGCTGGACACAGCGCATGCGAGCGTGACCTGGCAGGTCCGGCATATGGGGCTGAGCTGGTATACCGGCCGCTTCGACAGGCTGGACGCCCGGCTCGACTTCGACCCGGCCCGACCGGACGCGGCGCAGCTGACCGCCTCGATCGATGCGACCTCCATCTCCACCGGCGATCCCGCCTTCGACAGCGACCTCGCCGCCGGGTGGCTTCATGCCGATCGCAATCCGCAAATCCTGTTTGAAAGCACCAGCATCCGGATCACCGGTGAGACTTCCGGCGCGGTGACCGGCAATCTCACGCTGAACGGCGTCACCGCGCCGGTCACGCTCGACGTCACCTTTCATGGCGGGGTGACCAATCCGCTGGAAGGTCGCCCCGCGATCGGCTTCAGCGCCGACGGAGCGCTCGATCGCGACACGTTCAATATCGGCAATTTGCCACACAGCATTGTCGGCCCGACTGTGCGTATCCTGGTTGAAGCAGAATTCCTGAGGGAAGGAGACTGAGATGTCGGACTCACAGCGTTACACCGGAGTGGCCATCGCCCTGCATTGGATCCTCGCCGTCCTTCTGGTCGGAATGGTCTTCTATGCGTGGAATATGGAAGAGCTGAAGGAGACGCTTTTCGCCGGCGGTGATGTCACGATCGGCGAGGTGCAGTTTGCCTACAACATGCACAAGACGGTCGGCCTGTTGATCCTGGCCCTGTCCCTGGGGCGTCTCGCCTGGCGCCTGACCCATCCGGCCCCGGCCCTGCCCGAGGGCATGGCAAGCTGGGAGCGGTTGGCGGCGACAGCCACTCACTGGGCCTTCTACGCCGTCATGATCGGCCTGCCGCTCGGTGGTCTCGTCGCCGCCTCGGCCGCCGAACCGCCCACCCTCCTGTTCAACAATCCCGATCTCGTCCTGCCCAAGCTGCCGGTGCCACAGACCGAAGACTTCCAGAACGTCACCGGCAGCGTGCACGGCGCCGGCGGCTGGGTCATTTTCGGCCTGCTCGGCCTGCATGTTGCGGCGGCCCTTAAGCACCAGTTCATCAACAAGGATGGATTGATCGGCCGCATGATCCCCTTCCTGAAAGGATAAGTTCCCATGTTGCGTACCGCCCTCCTCGCGCTTGCCAGCTCCGCCGCACTCAGCCTGCCGGCCACCGCCCAGGACTGGTCGGTCGATCATGACGCCTCCAGCGTCGGCTTCGAGACGACCGTGTCCGGCGGCGCCGTCAGCGGTGCCTTCGACACCTGGTCCGCCGCGATCACGCTTGATCCCGACAATCTGGATGAGGCGCGGATCGAGGCCAGCGTGACCACGGCCAGCGGCTCGACCGGCAATCGCCAGATGGATGACAGCATGCTGTCCAATTCCGGTCTCAACCCGGTCGATTACGAGACGGCGCGCTTTGTCTCCGAGGATATCCGCGCCACCGATACCGGCTATGAGGCCCATGGCATCATGACCATGCGCGGCAGTGAGCAGGAGACGGTAATGCCCTTCACGCTCGAGATTGCCGATGGTCGCGCGGTCGCGGACAGTCGCTTCACCATCGCCCGCGCCGATTTCGGTGTCGGTGGATCGAGCTGGGGTTCCGCGGCGGCCGAAGTCACGCTTGTCATCCATGTCGAAGCCGATGCGGCGGAATAACTTGCCACCGGCGCTTGCATGACGGCCCCGCCAGGCGCTAGCTCATCGCCATGAGCGCATCCGTCACATCTGCCCCGATCAAGCCGGCCAGCGACCCGGCCGTGATCGACGAGGCCGCCGCCATCCTCAAGGCGGGTGGCCTGGTGGCCATGCCGACCGAGACCGTCTACGGCCTCGCCGCCGATGCCGGCAATGCGGACGCCGTTGCCCGCCTCTATGCCGCCAAGGGCCGGCCCCGTTTCAATCCGCTGATCGCCCATGTTTCCGGACCCAATATGGCCTGGCGCCTGGCGGGCTGGCCGGACATGGCGGATCAGCTGGCCGAGACCTTCTGGCCGGGTCCGCTGACCCTGGTCCTGCCGAAACGTCCCGACGCGCCGATCGCCGACATTGCCAATGCCGGGCTCGACTCGATCGCCCTGCGCGCCCCGCGCCACACAGCCGCCCAGGCGCTGATCCGGGCCTTTGACGGCCCCCTTGTGGCCCCCAGCGCCAACCCGTCCGGCGCCATCAGCCCGACCACGGCGGCCCATGTCGCAGAAGGGCTGGGCGACCGGATCGATCTCATCCTGGATGGCGGCAGCTGCCCGGTCGGTCTCGAATCCTCCGTCATCGCCCTGCTGGGCGGCGCGCCGACCCTGTTGCGGCCGGGCGGGCTGCCCCGTCGGCAGATCGAGGCGATTACCGGGCGTCTCGCCGAAGCCGGATCAAGCGAAACCCTGCTCGCGCCCGGCATGATGAAAAGCCATTACGCGCCGAATGCCGCCATGCGCCTGGATGCGACCCGCGCCGGGGACGGCGAGCTCCTGCTCGGTTTTGGCGCGATAGCCGGCGACCTCACCCTGTCTGCCAGCGGCGATCTGGCCGAAGCGGCAACCGGGCTGTTTGCGGCCCTGCGGGCGCTGGATGCCAGGGGCGCATCGCGGATTGCGGTTGCGCCCATCCCCAATGAGGGCTTGGGTGAAGCCATCAATGACCGGCTGCAACGCGCTGCGGCCCCCAAAGACGACCTGATCTGACCTCGAACGCCCGACCGGACCCCGCCATGACCGTGACCGACATGCCCGCCGACGCCCAGACCGCCACACCGCTGCCAGCCGGCCTTCTCGACCAGCTCAAACAAGTCCTCGGGCCGAAGGGCTGGTCCCGGGACGCGCATGAGCTGGCGCCGCATGTCGCCGACTGGCGTGGTCGCTATCAGGGCTCGACCCCGATCCTGCTCAAACCGGCCAATACCGAAGAAGTCTCCGCCTGTGTCCGCCTGTGCCACGAGGCGGGCGTGGCCATCACGCCGCAAGGCGGCAATACGTCTCTGTGCGGTGCGGCGACGCCGATGGGCGAGGTATTGCTGACGCTCAAGCGCATGACCGGCATCCGCGAGGTCGATGTCGATAATGACTCGATGACGGTCGAGGCCGGCTGTGTGCTGGAAAACCTGCAAACCCTTGCCGCCGACAATAACCGCCTCTTCCCGCTCTCCCTGGGTTCGCAAGGCTCGGCCATGATTGGCGGGCTGATCTCGACCAATGCCGGCGGCGTGCATGTGCTGCGCTATGGCATGACCCGCGAACTGGTCCTGGGCCTGGAAGCCGTCCTGCCCGACGGCACGATCTGGTCGGGCCTGACCGGCCTCAGGAAGGACAATACCGGGTACGACCTCAAGCAATTGCTGATCGGCGCCGAGGGCACGCTGGGCATCATCACCGCCGCAACCCTGAAACTCTTCCCGCGCCCCTCGCGCATGGAGGTTGCCTTTTGCGGCCTCGACAGTGTCGATGACGCCGTCAAATTCCTCGGCCTCGCCAAACAGGTTTCCGGCGGTGCGGTCACCGCTTTCGAGATCATGCCGCGCATGGCG
>NZ_CAJQOO010000174.1 GCF_905480005.1 uncultured Maricaulis sp.
CCCCGGTTCAGCCCCAAACCCCTCCTAGCTTGGACCAATCGAAGGTCGGTGATCGCGAATGCCACCCCGTCGATTGGACAAATTCAAAGCCTTGGGGGCTGCACATGTTGAACAAGATCCTCACCACCAGCGCGATTGTCGCGGCTCTGGCCACCGGTTCCAGCTTTGCCCAGCAGGGCGGCTCGAACCAACTCTCCTATGACCTGTCGGCACAAGTCAGCTCGGTCTGCGGCGTCTTCAACGCCGGCGGAACCGAAATCGATGTCGACTTTGGCGACCTGGCCAATACCGAAACAACCGGCACGGTCGAGCAAGCGGCCGGTTCGGGCTCCTATGCCTGTAACTCGCCGAACGGCTTCACCCGCACCATCGCCTCGACCAATGGCGGCTATCTTGTCCGGTCGGGAACCGGAGGCGGCGCGCAGAACCAGATCGCCTATGAAATGCGCCATACCGGCAGTAACGGCCTGACCATGAACTGGACGCAGCTGACCTCGGCCGCGACCGCGGACCTGAACGGCCCAAGCTTCCTGACAGGGCAAACCGGCAATGTCGACTTCCGCGTCTATGGCGTGCGCTCGACCAATGCCGGAGCCGACGGCGCCGCCTATACGACGGTCTTCGCCGGTGACTATTCCGATATCGTCACCGTCACGGTGACTGCGAAATAATCCTGACCGTGCTAGCGTCCGGACAGGCAGACCCAACCGGCTCTGCCTGTCCGGGCCCGGCCCGGGACCGGAAAGGGGAGGCCCGCTCATGACACGCCTGATCACCCATGCACAACGCACGCTGATCGCCGTCCTGGCGGTGATTGCGACTGCCGGCCTGGCGATCGCCTATGAAGTGGAACCGATGCGGATCATTCTTGATCTTGGCAGCGGGCGGACCTCGACCATTATCACTATCAACAATACCCGCGACAGCGACTTGCCGGTCGAAATCGTGATGAAGCGCCGCATCGTCCATCCCGACGGCACGCAGGAATTCCTGCCGGCAGAGGACGACTTCTCGGTATTCCCGCCCCAGGCCCTGGTCCCGGCCGGCCAGAGCCAGGCCGTGCGGATTTCCTATATCGGCGATCCGGACCTGGAAGACAGTGCGGCCTTTATCGCCGAGGTGCAGGAAGTCCCGGTCTCCGAGCCTGGCTTCACCGGCGTCGTCTTCGCCTATAATTTTGGCGTCGCGATTTATGTTCGCGCTGATGATGCGCGTGCCGATGTCGCCGTGTCCGATATCTCCCGCGAGGTCGACGGACTGGTCTTCACCGCCAGCAATAGCGGAACTGATTTCGCGATGCTCAGCGATATGGCCCTGCGCCTGGCTGTGGGAGAGGAAACGGTCCGCCTGACACCGGCCCAGCTGGCCGAACTGGTCGAGAACCCCATCATCCCACCGCATGGCAGCCGCGAATTCCGGCTTCCCATCACCGGCTTGCCGGACGGGCCGCTCACCATCGCGATCGACTGAGCGGTCGCGGGCGATGCCGGGGGGCAAACAGACGGGACCATTCAGCCCCGGGCGCCATGCGCCCGGGCGCTTTGCCATTGGCCTGATTGCCTGCCTGTTGTCAGGAATGATCCCACTCGGCCACAGTGAGGCGGCGGGGCTGCAAACCCGTGAGCAACTCTTCCTGGTCGACCTGCCGCTCATCGTCGATGGTCGCCGCTATCCGGCCGTGACCGTGGAAACCTCGGTCTCCACTCTCAGTCGCATCGCGCCGGACGCCCTTGCCCGGTCCATCGGCCCGGCGCTTGAAGACCAGACCCGGGAGGCGCTCGAGGCCAGGGGCGCGGGGCTGGTTCCAATAACCGACCTGGACTCGCTGGGCCTGACGCTCTCGCTGGAGCCGCGAACCCTGACCGTAAATGTCGAAATCAGCCTGGAGAGCCGCGCCGCGACCGCCGCATCACTGGCCCAGGACTGGGTCAATTGGGACGAGACCGCGATCCGCCCCGCTCCCTTTGCATTCGGGGTCACGGGCGCCCTCTCGGTCTCCGATTCCGTGTCCGACTCCAGCGGCAGTTCTGCCGATCTGCGGCTGGACGGTTTCGTGAATTTCGGAGGCCTTGAAGGCATCAGTGTGGACTGGGGAGGCCGCTCCTCCCTTCGCACCTCCGGCGATACCCGCTTCATACGCGATCGCATCATCGCCTTTATCGAGCGGGCCACCAATGCCCGGCGCATCTCGGCCGGCGACCTGGCACCGCAACTCGGGCGCAATATCGGGCTGCTCAACCTCGCCGGACTGGCGGTCGAAACCAATTACCGGGACCTTCAGCCAACACGAAACATCCGGCCGACCGGTGACCGGTCTCTCGTCCTGGACCGCCCATCGACCGTGGAAGTCTATGTCAATGGCGCGCTGATCGAACGCTTCGCCGCCGGTCCGGGCCCTGTCGATCTTCGCGACATTCCCCTGGCCAATACCTCCAACGACATTCTGATTATCGTCGAAGATGATCTTGGCCGACGCGAAGCGGATCGCTTCAGCCTGTCCGCCAATATCGACTTGCTCGCCTCCGGTCTGACCGAGAGCATCTGGACGATCGGTTTCGCGCGCGATGAGTCTCGCTCCGACTTTGCCTATGACAGCGAGCAGCCGGTCATCGGCGGCTTGTGGCGCCGCGGACTCAGCTCGAACCTGACCGCGTCCGCATCCATGGCGCTCAACCAGGATTATCGCGGCGCCAGCGGTGCGCTCGCCTTCCCGTTGGCGGGCGGCGTCGCCCAGACCGAACTGACCGTGAGCGAGGTCGAAGGCCGCGGCACCGGGACTGCAAGCGGAATCGCCTTTACCGGGGGGCCTTACTGGGCCGAGACACGTCGGGCCACGCTGAATTTCCGGGTCGATCACTACAGCGTCGATTTCGCCACGCTGAACACGGTGAGCGCGCCTCCTGCCACACGCTGGTCCCTGGGTGGTGACATGCGCCTGAGCCTGACAGAGACGGTCTCGATGAGCCTGGGCGCCCAGTATCGCGACAGCCATTTCGGGAATGAGCGGACCCGTACACTCTCGGCCAGCCTGAACCGGCGATTTGGCGACATCCTCGTCTCGGCCTCGGCGCGGCACACGGACTCCAATACTCGCAATCCCGAATCCGGCCTCTTCGTGACCGTGAGCCGTCGCTTCTCGGACCGCCAATTCGTCAGTGCCAGCCATGACAGCCTGGCGCGCAGCAGCCGGATCGACTGGCGACGCGGGCGCGGTGATACGCTGCCCTTCATGCAGGCGCGAGCGGCCGCCATTCGCCGGCCCGAGAGCGTCGATCTGCGCGGTGCCGTCGATCTGACAGGGGCGCGAGCCAGCCTGCAGCTGAGCGCCGATCACCAATCCAGCCGCGTCGGCGCGCCGGACCGCTCGGCCTATGCGCTGCGGCTGCAATCCGGATTCGCCTGGAGCAACGGGCAGCTTGGCATTGGCCGCGACCCCGGCCGGGGCTTCGTCATGGTCGATCGTCACGCCTCCCTGGAAGATGCCGAGCTGGCCATCGCCCTGCACGCCAGCCCGGCCCCGGTCGGGCGCGCCGACCGGTTCGGCCCCGCCGTCATCCCGGTTGATGCCCCCTACCGGCCGGTGCGCTTGCGCGTCGATGCGACCGGTCTCGCGCCGGGCTATGATATCGGACCGGGTCAATACAGCCTGATCTCGGGCAGTTCGACAGGGAGCCGGATCACGGTGGGCAGGCCGGCCTTCCGCACGGCGGTCGCGACCCTGTCCAGGGATGGCGAACCACCGACCCTGCAATACGGCCTCCTCACCCATCTCGACAGTGACGCCACCCAGGCCTTCTTCACCAACCGCACCGGGCGTGCCGCCTTCAACGCCCTCCTGCCCGGGCGCTATGAAGCCCACCTGCAGTCACAGCCGGGAATGATCTACCGCTTCACCATCGACGCCGATGCCGACGCCTATGTCGACCTGGGCCAGCTGGAAGGGGAAACCCGTCATGATTAGCCTTCTGATGGCCGCCAGTCTCGGCCTTGCCGCGCTCCAGCCGGCGCCGCGCTGCGACGAGTTCGAGATCGACATCACCCAGACCGATGGCCTCGTCTATGACGGTGCCGACATCACCGACACCATCATCCATCTGAGCTTGCGCGCGACCGAAACCGAGCTGTCGTCGCGCTGCGGGCAGGTCACGGTCAGGCTCGCCATCACCAACGGATCTGCCGCCACGCCGCGCCTGTCCGGTCCGGCCGCCGAGCTGGAAGCGGATTGGGAACGGTCCGACGATATTCGCCGGACCGGATCGACCTGGCGACTGCAGCGCAATGCCGTGCGCCGACTGGTCAGTGGCGAAACACTGACCCTGCCCTTCTACCGCCTCGCCGCCGGACAATTCATTCCGCCCGGCCTTTATGAGCACCGGCTTGAAATCGCCAGTGGCGACCGCCTCGCCACCACGCCAATCGCCAGCCAGGTCCTGCCGGCCCTGCGCTTCGAGGGCAATACCAGCGCGGGCACCCATGCCATTGACCTGGGCGATATCGATACCGGCGCGCGCGGCCGTTCGGACTTTTTCTTCCGCACCAATACTGCCGTGTCGGTCATGATCCGCTCGGACAATCTCGGCGCGCTCATTCACGAGCGCGGCGAGGAATTCGGCGCCGTCCGCTATACAGCCTCCGTCTCCGGCCAGCGCGTGGATCTGAGCCTGCCAGGCGGCGATACGGTCGATTTTCCCTACCGGTCCAGTGCCGTCCAGTCGGGCTCGCTGGAGGTCGACGTCCCTCCGGCAACGCATCACTATGCAGGTCGCTATCGCGATGTCATCACGATGAGCTTCATCCCCTATTGACGCCGCATTAAGCACGGCGCGCGGTTTCACGCGCACGGGGACGCAAAGTCTGCTAGACCGGGCCTCCAACGGGTTCAGCTTCGGGTAGAATATGCGGCAGGCGCAGACAGGTGTGGCGAATGGCATGGGGCTGGCGCGCACGGGACTGGCGAGCCTCGCCATGGCCGTCCTGATCGCTCCGCAGGCCAGTACCGAAATGCGCCTCGCGCTGAACGCCACCGTCTCGACCCAATGCGCGATCGCCGACATCGACAGCGAAGCCTGGGCCGACGGTGTTTTGCGGGTCAGCGCCCAATGCAATGCTCAATCCTATCGTATCCGCTTGATAAGCGGTGATACCGAGATCGACCTGGCAAGCGTCAGCCTCGTCGAGCCGGGTGCCGATGTGCGCCTGCGCTCGGGCGATGCCTGGGTCACGCAGGACCGTCCCGGCAATCGTGACATCGAGATAGGCGTCGACGCGCCCTTCGCCCTGGCCGGCCCCATCTCAATCCGCCTCGACACGCTCTAGGCCGCTGACCCACCGCATCCGGACACAAAAAACCCCGCGCCGAAAGCGCGGGGTCTTTATTGGGTGCGGGGGTAGGATTTGAACCTACGACCTTCAGGTTATGAGCCACAGCCGGGCAATTCTGGAGAACGGCGCAAATTCAGTGTGTTACAGTGCAATCTGTTGACCTTCCACGCTTTCCTTGCCGGATTTCATCCGCATCGCACCGCGTCCGGCGGCGCGAAACGGACGCCGAACGGCGTAAAGCGGTTGAGGTATTGTTGAGGTGGGTCAGAACGGGAGCAAGTTCAGAATGCCACGGCCTCACTCACAAACCGGATCACTTTCTGGGGAGCAGGACAGCCGTTTTCGTCCAACAACCCAACCATCTTGC
>NZ_CAJQOO010000175.1 GCF_905480005.1 uncultured Maricaulis sp.
TGAATTCCGGCCCGGAGAACACGCCCAGATGCGGCATCTCGCCGGCCAGCCGCCCGAAATTCTCCCACATGCCGCCCAGCAGCCGTTCGATTTCCGGCGCGGCGGCTTCGGGGAAGCAGCGCTGCATATTGATGCGGGCGACCTTGTGGACCGGCATGAGCGGGCCAAGCATGCGCAGGAGCTCACCGGCCGCGTCCGACGCCTTGTCGATGCCCTTGATCTTGTACCAGCCCGCATAGGCGTCCCAGGCGGCGGCTTCAAAGCGCCAGCCGAACCGGGTCATTGCAGAGGCATTGCGTTGGGCTTCGATCATGAAACGGATTTAACGAGCCAGCGGCTCGCCGTCCATGACGTCGCGCAACAGACCGTCCAGCGCGCCGGGATTACTGAAGGCAGCCCGGACAGGCCAGGCGGTGATGTGGTCGCGCGCGTCTTGCGGCAGGCGGACCCAATCCTTCTCGGTGGTGATCAGCCGGGCGCCATGGGCCAGGGCCAGGGCGTCGAGATGACGAAGGTCGGCCGCGCTAAAGGCGTGATGATCGCCATAGACGGCGACTTCCGACAAATCACCGCCGGCCGCGACCAGCGCGTCGAAGAATTTCTGCGGGCGACCAATCCCTGCGAAGGCAACAAGCTTGCCGGCCGGTGGCGCGGCCTCGGGTTCCAGCCAGGCATGGAAAACCGGGACTTCCAGCTCGGCGAGACCGAGACCATTCCAGTCCGGCTCACTGTCCGGGCCCGGCATCATGACGATGACCGCATCCGCCCGCGCGAGACCCGTGCGGACCGGTTCGCGCAAGGGCCCTGCCGGAAACAGGGTTCCGGGCCCCCAGCCGGTGACACCGTCAACGACGAGAATGGAGCAATCCTTGGCCAGGTCCGGGTTTTGATGGCCATCATCCATCAGCACGAGGTCGGCGTCGCCCTCGGCCTCGATGGCTCGGCCCCCTGCGGCCCGGTCCCGCGATATCCAGGCAGCACCACTGCGGGCGAGCAGAAGCGGTTCGTCGCCCACCGCATCGGCGCCGTGCTCAGCGGGTCTGACGCGCACCGGGCCCGGTTCCGATCCGCCATAACCGCGGGACAGGGAGGCCGGGACATGACCCATCTCGCTGACCCGTTGCATCAGGCTCTGGGTGACGGGTGTCTTGCCGGTTCCGCCGACGGTCAGATTGCCGACGCAAATCACTTTCGGGGCGATGCGCAAGGGTTCTGCCCGCCTCAGGCGACGGGCCACGGTCCATGCATAAATCCAGCCCAGTGGCGCCAGCAGGGCCCGCGCCAGGGCGCCGGACCCGCGACCGCCATCGGTGCGCCAGAAAGCGGGCTCCTTCATGTCGTTGCCTCACTCTCTGCGTCCGGAGCGAGGAGGCTGTGGAGCGCCGCGAGTGTCGTCGCCATTGCGCCACCGGAAGCGGCTGCAATGGCGCGGTCCGCCACCGCCTTGCCGGGGGCCCGGCCCTGCCAGACCTGTTCCACCGCTTCGGACAGGGTCAGCGCGTCATCGACTTCCAGCATCGCGGCATGATCGCGATAGGCGGTGTAGATATCGTCGAAACTGTCGACATGCGGACCTGTAATAACGCAGGCGCCTGCCTGGCTGGCTTCGATCGGGTTATGGCCGCCAATACCGGCTTTGAGACTGCCGGCAATGAAGGCCGCCGGGGCGAGTGCAAACCAGAGCGACATTTCGCCGAGCGTGTCGGCCAGCCACACCGTGTCCTGCCCATCGGGGACTTCGCCCTTCGAGCGGCAAGCGAGATGAAAGCCACGCGCGCGGACCAGCTCGGCCAGCGCAGGACCGCGTTCCGGATGGCGCGGCGCGAGGATTAGCAGCGCGCCGGGTTGGGTTTTTCGTAAAAGCTCATGCGCACTCAGCACCGTCTCGTCCTCACCGGCATGGGTCGAGGCGGCGAGCCAGACGGGTCGGCCCGCTATGACGCTTTCCAGGGCGCTGAGCTCCCCGGCATCCGGCTCCGGCGCGCGCGCTTCCAGCTTGAGATTGCCGGCCAGCACGATCTCGCGCCCGGTCAGGTCTTCCAGACCGTCGCGGGTGCGGGTATCGGCGGCACCGATCCAGGCGAAGGTGTCGAGAAGGCTGCGGACCGCATCGCCGCGGCGGCGCCAGCGCGTGAGGGAGGCGGCATTCATGCGGGCATTGACGAGAGCCATCGGGATGGCGCGATGGCGCGCCTCGACCAACAGGTTCGGCCAGAGCTCGGACTCGGCGAAAATACCGAGATCAGGCTGCCAGTGGTCGAGGAATCGACGGACCGCGCCCGGCGTATCGACAGGAATATATTGGTGCTTGGCTTGCGGCGGCAGGCGCCTGGCCATCAGCTTGGCTGACGTGACGGTGCCCGTGGTGACCAGGAATTCCAGCTCGGGGTCCCCGGCGGCCATGCGGTCAACGAGGGTGGCGAGGACCAGGCTTTCGCCGACACTGGCCCCGTGCAGCCAGATGAGCCGGCCTTCGGGTCGTCTTATCCGGGGGCGGCCGAGGCGTTCATGGCGCCGCTCCGGATCTTCCTTCCCCGCGCGGGCGCGGCGGTCGAGAATGACAGGCAGGAGGGGCGCGGCGAGCCCGGTCAGCGCGCGATAGGCCCTGATTGAGGCCGGCAGGTTCACGCTGACGCCCCGCTCGCTCCGGTCGTGCTGGCTTTGCCGGTGCCTGGGCGATGCCTGGAATCAGGCTCGATGATCTCGCCCCCGACCGCTTCGTCGGCCTCGCGTGTCAGCGAATTGAGCTGGGTTTCCAGATTGAGCCGCGCCGCTTCGAGCTCTGCCGCATCCGCTTTCTTGCTGACATGGATGGGTTCGCCCCAGATGATCACGCCGCGGGTGAAGAGATGCGGCAGGCAGTGATGATCCCAGGCCTTGCGCAGCACGGTCTTGCGCCGGGTCGACCAGGTGAAGGGCAGGATGGGTACGCCGGAGTCACGGGCCATGCGCACAGCCCCGAAGCCGGCGCGCATGCGGGGGCCGCGTGGCCCGTCCGGCGTCACGGCACCGCAGCCGCCGGTACTGAGATGATTGACCATGGCCCGGTAGGCGGCTTCGCCGCCCTTGGCCGCGCCCGGCTTGTTGGGATTGCGCGAGGAGCCGCGAACCACACCGACCTTGTACCAGCGCGCCAGTCGGGATCCGATTTCCCCTTCGCGCGAGCGTGAGGCAAGCGCGACCATGCGCTCCTTCTGGCGGGCCCAGCCCTCCAGCGCCATCAGGACGCGCCCGTGCCAGACACAGCCGAGGACGGATTTGCGCTCATCCCAGACAGACTCGACGAAATCAGCGTTGCGAACTTCCCAGCGAACGGTGCGCCGCGCCAGCTCCAGATAGAGCAGGACGAAGAAGGCAAGGACTTCCTGGGCCCAGGGCCGGGAGAGCAGACGTTTGGTCATGACAGACCCTAGCTCACCTCCGTGGCGCAAAAGGTCAAGCATGGCGAGCGGTTGCGTCATCGCCGAGACCGGCCTAAATGCGCAGCCAGATGAAAGGCACAGCATGCCCTATGACTTGAATGACCCGAAGGACCGTGAGCGCGCCTGGCAGGATTTCCTGTGGAAGGATCACGGCATTCTGCGCCAGAAATTCCACAATATGCATGAAGTCGGTGGTGGCATGTGGCGCGCCAACCAGCCCTCGCCGGAGCGGCTGGAGGCGCTGGCCGCCGACGGGTTCAAGACGATCCTCAATATTCGCGGGACCCAGCCAGGCGTCTGCTATTACGATCTCGAGAAAGATGCGTGCGAGCGCCTTGGTCTCGAGATGATCGACATGCCCTTCGGTTCACGTGAGGCGCCTTATGTCGATCGCATGCAGCGGGCCGTGAAAATTTTCCAGTCGATCGAATATCCGGCGCTGATCCATTGCAAGTCGGGCGCAGACCGGGCCGGCATCATCTCTGTCCTGTTCGCGCTGACCCATCTCAAACTGCCCTATGACGAAGCCATCAGGCATTTGTCGCTGAAATATCTGCACGTGAAGGCCGGCAAGACCGGGGTGCTGGATTATTTCTTCGAGAGCTATCGCGCATACAATGAAACCCATCCGATCGATTTCTGGGACTGGGTTGAAACGGTCTATGATCGTGACGCGGTTCAAGCCGGCTTCATGTCCAGCTGGTGGGGTAACTTGTTGACGGAAAAGCTGCTGCGCCGCGAATAGCGGGCGCCCATTTTTTATAACCACCGGATTCATCAGATATGACGACTCTTTCCACAGGATTGAGTCACATTAACGCCCGTTAACCACGTTCAGCTCCCCCGCTTGGGAGTCGTACAGGGAGAGGGGCACATGCCTGATCTGGCCATTCGCACGGACTATTCCCAGGAGCGGTTGAACCGCCTCAATTTCCTGTTGTCTCGAGAATGTGGCCCGGCCTTTCTCGAGGGTTTCGTCAAGCAGACATCGGAAGTCTTCGCCGCCGATCGCCTCTTCATCGCCCGGATAGACGCCACGCATTCGCGCATGCGCACGCTCAAGGTTGCCTGTGGCAGCGCGCTGGTCGGGAATTACTGCTACGAGCTCATGGGTACGCCTTGCGCCGAGGTGATGGACGCCGGTGCGGATATCTTCGAGGACAATGTATCCGGTCGCTTTCCGCGCGACTTCATGCTCGAGGAAATGGGCATGCGTGCCTATGTGGCCATGCCGCTTTTCAATGGCGCCCAGTCGGTCGGCATTGTCGTGGCCATGTTCAAGCGCCCGATCGAGATTGCCGACGAGCTGCTCGCGGTCTTCCACCATTATCGCCGCCGTCTGACCGGCGAAATCCTGGCCGCCGAATCCGGTGACCGGGCCGAGCTGGCCATGCAGGGCACATCGGACGGCGTCCTCGATTTCTGCCTCGAGACCCAGCAGATCTACATCTCCGCCCGTGGACGCGAATTGCTGGGCTACCAGTCGCGCGACTTCACCTCCGGGACGGACAGCTTCACCACCCTCATCCACGCCGATGACCGGGCGCGCTTTGACTCCGGGATGAAGGCGCATTTCCGCGCCGGGCGTCCCTTCGATCTGACCATCCGCCTGCGCGTGGTCGGCGGGCTGCACCGCTGGTTCCGCATGCGTGGCGAAGCGGTCAGGACGCCGGAAGGCGATCCCGTGCGCATGGTCGGCGCCATGACCGATATCCATGACCTGGTCGAAGCACGCCAGCAAGCGACCGAGGCCAGCCGCGCCAAGTCGCGCTTCCTGGCGACCATGTCGCACGAGATCCGCACGCCGATGAATGGTGTCCTGGGCATGTCGGCCCTGCTGGCCAATACCGAGCTGGAACCGTCCCAGCGCGAAATGGTCAATCTGATCGAGGGCTCGGGCCAGTCGCTGCTCGCCATCCTCAATGACATTCTCGACCTGGCCAATATCGAGTCCGGCCGGTTCGAGATCGAACAGGACAGTTTCAATCCGGCCGAGCTCGTCCGCACGGTTGCCGGTCCCTATCGCATGAAGGCGCTGGAGAAGGGGTTGAACCTGCATCTGGAGATCGACCCGGTGGCCGAGCGCGACGTGGTTGGTGATCCCGCGCGGGTCCGCCAGATCCTGTCCAATCTCTTGTCAAATGCGGTCAAGTTCACCGATCGTGGCGAGGTCCGGGTCCGCTGCCTGATGACCCAGACACCGGACCGGACGCATGATGTTCGCTTCGAAGTCGGTGATACCGGCATTGGCATGGATGGCGAATTGATGGACCGCGTCTTCATGCCGTTCTCGCAGGGTGAAGCCGTGATGCAACGCAAGAATGGCGGTACCGGGCTCGGTCTTGCCATTGCCAAGAAACTGGCCGAGCTGATGGGCGGCGACATTGTGGTGGAGAGCGCGCCGGGCGCCGGCTCCAAATTCACCGTTACCCTGCCGGAGAGCGGCCGCCGCAGCGAAGTCATGCAGGCCCGCGAGGCCTAGTCGCCGAACTGCACCCGGCACAGGCGGGCATAGAGGCCATCCTGGGCGACGAGCGCGTCATGCTGGCCCTGTTCGACGATGCGTCCCTGATCCATGACATAGATCCAGTCCGCATCGCGCACGGTCGAGAGACGATGGGCAATAACCAGGCTGGTCCGGCCCTGGGACAAGCGCTCCAGGGCCGCCTGGACGCGCTGCTCGGACTCGGTGTCGAGGGCGCTGGTCGCTTCATCGAGCAGCAGGATGGGCGCGTCCTTGAGGATCGCCCGTGCGATCGACAGGCGCTGGCGCTGGCCACCGGAGAGATTGCTGCCACGCGGACCGACAGGGCTGTCATACCCGTCCGGCAGCGCCATGACGAAATCATGCGCGTCGGCGGCCTTGGCGGCTGCGATGATGGCGGCCTCGTCGGCCTCCAAATCCCCGAAGCCGATATTGGCGCGCACCGTATCGTCGAACAGGGTCACATCCTGGCTGACCAGGGCCATGGCCTGGCGCAGGGATGACAGGGAGACCGATCGTGTCTCGCCGCCATCGATCCGGATCGAGCCGGACTGGGCGTCATAGAGGCGGGGCAGGAGATTGAGGATGGTCGACTTGCCGGAACCCGACGGGCCGACCAGGGCGATCTTGGCCCCCGGATTCGCTTTCAGGGTGATGTCAGTCAGCGCCACCGAGCCATCGGGATAAGCGAAGCTGACCGCGTCCAGTTCCACCGCACCGCGCTCTACGGTCAGGGCTGGCGCGTCGAGGGCGGCCGTGACGGTCTCTTCGGTATCGAGAATGGTGAAAATGCGTTCGAGGACGGCAAAGCCTTCCTGGACAACGGCGTTGAGCGTGCCCAGGGCGCGGATGGCCGGCGAGATGACGCCGATCCCGGTCAACACACCGATGATGTTGCCCAAGGAGGTCTCGCCCTCAAGCATGCGCCAGCCGGCGAAGGCGACCAGTCCGGCAAAGGCCAGGCCGCCGACAACCTCGAGGATCGGATCGACGCGGGCCTTGTTCTCGGTGATTTTCAGCAGGAAGCGCAGCCGCTCGAAGAAGGATTTGCGAGCGCGCTCGCTTTCATAGCCTTCCAGACCATAGGTCTTGATCATGCGGGCGCCGGAGAAGCTCTCCTCGAGCTGACTGGTGACTTCGCCCATCTGGCTCTGGGCCTGGGAGGAGGTCTTGCGCAGACGCTGACCGATCCGGATGACCGGCCAAGCGGCGATCGGATAGACCACCAGGATGAGCAGGGTCAGCATCCAGTCGAGGCTCAGCATGACGCCGATGGTGATGATCACCGTCAGCACATCGCGCATCAGATTGTTGGTGAGCCGGACAATCGTTTCGCGAAGCAGGGTGATGTCATTGGTGAAACGCGACACCAAGGAGCCGGTGCCTTCGGACTGCAAGCGCGCAAAATCGGCGCGGACCAGCTTGGCGAACATGGCGTTCTGCAGGTCCTGCATGACATTCAGCGCCAGCCGATTGGTCTGCACGGTCTGCAGATAGAGGCTGCCCCCGCGGATCGTCGCCAGACCGATCACGGCCAGCGGGGCGAGCGGGAAGAAGTCTGCCGCACCGGAGTTGAGCTTGTCGAACGTCCAGGCAATCACACCGGCATAGGAGGCCGCCGCAGCCGCCGTGATCGCCGACAGGATCAGTGCCAGAACGACAAGACCGGGGCGGCGCAACAGCCAGTCACGCCACAGGCGCTTGCCGAGCGTGGCGGTCGAGGCCGGTTTCGCGCCGGCGGTATCGTCAGGATCGCTCACGCGCTGTGTCAGTGCCTAGCCGTTCTTCTTCTCGGTCGACGGATCGAGAAGCTTGTGGGCGTGGATGATGAAATAGCGCATGTGGGCATTGTCGACGGTGCGCTGGGCGGCGCCTTTCCAGGCGGCGCGGGCTTCGGCATAGCTGCCGAAAGCGCCGACGAAATCGACTTCGTCGAGGTCCTTGAACTCACAATTGGTCGGGTCAACGCAGGCCAGCTCGCCACCAATGACGAGATGCAGCAGCTGGTTGTTGATCTTGGTTTCACTCATGCCGGGCTCCTTGAAATGCGCTGTCCTGACCGGGCGGCCTAAAGGCCGCCGATGGACATCGCGTCCACGAATACGCTGGGGGTGTTAACAGAACCCCGAAATTCCAGATCACTGCCCGGAATTAGACGGGCATAGATGTCGATGAGATTGCCGGCGACGGTGATTTCGCTCACCGGGTGGTCAATCACGCCATTGGCGATGCGATATCCGGACACGCCGACCGA
Organism: uncultured Maricaulis sp.; assembly: GCF_905480005.1. GTDB lineage: Bacteria > Pseudomonadota > Alphaproteobacteria > Caulobacterales > Maricaulaceae > Maricaulis. The sequence continues at coordinate 8,162 of NZ_CAJQOO010000175.1, forward strand.
CCAGTCACCCGTATTGGAGTTCAGCGAGGGGCCGAACATTTCCATGATCAGGACGCCGTCCTTGATGCCGCCAACCAGATCATCGCGGCTGGTCTCGCCGGCTTCCATGTGAAAATTGGTCGGTCCGGCACCCGGCGAGCCGCCCATGGAGCGTCGGGCATGACCGGTCGGGGTCATGTCGAGCTGGCGCGCTGCGGCCGAATTGAGAAACCAGGTCGTCAGGCGTCCATCCTCGATGATGGCGCTGCGCTTGTTGTTTGTGCCTTCGCCGTCGAACGGAGCCGAGGCGTGGCCCCAGGCGCGGTGCGGATCGTCGATAACGGTGATGCCGGGCGCGAAGATGCGCTCGCCCAGCTTGTCCCGCAGGAAGGAAACCCCTCGGGCAACGGCCGGACCGGACACAGCGCCGGCCAGCGAGCCAAGGAATGTGGTCGCGACCCGACGGTCGAAGACCACAGGCATGACCCCGGACGGCAATTTGCTGGGGCCGACCCGGCGGGCTGCCCGTTCGCCGGCTTCCCGTCCGATCTCGATCCGGTCACGCAGATCGGCGCGGCGGCGGGCCGAGGTGGCGGCGTAATCGCGCTCCATGGCGCCGTCCTTGCCGGCAATGACGCTGGCGCCATAGCCGAACACGCTCTTTTTCCAGCCGGCGTTGAAGCCGGTGGAGGTGGCATAGGCTGCGGCCCCCTGACCGGACGAGGCAAAGGCCGCATCGGTCATGGTCACGCCCTCGACCGCGCGTGCAGCGGTCTCGATGGCGAGGGCGGTTTCTTCCAGGTCTTCCGGAGACCACTCGCCGGCCTCGAATTGTTCGATCGCGGGCGGGTCCTTGCACAGGCGGTCCGGATCGGCGAGGGCGGAATAGGGATCTTCAGGGGCGGCCTTGGCCATGGTCACGGCGCGGCCGATGGTGAAGTCGCGCCCCTTCTCCGACAGATCGGAGAAGGCAACGCCGGCCTGCCGCTTGCCAACAAAGACCCGCAGGCCCGCATCGAGGGACTCCGAGCGGCCGATGTCCTCCAGATTGCCGTCACGCACCGACAGTTCGGTTTCGCGCGACTCGGCGACGGAGGCTTCGGCGCTGTCAGCGCCGGCCTTCAGGGCCCGGGCCACCAGATCGGCAGCGATGTCCTGAAGGCGGGCGGGGTCGGGAGCTTGGAAGGTCTGTGTCATGTGTCGGCTATAGCCCTGTGAGGCCCTGCCGGGCAATGGCTCAACTGATGGCAGTCCAGATCAGGAAGAGCGAGCCGATAATCGTGACCAGCCAGCTCAACAATGTTCCGATGAAACGGCCCATCGACGAACCGGAGCTCTGCGACAGCCCCCAGGCATGCAGAAGGCGACCCACGGTCAGGCCGATACCCAGTCCGTGGATCAGCAGGACCGGCGCATTGGTCAGGGCCAGGCCGCCGATAATCACCAGGGCTACGGGAATGTATTCCACCGCATTGCCATGGACCCGGCAGGCCAGTTCCAGCTTCTCGTCATTGCCGATCCCGATGCCGACCTTGGCGCGCTGGCGGTGGCGGATCACATTGAAGGCGAGCGCGATGATCAACAAGCCGTTGATCCCGGTATAAAGCGCGAATGCGTCGAGTGCGGTCATGGTATCTCCCCCTTGGACCTGCCCGCTTGCGGCGGGCTTATTCGGTTTCGGCCGGTTCCTTGACGGCCTGGCGGATGGCATCGGCCAGTACGGCCGGTTCCTGGGCGCCGGACACGGCGAAACGGCCGTTGAAAATATAGGTTGGCACGCCCGACACGCCGAGCTTGCGGTAGAAGAGTTCCTCTTCCCAGACTGCCTTCTCGTCGCGATCAGTGGCCAGCAGGTCGGCAGTGACATCGCGTTCGAGCCCGGCATCTGCCGCCAGTTCGATCAGCGTGTCGGTATCGCCGATATCGCGACCGGCCTTGAAGAAGGCCGAAAACAGGGCCTCGGCCATGGCGTCCGTCCTGTCCTGGCCGCCCGCCCATCGCATCAGCCGGTGGGCATTGAGCGTGTTCGGGCGCATGGCGATATCGTCAAAGCGGAAATCAATCCCGACGGCCGGGCCGGCCTGTTCGAGATGGTCGCGCATCGCCTTCCAGCGGCCGGAGGCTTCGGCACCGGAGAATTTCTCGCGCATATAGTCCTTGTAGGGGCGTCCTTCGCGGGCCAGCGTCGGGTCCAGCTGGAAGGGCCGCCAGGTCGTGTCGACCTCGATGTCGGAGGTCAGCTTGCGCGCTTCATCCCAATAGCGTTTGCCAAGCCAGCACCAGGGGCAGACGAGGTCGGAGACGATGTCGACGGTCACGGAATGAGTCATGCCCTCGATTTAGGCGTGTTCGATTCAAATTGCGAGAGGCGGGGCTGGTTTGATCCGGTGGACCGGTTCGTCATCCCCCCGGCTTGGACGTCAGGCCATCGCGAGCCTGGCACAGGGGGGATGACGCCCACCGGCCACCCACCTACCGGAAGTCTGGCTAGACCGTGATGTCCAGCAGTGTCTCGGTCATGTCGCCAGCGACACGCGCGGTGACCGCGGCGGCGGCATGAGAGGCCTCCGCCTTTTTCAGGGCAATGGCCGCCTGGATGATGTCTTCGCCCTTGGCCGCATTATTGACCATTTCGCGCGCCGCAGACCCGGCTTGGGACTGGGCGGACATCATGCCGGCGACGGCGGTATTGAAAGCGACATTCATGGCCTCACCCTAGCACCTCGCCGGTGGGCGAGGCAGCGAAGACTGGTGCAGTGGTTAAGGCGGGGTAACGCGTCGCTGGATGCAGCGGGTGAATGCGGATGGGGCAGGGCCGGCGTCCCCCGGGACTGGTAGAATTGCGTTCCCGCTATTGGCGCAAAAGCCGGTGTGGGACACAGTGTCCATCGATCAACGGCCACAGGAAGGTGCCACACCATCATGACCAACCCGCCTACCCCGACTCTCAAGGTCGAGTTCGAACTGTCTGAATCCGATCTCGCCTTCTTCCGGGACCGTCTCGACTCGGCCCGCGAAGATCGTGCCGATCTGGACGAGGGCCGCATTACGGCAGGCGTGGCGGACATGATGAAGAAGGCGCTGGCAGCCAATCCGCCGGAATTCGTCAAGACCCGCCTGACCCAGCTCGGCCCGCTCATCGGCATGCTCGATGATACAGACTGGAAGCTTGAGGGCGAGGACCGCGAGCGCGTCCTGAACGCGCTGGCCTATTTCGCCGACCCGGAAGACCTCATCCCCGATTCGACGCCGGGTATCGGTTATATCGATGACGCCATCATGATCGAGCTGGTGGCAGCTGGTCTGGCGCCGGAAATCGAAGCCTATTCCGAGTTTGTCGCGCACCGGGAAGACCTGAAATCACCGGAGGCGACCGAAATGCCGCCGCTCGAGGATGTCCGCAAGGTCATGCAGAACCGTATGCGTCGCCGTCGCGGCCGGGCCAAGGCCGGTGGCAGCTGGGGTCACTCGACCGGAGCGGTGCATCATTATTTCTGATGCCGTGAAGGCCTCGGGCCAATAGATACCGCAGGATCGGCACCCTCCGTCAACCGGTCCTGCGTCGACAGGCAGTCCGGGCGGTCAGACCGCCCGGATTGCCGGTTGTCGGGTCTTCAGGAATTCGGCCACGCCTCGGGCGGCCTGGCGGATGCGTTGTTCATTCTCGACCAGCGCCAGACGGACATAGCCCTCGCCATGCTCGCCAAAGCCGATGCCCGGCGCGACGGCGACCCCGGCCTCTTCCATCAATTGCTTTGAAAACTCCAGCGAGCCCATCGCCTCGCACCCCTGTGGCAGCGGCGCCCAGGCAAACATGGATGCTTCCGGTGACGGGATGGACCAGCCGGCCCGGCCGAAGCTTTCCACCAGAACATCGCGGCGGTGCTTGTAGATGGCCCGCGCCTCGTCGACGCAGTCCTGGGGCCCGTCCAGCGCGGCGCAGGCGGCCACCTGGACCGGCGTGTAGGCGCCGTAGTCGAGATAGGATTTGACCCGCGCCAGTGCGCCAACCAGGCGCGGTGACCCGGCTGCGAAACCAACCCGGAATCCGGCCATGGAATAGGTCTTGGACATCGAGGTGAACTCGATCGTGCGGTCCTTGGCGCCGTCGACCTGCAGCATGGACGGGGTCGGTTCATCGCCGAAATAGATCTCGGAATAGGCGAGGTCGGAGAGGATGAGGAGGTCGTGTCGGGTCGCGAACTTCACGACCTCCTTGTAAAATTCCAGCGAGGCGGTCTGTGCCGTGGGGTTGGAGGGAAAACAAACCACGACGGCGATCGGACTCGGGACCGAATGCCTCGCTGCGTGCTCGAGTCCGCGCAGATAGTCTTCCGGTGACGGCGCGTGAACATGCCGTATCGTGCCACCGGCAATGAGAAATCCGAATGTATGGATCGGGTAGGAGGGTGAGGGCGCCAGGATGACATCGCCGGGTGCCGTGATCGCCTGGGCGAGATTGGCAAAGCCCTCCTTGGAGCCCAGCGTGACGATGACCTCGCTGTCGGGATCCAGGTCGACGTCGAAACGCCGTTTGTAATAGCGCGCCTGGGCCCTGCGCAGGCCGGGAATGCCGCGAGAAGCCGAATAGCCATTGGTGCGCGGCTTCTCCGTCGTTTCACGAAGCTTTTCCAGGATATGGGGCGGTGTTGGCAGGTCCGGATTGCCAATGCCGAAATCGATGATGTCAGCGCCATCGGCCCGCAATTGAGCCTTCAGACGATTGACTTCTTCGAAAACATAAGGCGGCAGACGCTTGGTGCGGTGAAATTCCATCGTTGAATCCGGCATACTCGAATTTTGTCCCATAAGACGCGGTCTCGACTGATCTCGCAAGAGGTTAGCCCCGTTAAGGGGCGGGAATTGGCAGGCATGGCGGCGAAATTGCGGCTGACAGCACGACACCCCGCCCGGTCGGGCAGGGTGTCGGCAGTGTCCGGTCTCAGGGTGGTGTGTCAGTTGCCGCAATCGGCCCAGTGAGCGCGCAGCAGCGCATCCCATTCTTCCGCACCGCCATCGCTGACCCGAAGGAGGTTCAGTTCGAAATCGGTATAGCCGGGATGGTTGGGCACCGGAAATGCGGCATAGGTGATGTAGCCGTCATCCGCATGGATCCGCAGGGTTCCGTCCGGTCCGGTTGAGCGATCGCCAGTGAGCGCTGAGCCGCTCAGCGCATAGCTGTACTCGCCATTGTCCAGTCCGGTCGGGCTGGCGGTGACATCGCCCATCCAGACCAGCGGGTCCTCGGCGGAGGGGTCGGCCCAGAGCAGGGCCATGCCGAAGCCGAAGCCCTCGTCGGGGTTGGCGAGGTAGGGCGTGACCGCCGTCAGGCTGGCGAGATCGAAGTCGAACAAATGCCAGTGCGATGAGGCAATCTCGAATTCATTGCGGATTTCCATGTCGGGCAGGCGCACGACCATGTCCATCCGGTCTCCGGCCTCGTTCTGCTCGATAAAGGCAAACTGCATCACCTCCGCCTCGGGCAGAAGCCGCCCGCCAATTAGCTGGTGGGCCGAAAAAGTGTCGAGGTCGAGCTCGGCGGTGACCAGGGCCGCATTCCCGCACAGGGCAGCCTCCTTGTAGACTTCGAGCGAGGTCGGGCTGGCGCGGTAGACGGTGATGCGCTCATCCAGGCTGCCATCCTGATTGGTGCGCTCATAGTAGAGGATGCGGCCGACATGGTCATTCTCGGCGGCGTGCACGAAGTCATCGGCCTGGCAGGCGGCGGTCAGGAGGGCGAGGGCGGTTGTGGCAAGGGCGAGGGTCTTGGTCATGGATCAGGTCTCCGGATCATAGGACAGGGCAGCCTCGAGCACGGGGTCGAGGCCGGCGGCGTAGTCGTCAAAGCGGTAGGGAATGGCGATGTCCGGCGCGTGATGGGGACGCGTGTCGCCCGGCGACGAGGTGGCGTAGAATTCACTGGCATGGATCAGCGGCAGGCCGGTATTCGGCGTCACCCAGATATTGGTTTCACCATAGTGATTGGGTCGGTCGGCGGCGGACTGGCCGAAACGGACGGCACCGGTCCGGTTCTTCAGGCGGGACAGAAGCATGATGGCGGCGGAATGGGTCTGGCGACTGGTCAGGACACGAATGCGTCCGGGTTGGGCCAGGGCTTCGCTGGCCACCAATTCGTCGACGAAGGCCGGATTCAGCGATCCGTCTCCGCCCAGGCAGCGGCGCAGGTCGAGAATGAGGACGGGGTCATCCAGGGACTCGGCCATCGCGACGGCCTGGCGAGCCAGACCGGCATAGGTCTCCGGTCCGTTTGCGATCGAGAAAACCTGCAGATAGGCCGCGTTTTCCAGTGAGGTGACGAGGCGTACCGGCATGGTCATCGGCGCCTGCCAGACAGGGGTATCGGCGGCAGCTGTATGCCAGACCTCGCTGCCCTGTGGGCCGCCATCCATCGAGAATACCCAATCATAACGGGCGCCAGCGCCCAGGGGCTGAAGGGTTTCAACACGGCTGGCTTCACCATCCGTCAGGGTGAGGGCGATGTGCTCGGCATCTGCGGCCAGGCCCAGCGCGGTCAGCAATTCCGCCTGCATCATCCATTCCGGTGCCAGTTCGCGTGAGAAATTCACCGCGTCCTGCGGCAGGATTTCCAGGACCCGGGCCAATGCTTCGGCGACCGGGACCTCACCGACTGTCTCGACCCGAAGGCCGACAAGGTCCGGATCGGTCGCGCCGATGATGAAGAGGCCGTCATCGAAGAGTTCAAAGCTGACCGGCAGGGAGCGGAAGCCGGGGCCGGGCGGCAGGCCGTCAAAGGGCAGGGCATGCATGGGCATCCAGGTGTGACCATCGCCGATCATCCCGAGCAGGCGCGCCATGCCGACCGTGCGTTCGGCATCCGACATCGTGGGGATGCTGTCGCGATAGGCAGCCAGCTGGGCCTCCCAGACCGCCTGCGATGTGGTGTGGAAAAGATTGGGGTGGTTGGCCTCCAGCACCTCGACGAGCGCGTCGAGATCCGCGGTCCATTCAGCCGCGCCATGCTGAGCGGGCTGCGCCAGGGCGGTCGCGCCGGTGAGCGCCAGGCTCAAGGCGGCAAGGCCAGTTGAAATGCGAGTCATGCAGTCTCCGTTTCACTAAATTGGACTGGAGTCCAAATTCCATGATCAGGAGATGCAGCCCGGTTCGGGATTGGATGCAGATCGCGTCAGTTTTTCTGCATCAAGCCATCGAGTATCAGCGAGAACCGGCTTTCCAGAAGGGTGGCGAGGTCTGTTGTCTGTCCGCCCGCGACCCATTCATGGGCGCTGGCTGTCAGGACGGCGAGCAGAAGGTTGGCCAGGGCGTTCGCGGAATGGTCATCGCGCACCTCGCCGCGCGCCTGCCCGGATTCAATGAGCGTCAGCATATAGGTCAGCATCGCGGCATCGGCCGCTTGCTCGGTCGGCGCGAGCGGCTGGCTCGGTGCGGTCAGGCCGGCAATTGCCGCGACGACCGGGGCGTGGCGCATGGCGTGGGTGCCGGCGATCCGGCCCAGATCGATGAGGCCCGATCGGAAGTCGCGCGCCGGCTCTGCCCGGGCTTCGGCGATGACCTGATCCGTCATCCGCGTGAAGAAGGTCGCGAGGATCAGGGTCTTGGACCGGAAATGATTGAACACGCTGGAGCGCGCCATCCCCGCCGCGTCGGCGATATCCTCCATGGTCACCGCGTCCGGTCCGCGCGCCGCGAACAGGCTGATGGCCGCATCATAGATGCGCTCATGATTGCGCTGAAAGCGCGGGCGCTCGGGCGCCGGGGAAAGGGTCTGTGTATGAGCCATGCGCGTGTGTCCCGTGAATCTGGACGTCAGTCCAGTTGATGCCGGCCAGGCGGCATTCGGATGCAGGGCGTCCTGCTGGCAGGGGCATTTCCACCATCATGTTGATTTCATCTCGCCATTCCCCCCCGAACCGGCCTACCGTCCGGAAAACTGCAGGGAAGGGCCGAGATATGTTCCAATCAATGATGACGCCAATACTGGCGCTGGTGTGCTGGACGCTGATCATGTGGGTGTGGATGTATGCCACCCGCATTCCGGCGATGCGCAAGGCAGGGATCGATCCGGCGACGGCGAAAGACAAGTCGGTGATGGACAAGCTGCCCATCGAAGTGCGCCGCATCGCCGACAACTATAATCACCTGCACGAACAACCGGTGATTTTCTACGCCCTGGTGCTGTATTCGCAGCTCGGTGGCGTTTCGGACGAATTCAACATCATGCTGGCCTGGGCCTATGTGCTGATCCGGGTGATCCATTCGCTGATCCAGTGCCTGTGGAATTTCATCCCGATGCGTTTCCTGGTCTTCTGTCTCGGCTCGATCGTGCTGGTCATCATGGCTGTGCGGAACGTGCTGGCTGTGATGGCCTGACCCGTCGACTGCAGCGGCGCAGGATTTTCATCGCCTGCGCTTGGTGCTAACCGAACGCCATGCACGCACCCGAAGCCAGACTCGCCCAAGTGATCGACCGGTTCGACCAGGTGGAAGCCCGCCTGGGCGCCGCCGGCGATCCCGATGAAATCGTCAAGCTCTCCAAGGAGCATGCCGAACTCAAGCCCGTGGCCGAGAAGGCCAACGCGCTGAAGGCGGCCCGCGCCGAACTGGAAGACCTCTCCGAGATGATGGAGGGAGGCGATCCCGAAATGGCCGAAATGGCGCGTGAGGAATATTACGCGCTCAAGGAAAGCCTGCCCGAGCTCGAACACGCGATGAGCCTCCTTCTCCTGCCCAAGGACAAGGATGACAGCGCCAATGCAATGATCGAGATTCGCGCCGGCACGGGGGGCGACGAGGCGGCGATCTTTGCCGGCAATCTCTACGGCATGTATCAGCGCTACGCCCAGCTTCAGGGCTGGACCTGGGAGCTGGTTTCCGCCTCCGATGGCGAGCATGGCGGCTTCAAGGAAGTCGTGGCCGCAATATCGGGCAATGGCGTGTTCGGGCGATTGAAGTTCGAAAGCGGCGTGCACAGGGTCCAGCGGGTCCCGGCGACCGAGAGCCAGGGGCGGATCCACACCTCGGCCGCCACGGTCGCCATCATGCCACAGCCGGAAGATATCGATATCGAGCTGGATATGGGCCAGGTCCGCGTCGACACGATGCGGGCGTCCGGCGCCGGCGGCCAGCACGTCAACAAGACCGACTCGGCGGTGCGCATGACCCACATCCCGACCGGGCTTGTGGTGGTGTGCCAGGAAAAGTCCCAGCACCAGAACCGCGCGCGGGCGCAGGAATTGCTCAAGGCAAAGCTCTATGACATGCAGCGCGAGGCCGCCAATGCGGAGCGCGCCGCCGAGCGCAAGGGGCAGATCGGCTCCGGCGATCGCTCCGAGCGGATCCGGACCTATAATTACCCGCAGGGCCGGGTCTCTGACCACCGCATCAATCTGACCCTCTACAAGCTCGACGACATTGTCGCCGGGGACGGGCTGGACGAAGTGGTCACGGCGCTGATCTCCGAGGACCAGGCCGCGCGCCTCGCCGCCCTCGAAGACGATTCGTAAGGCTGGCCGGTGAGCGGGCCTTTCGACACGCTGGTCGAGGCCGCCCGGTCGGGTTTCGACATGGCTGCCCATAAACCGCTCATGGAGGCCTGGCAGGGCCTGTCCCTTGCCGATATCCGCAAGGATCTGACCGGCAGGCTGGAGCGCGCGGGAATCGCCGAAGGCGCTGACGAGGCACGCTTCCTGCTCAATCATGTCCTGGCGCCGGCGAGCCTGGCCCAGGCCCTCGCTGACCCGGCGCTGTTTTCCTGGCAGCAGGCGGAAGTGCTCGCCGCGCTGGCCTGGCGCCGGTTGCAGCGTGTCCCGCTCTCGCAAGTCCTGGGCAGCCAGCCTTTCTGGACGCTGGACCTTGCTGTCACGGCTGATGTGCTGACGCCGCGCGCCGATACCGAGGCCCTGGTGGAGGCGGTACTGGCCGAGGCCGGGGACGGCGAGGCGCGTCTGGTCGATCTGGGCACCGGCTCCGGAGCCATCCTCCTGGCCCTGCTTTCGGAACGGCCGCGCTGGACCGGGATCGGGGTCGACCTGTCGGACGCGGCACTCGCCATTGCCCGGGGCAATGCCCGCACTTGCAACCTTGCGAACCAGGCCCGTTTCCTGCGCAGTCGCTGGGGCGAGAGCCTCCGCACCGCCGCCGCGGATATTCTGGTCTCCAACCCGCCCTATATCGTCTCCGATGTGCTGGCGGGTCTGGAACCGGAAGTCCGCGATCACGAGCCGGCGCTGGCGCTTGATGGGGGCGCGGACGGGCTCGACGCCTATCGAGTCATCATTGCCGATCTGCCGCGCCTGCTGGTGCCCGGTGGACTGTTCGCCCTGGAGATCGGCTTTGACCAGGGCGAGTCGGTCAGCGCCCTGGCGGCGCAGGCCGGTCTGGTCGGGATTGGCGTGAAACAGGACCTCGCCGGTCAGGACCGTGTCGTGATCGGGCGGCGTGCGCCCGGGTGACCGCTAAAAGGGCTTGGAATGACCGGCCTTGCGGTCTAGGGTCCCGATCAAGGCAGGTGGATCGCGCCAGTACGGGGGTCTCGCGCGGCCGGATGACCCACCTGCCATTATCCGGTCAAATCATTGGATCCCCAAGTATCAGCGCACAGGCTTGCACCTGCGAATGCACCGCAAAGCCCGATTTGATTTGCATCGCTGTTGAACAGGAATACGCGACATGAAGCGTCAACGTGGTCGAGGACGTAAGCCCGGCAATTCGTCGAACCGGAGCTTTCAAAGCAATTGCGCCGGCGAAGTGAAGATCAACGGCAACGCCTCCCAGATCTACGACAAATACATGCAACTGGCCCGGGACGCGTCCTCCGCCGGTGACCGTGTCCGGGCGGAAAACCTGTATCAGCACGCAGAACACTATCTGCGCATTCTTCAGCTCAACCAGCCCAAGCGTGATCCCAATCAGGACGAGCATGGCGATAACAACGCCGATGACGAGTCGGATGAGGATCAGGGCCAGGAGCGCCAGTCCCGCGGTCGCCGTGACAATCGAGACAGCCGCGATAATCGTGACAATCGTGACAATCGCGATGGCCGTGACAGCCGGAGCCGCAATGGTCGTGGCCGCTCGTCGGGAAACCGGGATCAGGAACGTGACCAGGACAATGACGGCGACAAGGTCGAGGACCCGCTTGGCGTCGTGACACCGCAGGCCGAGAGCGCGCCGGCCGAGGCCGCCGATCGCAATGATGGCAATAAGGATGGCGAGGGCGAAGAGCCGCGCCGCCGGACCCGCCGTCCGCGCCGCACCAAGGCCGAAATGGAAGCCGCACGGGCCGCTGAAGCCGCCCTGAAAACGGCCTCTGCGTCGGCTGATGGTGGCGAGAGCGACAAGACCGGTGGTGACGGACCCGAGACCCAGGCGGCCTAAGCCAGGCTGATCGGGTCGCCCAGCGCGATTTCACCGTCTTCCAGGACGGACAGATAGATACCGCAATCCATGTGCCCGTAGTGTTCGAACAGCGCTGCGGGCACATCTGTATCCAGCGCCCCGCGCTGCGGATCGACACTGGTGGCAACGCACCGCCGGATGCGGGACTCGACCCGGCAGGTCACGCCGCCAATCCGGATTTCGTGCCCGATCAGATCGAATTCTTCCCAGGGCGCGAGACCGTCGATCAGGAGATTGCCGCGGAAGCGGAGCGGGTCGAGTGTGTGCCCGGCCTTCTCCGACACGTCCCGCACAGAGGCGGCATTGATCAGCGAGATCTGTGGCTGCGAAATATCCGTCATGGCCTGACCGGGTGCGTGCACAAGCCGCAGCGGCCCGCGTATCGCTTCGCCCAGCAGCGCCCGCAAGGCGTCGAGGAGCGGGGTGTGGGTGGCGGGATTGTCGAGCAGGATCGTGATCGGCCCGGCCCCGTCCAGATTGACTGAATACGTCCCGTCCTTTTCGCGGTAGCGACAGTTCAGCCGCGCCAGCCCGGCTTGACCGGCCAGCATCAGGAAATGCTTTTTCTTCACATGGCCGGGCGCGGCATCATTGAAGGGCGAGGGGCCGTTCTCGATCGCGTGGGCGCGGTCCATGTGAAGCGTCTTGTTGGCCTCCAGCGCGATGCGGTCGAGAGAATCCGGACCAAGTCCCTTGATCGGAAATCGCGTGATGGCTGTAAGCTGCGGCATGGGTGTGAGTCGCTCCGGGGCTGACGGATGAAACCGTGGTCAGAATGTCGCGCCTCACCCCCTTGTGTTGTCGATATGCAACACCTACATGCGGTCTGAAACGCGTTTTGGCCGTGCTTGATCAAGGCGGCGAAACGCAACCTATCTCGCCTTATCCGGGGGATCGACATGGAATTCGAGACTTATACAGACCGCGCGCGGTCCATCATCCAGGCCGCTCAGGGCCTGGCGCTGAAATCAAGCCATCAGCAATTCGCACCCATCCACGTGCTCAAGGCTCTCATGGATGACGATGCCGGCCTTGCCGGCAATCTCATCAAGGCCGCCGGTGGCCGTGTCCGCCAGGTCCAGGACGGGGTCGACCAGGCCCTGGCCGCCCTGCCCAAGGTCGAGGGGGGCGAGGGCAAGCTCTATCTCGCGCCCGAGACCGCGAAGCTCTTCGGCGCTGCCGAAGACGCCGCCAAGAAGGCCGGCGACCAATACGTCACCGCTGAACGCATCCTGCAATCCATCTCGCTGACGGCAGGATCGAAGGCGCATGACATCCTCAAGGCCGCCGGGGTTACGCCGCAGGGCCTCAACACCGCGATCAATGATCTGCGTCAGGGCCGGACCGCCGACAGCCAGTCGGCCGAAGAGGGCTATGAAGCCCTCAAGAAATACGCCCGCGACCTCACCGAAGTCGCCCGCGAGGGCAAGCTCGACCCGGTCATCGGCCGCGACGAGGAAATCCGCCGCGCCATCCAGGTTTTGTCGCGCCGCACCAAGAATAATCCCGTCCTCATCGGTGAGCCCGGCGTGGGCAAGACGGCCATCGCCGAAGGCCTGGCCCTGCGGATCATCAATGGCGATGTGCCGGAGAGCCTGAAGGAGAAACGTCTTCTGGCTCTGGACATGGGATCCTTGATCGCCGGTGCGAAATATCGCGGTGAGTTCGAGGAGCGTCTGAAGTCGGTGCTGTCGGAAGTCGAGAGCGCCAATGGCCAGATCATCCTCTTCATCGACGAGATGCATACGCTTGTCGGCGCCGGCAAGACCGATGGCGCCATGGATGCCTCCAACCTGCTCAAACCGGCCCTGGCCCGTGGCGAGCTGCACTGCGTCGGCGCCACCACGCTGGATGAGTATCGCAAGCATGTCGAAAAGGACGCCGCCCTGGCGCGCCGCTTCCAGCCCGTCTTGATCGAGGAACCGACCGTGGCCGACACGGTCTCCATCCTGCGTGGCCTGAAGGAGAAGTATGAGGTCCATCACGGGGTGCGCATTGCCGACAGTGCCATTGTCTCGGCGGCCAATCTCTCCAATCGCTACATCACTGACCGCTTCCTGCCCGACAAGGCGATCGACCTGATGGACGAGGCCTCGGCGCGCCTGCGCATGCAGATCGACAGCAAGCCGGAAGAGCTCGACGAGATTGATCGCCGCGCCATCCAGCTGAAGATCGAGGCCGAAGCTCTCAAGAAGGAAAGCGACGACGCCTCGAAAGAGCGCCTGGCCACGATCTCGAAAGAGGTCGCGGAGCTGGAATCGCGGTCGGCCGAGCTGACCGCTGCCTGGCGGGCCGAGAAGGACAAGCTGGCTTCGGCGACCACGATCAAGGAAGCGCTCGACCGGGCGCGTTCCGATCTGGCCGATGCCGAGCGGCGCGGTGATCTGGGCCGGGCCTCCGAGATCAAATACGGCCAATTGCCGGACCTGGAACGCAAGCTCGCAGCCGCCGAGAGCGACGGCGATGCCGACTCCACAATGCAGGAAGTCGTCGATGACGAGCAGATTGCCCAGATCGTCTCGCGCTGGACCGGTGTGCCGGTCGACAAGATGCTCGAAGGTGAGCGCGACAAGCTTTTGCGCATGGAAGACGCGCTGCGCGGCCGGGTGATCGGTCAGGACCCGGCGCTGGAAGCCGTGTCCGATGCCGTGCGCCGGGCCCGTGCAGGTCTCAAGGATCCGGCCCGTCCGATCGGCTCCTTCCTCTTCCTCGGTCCGACCGGTGTCGGCAAGACCGAGCTGACCAAGGCGCTGGCTGAATTCCTGTTCGACGACGAGACCGCGGTCTCGCGCCTCGACATGTCGGAATACATGGAGAAACACTCGGTCGCCCGCATGATCGGCGCGCCGCCGGGCTATGTCGGCTATGAGGAGGGCGGTGCCCTGACCGAAGCCGTGCGCCGGCGTCCCTACCAGGTCGTCCTCCTCGACGAGATCGAGAAAGCGCATCCGGATGTGTTCAACGTGCTGTTGCAGGTCCTCGATGATGGTCGTCTGACTGATGGTCAGGGCCGGACCGTCGATTTCCGCAACACGATCATCATCATGACCTCAAACCTGGGGTCCGAACACCTGCAACTCGTCGACGATGTCGAGGAGGCACGGGACAGTGTGATGACGGTGGTGCGCGGCCATTTCCGGCCGGAATTCCTCAACCGGATTGACGAGGTCATCCTCTTCCGCAAGCTGGCCGAGGAGCATATGGGTGCGATTGTCGACATCCAGCTGGGTTATCTCCAGCGCCTGCTGGACGATCGCCGCATGACGATCGAGATCGACGCCGGTGCCCGTGCCTGGCTCGCCGCCAAGGGATATGACCCGGCCTATGGCGCCCGCCCGCTGAAGCGCGTCATCCAGAAGGAGCTCCAGGACCCGCTGGCCCGCTTGTTGCTGGAAGGCGGCATCAAGGATGGCGACACTATCCAGGTTTCCACCGAAGCCGGCGTACTGACGGTGAATGGTGTCGCCGTCGGGGTGAAAAAGCCGACGCTGGAAGTGGTGAATTAGTCACGACGATCTACGGCGCTATCAGCGTAGTTTTGATTGACAAAACTGCGCTGATAGCGCATATTTCACGAATGAAGGTCGTCCGGCTCTCCAGCTTTGACCGAAGCGCGCGGAAGGCTGGCGTCACCGAAGGGCTGGTTGCCGACCTTGCGCGTCGCCTCGTTGAGGACCCGACAGTTGGCGATGTGATCAAGGGTACCGGCGGCGTTCGCAAAGTTCGCTTTGCCTTGCCGGGGCGTGGCAGGAGCGGCGGCGGCAGGGCCATCTATCTGGCTTTGGTCGTTGAGGAAACCATCTTCCTGATCCTTGCCTACAAGAAGGCGTCCCAAGAAGACCTGACCGCCGAACAGAAGAAGCGCATCAGGGCGCTTGTCGAGGAGTTGAAGCGATGACGGACAAGCCAAGTGTCATGAATGTTGGCGATGCGATCATTGAAGGCTTGGAAGAGGCGGTTGCCTGGAAGGGCGGCGAGCTGACGCTTCCAGTGCTTAACATCCCGGATGATTATGCGATCCGCATTCGGGCGATGCGCAAGTCTCTTGGATTTCGGTCCCGTGAGGCTTTTGAGAAGGCTTACGGAATCCCTGCCAAGACTCTGCAAAATTGGGAGCAAGGCCGTGTCCGCCCTGATCAGACGGCGCGTGCCTTTCTGCGGGTGATCGAGGCCGATCCAGAAAGTGTACGCCGGGCTTTGGCGTCGGGCCTCTAAACGGGCAGCCCGCCTGCCCAATCCATCATT
>NZ_CAJQOO010000176.1 GCF_905480005.1 uncultured Maricaulis sp.
GACATTACCGGTGTCACCAAGAACCATATTTCCGAGACGCTCTCCCAGCATCTGGGCATCAATTTCTTCGACTTTGTGAACCTGCACCGGGCCGATGAGGCCAAGCGACTATTGAGCGAGACCGAACGCAACACGCTGGAGATCGCCATGGAGGTCGGGTTCAATTCGCGATCGACCTTCAATGCGGCGTTCAAGAAGCATGTCGGCGCTCCGCCGAGCCAGTATCGCGCAGAGGCGCGCAGTGCGCGCTCGAAGGGCCTGGAAAACGCCGTGCATTGATGCGGATCGGTGTCCGAATGGCCCCATTCGGACGACAGACAGCCTGATTTTCCCCCAAAACCAGGACGCGGGTGTTCATCACCTGCCTGGATCAATGTTTAACCGACGGGGGCGCTCACGCCATGTCTGCATCACAACACTCCGAACACTCCGTTCGCCGCATGGCTCGGTTGGCCGGGTTATCCTATCTCTGCTACAGCCTCGCCGGGGTGTATATCACCTTCGGCCCCATCCCCGGGCTCAGTACGCTAATGAGCGGCGAAGCGCCGCCGGCGAGCGATGAATTCCTGTTCCGGACCGGATTTCTGGCCGAAATGGTGATGTATACCTTCGTCGTCGTGTCGGCTGCGGCCATGTATGCCGTCCTCAGGCCGGTCAGCCAGGGAACGGCCCTGGTCGGCGCCTTCTGCCGGCTGATCGAAGGCGCCATGGGCGCGACCTTCATCATCTTCAAATACGCGGCCTTTGCAGCCGTCATGAACCCCGATCTGAGCCCCGGATTTTCCGGTGAGGAGCGCTCGGCGCTCGTGACGCTCCTGCGCGATGTGTACGGGTCGACAATCTACTTCCTCCTGATCCCGATGGCGGTTGGCGGCGTTCTCTACTTCGCCCTGTTTTACCGGGCGCGCTTCATTCCGCGATGGCTCGCGGTTTGGGGCATGTTCACCTATCTGGTGATCGGAACGCTCGCCGCCGTGATCGTCCTGTTCCCGTCCGTGCGCGAGCACGTCATGCTGTTCTTCATCCCGGGCAGTCTGTTTGAATGGGTTGCCGCGTTCTGGTTGCTGTTCGCGGGGATCAATACGAAATACTGGTTCGGCCGGTCCAAGGCGGCGGTCTAGATCGCCGCTTCACCGGCCTGCCAGGGCCTTCCGGTCTTGAAAACGGGGCACGCAAACCTCCAAACACAGGGTGTGATGGCCGTCACACCCTGTGTAAGTGCCTGTCAGGCCTAACAACTTAGGCGTTGGCTGAATCTGATTCACCCCTATTTTCATTCCTGTCAGACCAGACAATGAGGGCGGGATGAAGCGGACGCGATCAGGCAGCGGGTGGATCAGTGTGGTGGTGATAGCCGGCGTAGCCATCGGCTTCGCGCTGGCCTGGATCCAGGGCGGGTCTTCCTATAATTTCTGAGCCGGTCAGGTCGATGTGCTTCAGTGGTCCGCCGGCCCCGGTCGGGACTGGAAAGCGCATCGCAATCACCGCAAGGTGGTCGCCATGAAAATCACGATCTTCGACAGCCCCGCCAGCCGCCTTCATGCCGTTCCCGCCGGGCATCCCGAGCATGCCGGTCGCTATGAGGCGACACGCGCAGCCCTGATGGCGTTGCCTGGATGCGACTGGACGGACAATTCCGGCCCGGCCGGGATGCCCGATCTGGCGCGCTTCCACACCGCGGCCCATGTCGACCGGGTCCTCAGTGCCAGCGCCGAGGCTGATCCCGGCGAGTGGGTGGCTCTGGATCCGGATACGCTGGTCTGTGACCGCTCTGCCGCGGCGGCCCTTGGTGCTGCCGGGGCGGCGGTTGCAGCCGTTGACATGGTCATGGCGGAGCAGGGCGGTGCCGGCTTCGTCCTGGCCCGCCCTCCCGGACATCATGCCGAGCCCGATCGGGCGATGGGGTTTTGCCTCTTCAACACGATCGCCATCGCCGCCACGCATGCGCTGGAAGTGCATGACCTTGAATCCGTGGCCATCATCGATATCGATGTGCATCACGGCAATGGCACGCAATGCCTGGCCGAGCGCGATCCGCGGGTCTTCTTTGCCTCCCTGCACCAGGCGCCCCTGTATCCGGGCACCGGCGCGGAGAGCGAAACCGGCCTCGGCGGCAATGTGCTCAATATGCCGATGCCGACGGATACCACGGGTGCGCAGTGGCGGGCCCGCTTTGAAACCCGGCTCATTCCGGCGCTCCAGCGGGTGCGTCCGGAACTGGTACTGGTCTCGGCCGGATTCGACGCCCATGCGGATGATCCGGTCGGCGGTTGGGGCCTGCGCAGCAATGACTATGCGTGGGCCGCGCGGCAATTGGCTGGGATTGCTCGCGATTCTGCCCATTCCCGGCTTGTTTCCGTGCTGGAGGGTGGCTACGACTGTCCGGCCCTGGGGCGATCGGCGGCGGCTTATGTCGGCGCGCTGTCCGAGGCGTGAACCCTTTTCTGCCAGGCTGCGTCGGGGCGCACCGGCTTGAGGCCTTTTGCCCCGCGCGCGACCGTTACACTGCATGACCGAAATCACTCCCGCCACGCCCAAGCGGCCCGGCCCGATTACCATTGCCCGACACGGCCAGCCCCTCGCGAATCGCGAGGCGATGATGGATTGGCGCGGCTATGAGGACTGGTGGGACAATATCTACCAGCCGGCACCGCTGGTTGAGGGACAGCGCGCGCCCGAGCCGCTGAAAGCCCAGGCCGTCGAAGCCCGCACGATCTTTGCCTCCACCCTTCGCCGCGCCATCGAGACGGCCCAGGCCGTCGCGCCGGGACGTGAACTGGTGATCGAGCCGGATTTCGTCGAAGCCGAACTGCCGCCGCCACCCTGGCCGGGTCGCTTCATGGCGAAGACCTGGGGCGTGTTCGCCCGCTGTACCTGGTGGCTGGGTCAGTCCCGTGGCCGGGAAAGCCGCGTCGAGGCCGATGCGCGAGCCGGTCGCGCCGTGGAACGCCTGATCGAAGCCGCCGGGACCGGCCCGGTCGTGTGCTGCGCCCATGGCTGGTTTAACCGCATGATGCGTCCGCACCTCAAGGCCTCCGGCTGGGTCTGCGTTCGCGATGGTGGCGACAGCTACTGGTCCTGGCGTCGCTATGAGTATCGCGGCAACTGACAGTCGTCTGACTGAACGGGCGATTGCCGCGCCGGACCGGGCTTTCTATGGTGATCGCGAATACCGACCCCGACCCATGACGGAGAGACAGGATGGCGTCCGAGCCGCATGCCGACATTGCGACCCTGAGCTTTGAAAAAGCGCTCGCCGAGCTGGAAGGCATCGTCCGCCAGCTTGAATCCGGAGAGGTCGAGCTCGAGCGTTCGATCGAGATCTATGAGCGCGGTGCGGCCCTGCGGGCGCATTGCGACAGCAAGCTGCAGGCTGCCGAGCTGAAGGTCGAGAAAATCGTCCGCGGCGAAGATGGTCAGCCGGCCACCGAACCGGCCGGGCTCGACTAGGCATGTCGGACGACGCGCCGGGACTGGCCTCCATCGAGGATTTCCTCAAGCTGGATATCCGGATCGGCACGGTCGTGCGGGCCGAACCCTTTCCGGAAGCCCGCAAGCCGGCCATCCGTCTGTGGATCGATTTCGGGGCCGAGCTGGGTGAGAAGAAATCCTCGGCCCAGATCACGGCGCATTACGAGCCGGACGCGCTGGTCGGACGGCAGGTCCTGGCCGTGGTGAATTTTCCGCCGCGGCAGATTGGTCCGATGCGCTCGGAAGTGCTGACACTCGGCGTTTCTGATGGCACAGGAGAGATCGTGCTTGTGGCGCCGGACCAGTCCGTGCCCGATGGCGCACGATTGCACTAGACGAACAGGCTCGCCGCCCGGCATCACCGGGCCGCAAGCAGAGTGGAGCAGGCAGGTCGATGGACAATTTCGAACAGCGACTCAATGAGCATGCCGACCGGGTCACGGTCGCGCTCGATGCGCTGCTGCCTCGCGCCGAGGGTCCCGAAGCCCATCTCAATTCTGCCATGCGGTATGCCGCGCTCGGTCCGGGAAAGCGTCTGCGTCCCTTCCTGGTGATCGAGGCGGGGCATCTCATCCATGCCGACGAACGCGGCATTCTGCGCGCTGCCTGTGCGCTGGAATGCATTCACGCCTATTCGCTCATCCATGATGATTTGCCCTGCATGGATGATGACGACATGCGTCGTGGTCGCCCCACCGTGCACAAGGCCTATGACGAGGCCACCGCCGTACTCGCCGGTGACGGACTGCAATCGATCGCCTTCGAGATCCTCGCCCACCCCGACACGCATCAGCGCGGCGGTGTGCGCGCGCGCCTGGTCGAACGCCTGTCCCGGGCCTCCGGACCCTATGGCATGGTCGGCGGGCAGATGATCGATATTCGGGCCGAGACCGAGCAGTTTGACATTTCCGTGGTCACCCGCATGCACCGGATGAAGACGGGCGCGCTGATTTCCTACGCGGTCGAGAGCGCCACCATCCTCAAGGATGTCGAGGAGAGTGTACGCCGGGCGCTTGAAGGGTTTGCCCATGATCTCGGCTTGGCCTATCAGATAACCGACGATCTCCTGGATGCCACGGGCGATGCGGGCGAAGCGGGCAAGGCGGTCGGCAAGGATGCCGGTCAAGGAAAAGCCACCTTCGTCACCATTCTGGGAGTGGAAGGCGCGCGTGACCGTTCGCGGCACTTGGCCGCACAGGCCAAGGAACACCTTGAACCTTTTGGTGCGCGAGCAGATGTTTTGAGAGAGGCCGTGGATTTCATCCTCGCGCGGCGCTCGTGAAAGGCCAGATGCCCATGGCACTGAAGACCCCGATCCTCGACACCGTCAACGCGCCGGCAGACCTCAAGAATCTGCCGCTCGACCGGCTCAAGATGCTGGCCGATGAAGTGCGCGCGGAAACGATTGATGCCGTCTCGGTAACAGGCGGTCATCTGGGAGCCGGGCTTGGCGTGGTCGAGCTGACCACGGCCCTGCACCACGTCTTCGATACGCCGACCGATACGCTGATCTGGGATGTCGGCCACCAATGCTATCCGCACAAGATCCTGACCGGGCGCCGCGACCGTATCCGCACCCTGCGCCAGCCGGGCGGGCTGTCCGGCTTCACCAAACGGTCGGAGAGCGAATACGACCCCTTCGGTGCGGCCCATGCCTCGACGTCGATTTCGGCGGCCCTTGGTTTCGCGGTCGGTCGTGATCTCAAGGACGAGGATCGCAATGTCATCGCAGTGATCGGTGACGGCTCGATGTCGGCCGGCATGGCCTATGAGGCGATGAATAATGCCGGCCATATCGGTGGCCGCCTGATCGTCATCCTGAACGATAATGACATGTCCATCGCTCCGCCGGTCGGCGCGATGAGCCATTATTTTGCCCGCCTGGTCTCCTCGCAGGGCTATCGCTCCATCCGCAAGCTCGGCAAGGGCGTCGCCAAGGCGTTGCGCGTCGAGGAAGCGGCCCGCCGGGCCGAGGAATACATGCGTGGCATGGCCATGGGCGGCACGCTGTTCGAGGAAATGGGCTTTCGCTATGTCGGCCCGATCGACGGTCATGATCTCGACCAGCTCGTCCCCGTCCTGCGCAATGTGCGCGATGGCGACAACGGCCCGGTCCTGATCCATGTCGTGACCCAGAAAGGCAAGGGCTATGCCCCGGCCGAGGCGGCCGAGGACAAATATCATGGCGTCGCCAAGTTTGATGTGATCACCGGCGAGCAGCAGAGATCAAAGGCCGCCGCGCCGTCCTACACCAAGGTCTTTGCCCAGCAGCTCATCCGTGAGGCGGAGGCCGATGATCGCGTGGTTGGCGTGACGGCCGCCATGCCGGGCGGTACCGGGCTCGACCTGTTCGGGGACCGCTTCCCGGATCGCATGTTCGATGTCGGCATCGCCGAACAGCACGCCGTGACCTTCGCCGCCGGTCTTGCCGCCGACGGCATGAAGCCTTTCGCGGCGATCTACTCCACCTTCCTGCAGCGTGGCTATGACCAGGTCGTCCATGATGTGGCGATCCAGAAACTGCCCGTGCGCTTTGCCATCGACCGGGCCGGCCTCGTCGGCGCTGACGGGGCGACCCATGCCGGCAGTTTCGATATCGGCTATCTCGGCGCCCTGCCGGGCCTGGTCGTGATGGCGGCCGCCGACGAGCTGGAACTCTCGCGCATGGTGAAGACTGCGGCGCTGATCGATGATGCGCCGTCTGCCTTCCGCTATCCGCGCGGCAATGGCACCGGCGTGAACATGCCGGACGTGATCGACGCGCTGGAGATCGGCAAGGGCCGTATCGTGCGCGAAGGCTCGCGCATTGCCATCCTCTCGCTCGGTACCCGCCTGGAGGAAAGCCTCAAGGCCGCCGACGCGCTCGCTGTCCAGGGCTTCTCGGCCACGGTCGCCGATGCCCGCTTCGCCAAACCGCTCGATGAGGACCTCATCCTGCGCCTGGCCCGCGAGCATGAAGTCCTGATCACGGTGGAAGAGGGCGCCCGCGGCGGTTTCGGCGCCTTCGTCCTGCACCTCCTGGCCGACAGGGGCGCCCTCGATCGCGGCCTGCGCATCCGCACCCTGACCCTGCCGGATGTCTTCCAGGACCAGGAAGCTCCCTTCGACATGTACGAAACCGCCGGCCTCAATGCCCGCCATATCGCCGCCAAGGCGCTGGAAGCCATGGGCAAGGATGACGCGGCCGCAGAACGTGTGGCGGCGGCGCTGATCGCGGGCTAGGGGCTGTACAGGCCGTCACCGGGATTTCCCCCTCTCCCTGACCCTCTCCCGGGGGAGAGGAAGTGCGGCATCCTGAAAGCCTCCAATTATTCGAGGCCACACAGCCATCATCTTGCGCCTCGCGCAGACCTGCCCATACATCCCATGACAGCCAGCGGGCCGTATCCGGTTCTTGAGGTCAAGGGCGCCGCAGGCGCCGCTCCGCGGGTTTCCCCTTGAGCTCAAGAACCGGATACGGCTGTCTCCCGGCAAGGGATTTATGGCGGGGTGTGCGCCCGTGCGCCAGACACCGGGGGCTGCCTGGCGCTCGCCGCAATACCCGGCCCTCTCCCTGGGGAGAGGGAAGGCGGTCTATTCGTCCGGGATCTGCGCCACTAGAGCCCGCACGGCCGCGGCATGCCCACCGACCGGATCGTCGGCCGGGAAGACGTCCAGCGAGATCTCCGGCTCCAGGCCCCGCGCTTCATGAACCGCCCCGTCCCCGTCGGCGAAGATCTCATTGGCGAGTTCCAGATACCAGCCATTGGGCAGGGGTTTGGCGAGCGGGGTGGAGAAGGCGCCGCGGGTCGTGGTGCCGGCCTGGGTCACATTGGGTAATTGGCGCAGCATCATCGTGGTGATCTCACCGGCAGAGACCGTGACGTCGCTCGTCAGCACAAGGGTCGGGCCGGTGAATCGCGGCCCGTCATGCGGGTTTATGCGATAGGTGGCGAGCGGCGCGCCGTCCCACTCGGTTCGCACGGCGTATCCGTCGTAGGCGGTGTCGGTGAAGCGGCTGGCGATGGCGCGGGTGACGGCATCATACCCACCCCGATTATTGGACAGGTCGAGAATGACGGCGTCGAGTCCGGCGAACTGGGTCAGGGCGTCATCCAGCATGACATCCAGCGCGGCGAGTTCGGCCGCTGCCCATTCGGGCGTGCCGGGGATGTCCGTGTCGGTGAATCCGCCCATCGTGAAGATCTGGATATAGCCGATACGCTGGTCGATCGTGCCGATGATCACCCGGTCATTGCCCACATGACGGGCGCCGGGGTCGAGCAATTCACCCAGTGTCTGGTCGACCAGTCCGATCAGCCAGGGCGTTTCGCCCAGGCTTGTGGCGATCATGGGCAGGGTTTCGCCGAGCCCGAACTGGGCGCGCTGGCGTGCACCGTCGATGTCGGCAATCAGCTTGGTGTGACTGTCGCCGAGTGGTTCGATCAGATCGGACAGGACAGCGAAGAGGGCGGCCTCATCCATATCGTCACTGATGCGCGGGCGGGCGGCCGCGACGGCGGCGCCCCAATCGACCCCGCGGCGGTCGAAAGCGGCGTAATGGCGGTCGAAAATGCCGGTGAAGGTCTCGAATACCGCGCTCGGCGAGGTCAGATCCCCGGTGCCGCAATGGGCAGGCAGGCCGGCTTGTCGCACAAGGACGGCATGGCCATCGCCCGGCAGGTATTCAAAGCGTGCGCTTTGGTCATCGGCGGGTGTGAAATAGCGATACTCGACCTGGCTCATCAGGGTCGGACCGTCCTGGGCGGTGCGATAGCAGCCTGCTGGCGTGTCCTGCCAGCGGGTGATCCCGGCTTCGTCGATCGCGAGGATCCAGCCGCTTTCTTCCGACAGCCAGATTCCGCGCGCGGCCGGCAGGGTCGTGCCTTCGCTCATGATCACTTGCCGCTCAGCTGGCCGGTCCGGCGAGGCGCAGGCCGTCAGGCACAGGGCCGAGGCGATGGACAACAGGGCGCGCGACATGAAATCTCCTAAAAGTGACCGCGGTCATTTTTTAGTTGTTCGATGGTTCGCTGGCAATCCTGCACAACTGCAGCAGGGTGGCGAGGCGCGCATTGAGGAGGCCGCGCGCGTCGGAAACGCGGTTGGCGACCATGACTTCCCGCCAGGTCCCTGTGGCCAGGGTGATGACCAGGTCAGCCAGGGCGTCGGGCGCGACATCCTCGCGCCAGACCTGGTCGC
Source organism: uncultured Maricaulis sp. (assembly GCF_905480005.1). Taxonomy (GTDB): domain Bacteria; phylum Pseudomonadota; class Alphaproteobacteria; order Caulobacterales; family Maricaulaceae; genus Maricaulis. Next base: position 8,653 of record NZ_CAJQOO010000176.1, read on the forward strand.
GCACCGCTGACTGGATATCGGCCCGCAGGCTGTCCCGAAAGGCGGTATCGACCCTGCGCTCGGCGTCCTGGATCGAGGCGGCCCGGGTGGCTTCGGCATTCTTGGCCCGCCAGAGTTCCGGTGCCTTCGACGCCTGGGCTCCACCGCTGTGGACCCGCTCGACAAGCCGTTGCGCTGGCGAGAGGCCGGGCGGCAGCGGGGCGTCGAGACTGGTCATCATCGTGCTCTCATACCACTCGGCCAGAATGTCCGCCTTGCTCGGAAAGTGGTTGAAGAATGTGCCCTTGGCGATCTTCAGCTCACGGGTGATCGTGGCGACGCTGACGGCGTCATAGCCGTCGCGCTCGAAGAGCTGAAGCGCCGCGTCGTAAATCGCCTGGCGCAGGGCGTGTTTCTTGCGGTCGCGCAATCCGGTCATGGCGCGAGTATGCGTGGCTTCGTGACCGCGGTCACTTTTGCGTTTCAGTGGAGGTGCGGGCCGGTCACTTAATCGGCGTGCGAGGCGGGACCTGACTGACACACCATTTGCCAGGGCGCACTGGAACCGGTGCAAACCGGCATGGCTCCTGCGCCCGCCCTCACGCTATCCTTGCCACCAGGACCCAAATCCAGGCGGACCCGGCCATGCGTGCAGACCTCTATCTCGTTGAACACGGTCATTTCGATACACGCGCGCGCGCCCAGGCGGCGATTGCGGCGGGCAAGGTGTCGGCCAACGGGGTGACGGTGACCAAGCCGTCGCAGAAGATTGCCGCGGGGGCGGAGATTGTCGCTGAAGCCGCCCATCCCTGGGTGTCACGCTCGGCAATGAAACTGGTGGCGGGGCTGGACGGGTTCGGGATTGATCCGGCGGACCGGGTCTGCGTCGATGTCGGATCCTCGACCGGCGGTTTCACCGAAGTCCTGCTGTCACGCGGGGCGCGGCATGTCTATGCGGTGGATGTCGGGCGGGACCAGCTCCACCCCTCGCTTCAGGCGGACCGGCGCGTCACATCACTGGAGTCGACCGACGCCAGGTCATTGGCGGCAGAGATGTTGTCCGAGCCGCCTTCGCTGGTGGTCTGTGATGCCAGCTTCATCTCGCTGCTCAAGGTGATCGCGCGGCCCCTGGCGCTGAGCGCGGCGACCGCCGACCTGATCGCGCTCATCAAACCCCAGTTCGAGGTCGGCAAGGCCTTGATCGGCAAGGGCGGTCTGGTGAAAAGCGAGACGGCGCGCCATGACGCGGTCGCGGCCGTACGGGCCGGCCTCGAAGGGCTGGAAGGCTTTTCGGTGTGCGCGGTCATGGAGAGTCCAATCGAAGGCGGTGACGGCAATAAGGAATACCTTATGGCCGCCACCCGCAAGCTTCAAACCTGAATTACTTCAGAGGTGTTTCACGGCAGGTGATCTACTGCCCATAAGTGTCAGCCGGGCGCCAGATACCGTCTGTGCCCTGGCACATATAGACCTGGTCGGTGACCGGCTGGCCGTAGGCATCCATGCGGCGCGTCTGGGACCAGTGACAGGTGCCGGTTGCGCTGTTGGCGGGGTAGGAGGCGGCAGTGTAGACGCGCGCCGGCTCCGCGCGGTCCGCGCCGCCGAGCAGGGTGCCGGATGATCCATAGGCCTGATTATCGGCATAACCATCATCGTAATAATCGTCTTCATAATAACGATTATCGCCGTAGCCAGCCTGGTAGCTGTCCTCGTAATAGCCGTCATTGCCGTAGGCAGTGTCGCCGTAGCGGGCATCCGAATAGCGCGCCCCCGGCTTGTCGCCGTAATAGGGCTGCTGATTGACCCGGCCGCGATTATTGCAGTCGTCGCCACCGGCAATTCCGGCGCCGATCACGGCCCCGACTCCGGCGCCGGCAATCGTGCCGACTTCCTCGGCATTGCCGCGATCACGGTGCTGGTAGCGATGGCCGCGACCACGACCCCAAGAGCCGTGACTTCCCCGGCCGCGACCCCAATGGCTGTCCCGGCTGTGGCGGTTGTTATTGCTGTCATCGGCGAGCTCATTGCCGATCACGGCGCCAAGGATGCCACCAATGATGGCGCCGGCGACCTGGCGGTCCTGGCGGGCCGATTCACAATCCTGGTAATTCTGGGCCTGGGCCATGGACGGCAGGGTGACGGCGAGCGCCGTAGCGGCCAGAAGCGTGGGGGTCAGCAATTTCATCTCTACCTCCATTAAGGGTCGGTCCGACGCGTTTCGCCGGTGTTGATCCTGTTCTAGCGCGCGGTCGATGAGCCGCGGATGAACGGCTCGATGAAGGTTACGCAAGAAAAAGGCCGACCCGGTGAAGGTCGGCCTCTCTCCGTCGCAATCCCACATACACAGGACTGTCTGTCCCCGGAATGCGTTACTGGATGCGGGCGACCTGCCAGTCGCCATAACCGTCACGGCACATGCGCACGCGGTCATAATTATAGGTCCCGTCCGGCATGTAGACCTCGGCATCGCCCCAGCGGCATTCCGCACTGGCGGTGTAATAGGTCTCGCGGATGACGATTGAACCGCGCACGCCGGAATACGGATTGCCCCAGTAATAGGGCTGGCCGTATTCGAAGGCGTAATTCATGGCGTAGTGGTATTGCGCACGGTCGCAATTATCCATCCGACTCAGGCTGTTGCCCAGCACGGCACCGAATCCGGCACCGATCAGGATGCCCGCACCGACATTGTCATCGCTGGCGGCCACACCGCCGACGAGCGCTCCGAGCAGGGCGCCGACAATGGCGCCGTCGCCATTGCTGTTATAGCGGCATATCCCGTCATAATAAGCGAATTGCCGGTTGGAATAGCCGTAGTCGTAATAGCGCGTGTGGTAGCGCCAGCGACTGGAAGGCCCCCAGCGACCGTAATAGCGCGTGCTCGTCCAGCCGTGATTCATGTGGCGAACCCAACGGCGATGCGATGAGTGTCGATTCTGGTCACGATAGAAACTGTGGCGGCGCTGGGCATAGTCCCAGCGGCGCTGGTCGCGTCCGCCGCGATGGACCCGCGGGCGGTGATTGCCCGGTCCGCGCGCATCGGGGCGATGGCGGTCCGGCCGTGTGTCAGGGCGGCGACGATCGGGGCGCGTATCGGGACGTCGACCGGGATTGCCTGCATCGGGCCGACGACGGTCTGGCCGTGTGTCAGGGCGCCGACGATCAGGTCGCGTGTCGGGGCGTCGACCGGGATTGCCTGCATCGGGGCGACGGCGATCGGGCCGTGTGTCGGGGCGTCGACCGGGATTGTCTGCGTCGGGGCGACGGCGATCGGGGCGCGTGTCGGGACGTCGACCGGGATTGCCTGCGTCGGGGCGACGGCGATCGGGTCCTGTATCGGGACGTCGACCAGGATTGCCTGCATCGGGGCGCCGGCGATCGGGTCGCGAGCTGCTATCCGGGCGGTCACGTGAGGTGGGGCGCGACGCCGGGCCCGCTTCACGACGCGGCCGGTCACTGCGTGAGGCCCGCCGTTGCTGGTCGGGCTGGCGTCGGGCGCCTCGACCGGTCTCATTGCCGCGGTCCCGGCGAACTTCATCACCGCGATCACTGCGCTGGGCGTC
>NZ_CAJQOO010000177.1 GCF_905480005.1 uncultured Maricaulis sp.
TCGACATCCCGTTCGCGGAGTTTTCCCGGGCTGTCTCCACCCCGATTCCAATGCGTCAGGTAGATGGGGTCGGTCGTTTAGTGCCCCGCGACCTGGTCGCACGCCCTGCCGGAACTTCGGGATGTCACTCCCGAGGCGCGGACAGGCTCCGCTCGCTTCCGGGCACAAGTGACTGAGCTCGTGCCTCCCGTCCCGAAAACCGAGGGTATTATGTGTCGGCGGGTAAGGGGGGAGGATAAGTCTTGTTGATTTTTCTAGCAGAGCTCACTTTCCCTCTCCCCCGGGAGAGGGTCAGGGTGAGGGGTAAATCCCGGTGATCGCGGGCGTTTCTCCCCTCATCCGGCCTCCGGCCACGGTCTCCGAAGGGAGACGGACAGGGGTGCGCAACGGGGATAAGTTGCGTCTCCCGGACCGGGGAGACGCAAAATTGGCACCAGAACAGGGTCTTTCCCGGACAAGCGACTGCGCCCCAAGAGGCGGAAGGGGGGCAACGCGTCAGCGGTCCTGCATCAAGCGGCCATCACTCAAAGGCAGCTGATACCGGCCAGTCTTCGCTTTCCGTCCGCCACAGGATCGAGGCAATTTTCCAGTCGCCGTCGATCTTGAACAGGGTGATGTAGTTGACGCCGATCAGGAAAACCTCGCCGGTCACGCCATTGACGCCCTCATAGGCTGAGCGCGCATAGGCAATCTCGCCCCACAGGTCGATCTCGGTGCGCGTTGCGCGTTCGGTGAAACCATTCTCCACCAGCCACGGGCCGGAGCGTTCGATATAGTCATCCAGCGTGATGACGCGGCCGGCACCATTGCCCTCGGGGCCTGCGGCGACGGCGCCCATCGCGGCACCCTCCATGAACATCTCGCGCATGGCGTCGAAATCGCGGGCTTCTCCGACCGGTCCGGAAATCACGGCGTAGAGACCGTCAATGGCGGTCTGGATGTCGGCTGTGTCGTCAGCCGCGGCCGGCGCGGCGATCACCGCAGACGTGGCCAGTGCGGCAAGAAGGGTGGTTTTCATGGCTTTCCCCAGCAAGTTGAGCGGGAAGTCTCGCCAGCCGGGCCGATAAAGGCAAATTACTGATCGGCCATCTGGGTGCAGGTGAAGCCGCGACGTTCGGCCTCGGCGGTGTCGAGGTCGGTAGTGGCATCGATCACCCGGCGAAAGAGGATGAGGCCGGTTGTAGTCGGTGCATTGACCTGTCGGTCGGCCCCGTCGCGCAGATCCGGGACGGTCAGCCACTCCGTTCCCTGCGCCAGCATCAAACTGGTGCTGGCGGCATCGACATCGCGATCACTCTCCACCGCGAAGTTATTGGTATTGGCGTCGTAGAAGCTGATCGACGCGTAATTGCCGTCGGCAGGCCAGGTCGCATCGATACGAACAGGGCCGTCGGCGAGGTCGAAGAGGCAAACCGAATAGAGGATGTCGGGACTGGAGCGCACAATGGTCTGGTTTTCCGCGGTGACCCGCGGGGCATGACGCACGGCGCCGGCCGCGGCACCCATCGTCTCGATCCGGTCCATGGCGCGGCCCATGATAAGGCCGGGCAGGCGGTCCAGACTAATGGCGGCGCCGATCGCCAGGCCGAGGATGAAGGGCAGGAAGGGCAGGGCTGCGGACGGCTTCATGTGTCGCCCTCGCAGCTCAGGCGCTCGATACGCGGCAGGGCAAGATCGTCCAGCGCCTCCAGCACGATCGGGTCGGGGTGGTAGAGGCGGAGTGTCAACGAGAACAGGCCGGCATTTTCGGTGGCGATGGCGCCAGGCGTGGTCTGTCCGACCGATATGGTGATGTGGCCGTCCGAACTTGTTGCCGCTGACGTGCTGGTCGCGGCGTGGCGGTCGAGCCCGTTGCGCGGCAGGAAGCTGTCTTCATCATAAATGGTGATCGACCACCAGCGCGCCGGCGGCGACTCGCCCACAATCTCGTAGGCGCAGCGTTCGCTCAGATTGTGACCTGAACTGTCGCGGGTGGCGGTGAAATAGACCGTCTCCTCGCGGGTCAGTGCCAGCAAGCCTCGCCGGGCGACCAGGCTTCGAATGAGCGGGTTGGCGTCGCTGGAGCCAATATTCGGGTTGGTAATCCAGGGGCCATTGCTGACGCCGCCAATCTCGATCGGGCTGAAGACGAGAATCGCCGCCAGCGCCGTGCCGGTGGCAAGACCGACAATGAAAGTGAGGACATGGCGCAACATCATGCTGGCAGATTATCCGGTTTCCGGCCTGAGGCTAATCGAAAAAGCGTCAACCGGTCTTGGTCTGCATGATCGTCAATTCCTGCAACATGCCCTGGATCTGGCGCAATTTCGGGCGGCCGTCCGCGGCCTGGGCCTCGCTCAAACCGACCGCCGATTTCAGATGCCGCAGGGCCCGCGCCTGGGCATCGGCGGAACACTTGCCGATCGGAAGGGCGCCACCCGTAGCGAGACGCAGCAATCCGGTCGCCTTGTCCAGAGCCGGTCGGTCGCCGCCTTCGACCATGTTCAGAACCTTGCTGTCATCAACGACTTTCATGCCCATGGCGTCAAAACCGGCAGCGAGCTCGAGCTTGTCGCGTTCGGGATACCCACCTTTCAGGACCTTGGCCTGTTGAGCGGTCAACTTGGCCAGACGTTCCAGCGGCTTGGCATCGCCTCGAACATACCAGGCATCGGCCTGGTTGGAGCCGAGCGTTGAGCGGATATAGCCGGCCAGCTTCTGCTTGTTGCTCTCGCCGACGAGGTTTTCCTCGAGGGCGATCAGACGGTCGAGATCCTCGTCCGCCCCGCGCGAATGGCGTAGCAGCTCGTCGATGATTTCCGGCTGGAGGAGGCGGGCCGAGCGTGAGCCGAAGGCCTTGATCAGGGCATCCGCGGGCAGGGTGCTGTCGGCGCAGATGACCAGCCGGCTGGCCAGGTCCCGGGCGAGGCGTACCTCATCGCGGACGCTGCTGGGGCGCAGGCGCTTGGGGCGTTCCAGGTCTTTCAGGATGCAGCCTGCTATGGTCGCGCGGCAGGCTGGAAATTCCTTGCCGTGAATTTTCCGCGCCAGACGTTTCGCCGCGCTGGGGGCCAGATTCAGGGCGTCGGCGGAATGGTCGCCATCAAACAGGCAGGAGAGGCGTTCGAGCGTTTCGCCCAGATCCTTGCATTTGCCGAGCAGGGCATCGCGTCCGGCGTCAAAGGCGATTACCTCGGCGATATAGTGGTCCACCTCGTCGAGTGCGAAGCTGCGGGCACTGTCTTCGGCCGGCATGCTGTCAGCCATGTCCAGCAGGACCTCCAGCTTGTCGCCGAACTTTTTTTCATGGCGCAGGCGGTCTGCCATGGCCGCGCGCAGGGTATAGGCCCGGGGGTCGCGCTTGTGGATGTCGCCGGCAATGTCCGCGAAATTGGCTTTCGCCGGATAGTCCGGCAGGCGCTGGTCGCGACCATCCTTGTAGATGCGCGCCAGTGATTTCTGGACCAGCTCGTTGAGCTGTTTGACATAGCCGTGCACGCCGGCATCGCTGTCACTGGCCGAGGCAATGGCCACTTTCTGGACCGCGTGCTGGAGTTCGGTGCCCGAGGCTTCGAGACTTTCCACAAGGTCCGGACGGTGCAGCAATTCCATCGGGATGGCCTGCATGCGCTCAAGCCAGCCGGTCAGGACCCGGCGGATCGTGTCGCGGGCGTGCGGCTTGGACAAATCATCCGGGGTCAGACAGGGCAGATGCGCTTCGCCGGTCTTTTCGACCTCCGCCCCCATCGTCTCGGCGCCGCCCTCGAAGACAGCCACGGAACGGAATTTGCGATGGTCCGACTTGAAGGTCTCCTTGGTCACGCGGACCGAGGAATCCTTGTTCTTGGCGATCATCGCCGTGGCCAGCTTGATAGCCTTGTCACGGTCCTCCAGCGCCTCGCTGAGGGTCCAGCCCGCCTTGCGGTTCTTCTTGAAAAAGATTTCGTAATGGACGTCGCCGGACATGCACCATCTCCCCTGGAGCCTTATTGATGGCACAAAGAGGCTTAAAACCGGGTGAACCATGCTCCTGATTCATCAAGGGAGCTTGGCGTGTCGGCCCGGCCGCGGCTATGGTCCCGATACGCGGATCAATTTGCGCCCCGATTGACGGGGTCAGCGCGCGGAGATGGCATGGCGACGATTGCACTCGTGGATGATGATGAAAACATCATCACATCGGTTTCGATCTTTCTCGAAGGCGAAGGATATCATGTGCGGACCTATAATGACGGGGCCTCCGCACTGACCGCCCTGACCGAGGATCCGCCGGACCTCGGCATTTTCGATATCAAGATGCCGCGCATGGACGGGCTGGAATTGCTGCGCCGCCTGCGCCAGTCCTCGAATCTTCCGGTCATCTTCCTGACCTCCAAGGATGACGAGTTCGACGAGGCGCTCGGTCTCAATCTCGGTGCCGATGACTATATCGCCAAACCTTTCTCCCAGCGTCTGCTGGGTGAGCGGGTGAAAGCCGTCCTGCGGCGTGCACGCCTGTCCGGCGACCCGGTTGGAACGGTCGGTCTCGAGCCGGGCGACAGCAAGCCGCTCGAGCGTGGAAGCCTGCTCCTCGACCCGAACCGCCATGCCTGTTCCTGGAAGGGCGAGCCGGTTCGTCTGACGGTCACCGAATTTCTCATTCTCCAGGCCCTCCCCACGCGTCCGGGCTATGTGAAGAGCCGTGATAATCTCATGGACGCGGCCTATGACGATCAGGTCTATGTCGATGACCGGACGATCGACAGCCATATCAAGCGCATCCGCAAGAAATTCCGGGAATCCGACAAGAGTTTCGACGCGATCGAGACGCTCTACGGTGTGGGTTACCGCTATAAAGAAGACTGATACCAGCTCCGCGACGTCGGGCCTGCGGCGAGCCGGGGCGCTGCTTCGCAGCCTCGCGCCGCGGCCGTCTTCGCGGCTGGCTCAACTTATCCTGATGGCGAATTTTGTCGCTCTCGGCGTTCTTGTCGTGGGCATGCTGGCCTTGACCGAGACCCGTCGCGGTCTCGTCAATGCCAAGCTGGATTCCCTGCGTGCCCAGGGCGAGCTGATCGCCAATGTTCTCGCCGAAGGCGCTTCCGATGGCGCGCCGGCGCCGGCGCTGCGCAATGAAGATGCCCGTGCCATCCTGCGCCAGCTCTACGTGCCCGAGGAATCCCGCGTCATTGTTTTCGACAAGGGCGCCGCGATTGTCGCCGACAGCCACCTCCTCGCCGATGTCTTCGAGACCACCCAATTGCCGCCTCCCGGTGCGCCGCGTCCACCGATAGCCGAGAGCGCCCGCTCTTTGCCGGTGCAAATTCTCGACGCGCTGGCCAATCTTCTGCGGTCCTCCGAAGAACGCGAGGCGATGGGGCGAAACCTGCGTGACGAAGTGCGTCAGGTCATCAATGGTGAAGCGGTTGCCGGGGTGCGGCGCGAGACCGATGGTCGCCGTGTTGTGTCGGTCTCCCTGCCGATCCAGCCGGTCCGGGCCATCGTCGGCGTGGTAACGATCGAATCCTATGATCTGGACACATTGATCGAGGCCGAACGCCGCGCTCTCCTGCCCTTCATGATTATCGCCGCCCTCGTGACGGCGATGTCCTCACTGGCCCTGACCGTCTTCATCGCCCGCCCGATCCGACGCCTGGCGCGGTCGGCGCGCGAAGCCAGGCGCGCCGGCGGACGGCGCGTCACCATGCCGGATCTGCGCAGCCGCAATGACGAGATCGGCGAGCTCGGCGTCGCCCTCTCCGACATGACGGAGGCGCTCTATGACCGGCTCGACGCGATCGAAAGTTTCGCTGCCGATGTTGCCCATGAGCTCAAGAACCCGCTGACCTCGATCCGCTCGGCGGTCGAAGTCCTGCCCAAGGCGAAGGATGCGGAGCGACGCGACCGCCTGCTGGCCGTGATCGTGGCTGATGTCGGACGCCTGGATCGTCTCATCACCGACATTTCCCGCGCCTCCCGCGTTGATGCCGAGCTGGCGCGCGAGGATGTCAGCCGTTTCGACCTCGCCACCCTGCTCGCAGAGCTCGCCGAATCCTACAATGAGGCGGGCAGCCTTCCGGCCAGTATCCGGCTGGACCAGCAGGTCCGGTCGGCATTGGTGATTGGACGCGGTGATCCGCTGGGGCAGGTGTTCCGAAACCTGCTCGACAATGCGCTGACCTTCTCGCCGGAAGAGGGAGAGATCCTGGTCTCGTTGCGGCGTGGCCAGATGGAAGGGCGGACCAGTCTGAAGATCCATGTCGATGACCAGGGCCCCGGTATACCGGAGGACAATCTGGAAGCCGTGTTCGACCGTTTCTATACGGAGCGCCCGAAAGGGGCAGCATTCGGCACCCATTCCGGTCTCGGTCTCGCCATCTCGCGTCAGATCGTCAAGGCGCATGGCGGCACGATCATTGCCCGAAACCGTCGCAATCAGGATGGCGATGTGGTCGGTGCGCGCTTCACCGTCGAACTGCCAGCCGCAGATGCCGTCGACTGACAAATTGCCGGTTCGATTGCAAAAAGACGCTTCCCCCCCAACTCAAGCCGCGTTTAGATGCTTTCATGATCGGAGTCGTCGTAGTCAGCCATGGCCGTTTGGCCGATGAATTTGTCGCTGCCACGGAACACGTGGTGGGGCCGATGGATGCGTTCCTGGCCGTGTGCATCGGGCCGGATGATGACATGGAAAAGCGCCGCGGCGACATCAAGCAGGCCATTGAGGATGCGGATCGCGGCGAAGGCGTTCTGATTCTCACCGACATGTTTGGCGGGACCCCGTCAAATCTGGCGATTTCCTTGCTCGAGCCGGGCAAGGTTGAGGTCATTGCCGGCGTCAACCTGCCCATGTTGATCAAACTGGCTGAAGCCCGCTCCCGGGCCGACCTGGACAGTCTTTCGCGCATGGGTGAGGACGCGGGCAAGCGCTATATTGCGATCGCCTCGAATGTTCTTGAAGGTGCTGGCAAGTGACGCAAATTGCGCGCGAAGTCACCATCTGCAATGCGCGTGGGCTGCATGCCCGTGCCGCCGCGAAATTCGTGGAAATGGCCCAGGGTTTCGATGCCACCATTCATGTCTCGCGCGATGGCGAGACCGTGAATGCGGATTCGATCATGGAGTTGCTGATGCTGGCTGCGGCGAAGGGCTCGGTGATCGGAATAGTCTCGGAAGGCCCGGATGCCGAGACGGCGGCCGACAGTCTCTGCGAACTGGTCGAGGCCGGGTTCCACGAAGACGCCTGACCGCATTTCAGGACCCGGATACAAGAAAGCCCGCCAAATGGCGGGCTTTCTGTTTGGTGGATCCGGTCAGTCCTGGCCGACCGGCGTGCGGTCGACATCAATGTCCGGCGCGCCAGGCGCATAGTCGGCCTTGCCTTCCGAACTCATCATCGGGTCCGCAGCT
>NZ_CAJQOO010000178.1 GCF_905480005.1 uncultured Maricaulis sp.
TATGACCACAAGAAAATGGGCATCACGGCGCGCGGAGCCTGGGAATCGGTGAAGCGTCACTTCCGTGAGATGGGCACGGATATCCAGGCCGAACCCTTCTCGGTGATTGGCGTTGGCGACATGTCCGGCGATGTCTTCGGCAATGGCATGCTGTTGTCGAAGCAGATTCGCCTGGTGGCAGCGTTCGACCATCGCGATATTTTCATCGATCCCGATCCGGGTGACCCGGAGACGATGTGGAATGAGCGCAAGCGCCTGTTCGACCTGCCGCGAACATCCTGGCAGGACTATGACACGTCGCTGATCTCGAAAGGTGGCGGAATTTTCGCGCGATCGGCCAAATCGATTCCACTGAGCGACGAGATCAAGGCCCTCACCGGCCTGACCAACAACAATGCCAGCCCGATCGAGCTCATCAATGCCCTGCTGAAGTCGGATGTCGAGCTGATGTGGTTCGGTGGCATTGGCACCTATGTGAAGGCCACCACGGAGCAACACTGGGAAGTGGGCGACAAGACCAATGACGGCTTGCGCGTGAATGCCAATGAGGTGCGGGCCAGGGTTATCGGCGAAGGTGCCAATCTGGGCTTCACCCAGGCGGCCCGTATCGAGTTTGGCCGTCATGGCGGACGCGCCAATGCTGATTTCATTGATAATTCCGCCGGCGTGGACAGCTCGGACCATGAGGTCAATATCAAGATCCTCCTGCGTCCAATGGTCCGCAATGGCGAGATGACGCGAGAGGCGCGCGACAGGCTGCTGGAGTCGATGACAGATGATGTCGCGACCCATGCCCTGCGCCACAATTATGATCAGTCCCTGGCCATTTCGCTGGCCGAACATACGGCGGCCGCCGACCTTGATGCCCATGAGCGTTTCATGGCGCGTCTGGAGGAGTTGGGTCAGCTGGATCGGGACGTCGAGGGCCTGCCCTCTGTCGAGCAGGTTCGTGGTCTGAAGGCGCGGGAACAGGGTCTCACCCGACCCGAGCTCGCCGTGCTGAACTCCTACGCCAAGATCACGCTATTTGATCAGCTGGTTGCGTCCGATGTGCCGGATGATCCGCATTTCAATTCGATGCTGGTGGGCTATTTCCCGAAGGGTCTGCATGATCTGAGCGATGCGATGGAAGGTCATCGCCTTCGCCGCGAGATTGTCTCGACTGTTCTGGCCAATGAGATGATCAATCTCGGCGGCCCGACCTTTATTCACCGGGCGATCGACTCCACCACTGCGGCTGTGCCCGCCATCACCCGGGCCTTTGAGGCCGGTCGCCAGATCTTCGGTTTTGCCGAGATCACCGAGGCGATCAATGCGCTCGACAACAAGGCGCCAGCGGAGGTCCAGGTTCAGCTGCACGAGGAAATCATCCGCCTCCTGCGTCGCCAGACCTATTGGCTCGTGCGGCGCAGCCGGAACCAGAACTCGTCAATTCCCGACTCCATCACGGATGTGATCGAGGCATATCAGCCAGGCGTGCAGCGCTTGCGTGGCATGGTCCACGAAATCATCTCCACCCATGAACGCCGGGGTGTGAAGGCGCGCCAGAAGCGCTTTATCGAAGCCGGCGCTCCCGAAGACATCGCCCTGGCCGTTGCCGAGCTGCGGCCGCTCACCTCGTCGACCGACGTGATTGACATGGCAATGGGGTCGGATTGGCCCCTGGCTTCGACCGCCTATATCTACCACGCCGTCGGCGCGCGCTTTAAGTTCGACCGCCTGCGGGGCCTCGGCCAGGAGGTATCCTCCGAGCTGCACTGGGACCGTCTGGCTGTCCGCCGCCTCATGGAAGACTTCTACGCCAGCCAGCAGGCCTTCACCGCGTCAGCGATGCAGTTTGCTGTCCAGGCGGGTGGATCCCTGGCCTCCGGCGTCGAGGAACCGACCCGCGAATGGGCCGATGCGCTGGTGGAAGCCTGGAACACGATCAATGAGGAAGAGGCGGGACGGGTCGACTCGGTTCAGCGGCAGCTCGATGAATCGGGCAGCTGGACCCTGTCCAAGCTGGCCATTGCATCGACCCAGCTCGGCGAGATGGCAGCCGTCGTTCAACCCTGATCGGCAAACGCCTCATCCAGCCATGAAATGATGCTGGCGCGTGCTCTTTGAGCGGCGTCAGCATCATATTCCATCCGCGGATCGGGCGGCCCATTGGGCTCGTCGAAAGCATGGGTCACGCCTGACCAGAGCTCGTGATTGACAGGACGGCCCGCCTCGGCGGCGCGGGCGAACAGGCGCTCGCAATCGCGGGCAGGGGCCACGACATCACGGCCGCCCAGCAGGGCGTGCAGCGGAATATCAGAGGCAAAGCCGCGCCCGTCTGCCCGGACTGGAAACCCACAATAGGGATAGATCGCGATCGCGGTTCTGATCCCGGGCAATGGAGTGGAGGGCTGCGGGGAAAGGGCTGGTGAGGTGCGATCCTCATCGGCGAAATCGAGCGCTTCCAGGACTGTCCAGCCGCCATGGCTCCACCCAATCAGGGCCAGGCGATCAGCATCGATGCCGGGCGATTCCGACGCGATCGCGATCGCCGCGGGGATGTCGGCAGCGCGTTCCTGCCCCCACAGGCGCTGGGCGGTGCAGACCTGGGTCATGGCGCCAAAACGCCCAATCCCGCGGGCACTGTTCGAATCGACCAGGACCACGCCATAGCCGGCCGTCAGAAGCGCGCTTGCATAATCCTCCTGAACATCGCGCAGACCGCCGCACCCGTGCAGCAGGATTGCCGCTGGAACCGGGCCACTTGCCGCTTCAGGCAGCCGGATCTCGACATGCTCGCGCAGGAGCGCGGTCTGCTCGGTCAAGGTACGCTCGGGCACACTCCAGCCGGTGAAATTACCGGTCGCACAGGCCCCCAGCCCCGACATGAGGATGAGGAACGCGATGATGAGTGGTCGGATCAAGCGGGACAATGTCATGCATGCAAGGTGAGCCCATTGCGCGTGGTGGCGCAATGTTTAGTCGATTCACGTGCAGGGCGCGCTAGTGGCGGAAGTGACGCATCCCGGTGAAGACCATTGCCACGCCAGCTTCGTTGGCGGCGGCAATCACCTCTTCGTCACGGATTGACCCTCCCGGCTGGATGACGGCAGTGGCGCCCGCCTCGACGGCTGCATGCAGGCCGTCGGCGAAGGGGAAGAAGGCGTCTGATGCGCAGACCGACCCTTGGGTCCTCGGCTCGTCCCACCCATTTTCGGCAGCGGTTGCCTCGGCCTTGCGTACCGCCAGGCGAGCGGCTTCGAGGCGGCTTGTCTGGCCCATGCCGATCCCGGCCGTCGACCCATTGCGGGCATAGACGATGGCGTTGGATTTCACGTGCTTGACGACTTTCCAGCCAAACAGGAGATCGGCGAGTTCGGCCTCGGTGGGCGCCCGCTCGGTCACGACCTTGAGCGCGTCCGCGCCGATCATGCCGATATCGCGCTCCTGCACCAGGAGGCCACCTGCGACCGTCTTTGTCAGCCATCCGCCCTGGGTCGTATCCGGCATGCCGCCGGTCAGCAGGACGCGCAAATTGGACTTGGCGGAAAGAACCGCCAGCGCGTCTTCATCGGCGTCCGGCGCGATCACGACTTCGGTAAAAATCTTCACCAATTCGCCGGCTGTGTCGGCATCGAGCTTGCGGTTCATCGCGACGATACCGCCGAAAGCGGAGATCGGGTCGGCGGCGAAGGCTTTCTCATAGGCGACGGCCAGATCGTCATGCAGGGCAACGCCGCAGGGATTGGCGTGCTTGACGATGATGACGGCGGCCTTGTCGTCAGGCGCGAACTCGCCGGCCAGTTCGAATGCCGCATCCGCGTCCGCCAGATTGTTGTAACTCAGAGCCTTGCCCTGAAGCTGGCGAGCGGTCGCGATGCCCGGCCGGTTTTCGGCGCTGGCGTAGAAAGCCGCATTCTGGTGCGGATTCTCGCCATATCGCAGGGCCTGCGTCAGCGCGCCGCCAAAGGCCCGATAGGCCGGGGCCGGATCGTCGAGGGCGTCCGCGAACCAGCTTGATATGGCCGCGTCATACGCGGCGGTACGGGCATAGGCCTTGGCCGCGAGCGCCTTGCGCAGATCGAGGCTGGAATGACCGTCATGGTCACGCATTTCTGCCAGGACACGGTCAACATCTTCACCATCGCAGCAGACATTCACCCAGGCATGGTTCTTGGCCGCGGCGCGGATCATGGCCGGGCCGCCAATATCGATATTCTCGACACAATCGGCATACTCCGCGCCTTTGGCGACGGTTTCCTCGAACGGGTAGAGATTGACGTAGAGCAGGTCGATATGCGGGATCCCATGCGCGCCCATTGCCGCGCGATCATCACCATTGTCGCGCCGTCCCAGCAAACCACCATGCACGCGCGGGTGCAGCGTCTTGAGGCGGCCATCCATCATTTCCGGAAATTCCGTGACCTCGGACACATCCCTGGCCGGGATGCCCGCATCCTTGAGGGCGCGCAGCGTGCCGCCAGTTGAGAGGATCTCGACGCCGGCATCGGCGAGCTGGCGCCCGCGCTCAACAAGGCCCGACTTGTCGGAGACAGAAATCAGGGCGCGGCGGACGGGGGCGTGGTCATGGTCGGACATGGAATGGTCTCCATTGCTTCATGCCGGTGGTTCGCCGCGAGGTAACACGGCGGGCCGTCAAGTCAATCTTCCCGGGTCGAGGGGCGCAGTTTGCACAGCGCTTCCAGCGCCGCCGACGCGCCGGGCACATCGCCACTGCCGGCAGCTGTCACGATGGCATCGAGGCCAGCCTTGACCGTTTCGGTATCAAGCTCCGGCCCGGTCACGGCCCAAACCCCGTCTATCGAGGTTTCGATCGTGCTCTCGAAATCATAGACCAGGCTCTCATGGCGCTTCTCGCCCGGTCGTAGGCCGACAACGCGGATCGCGCCCGGTGCGTCCGGGTCGCGGCCCCGCAAGCGCAGCAACTGGCGGGCAAGGCGCATGATCAGAACCGGGCGTCCCATGTCGAGCACATAAAGGGCGCCATTGAGCGCCGGATCCGCGGCGGTCTGGGCGGCCGCATCAAGGACCAGGCCGGAGGCTTCCTCGACGGTCATGAAATAACGCGTCGCCTCCGGATCGGTGACGGTCACGGCTTCGCCGGCCTCAATCTGGCGTTCGAAAAGCGGTACGACGGACCCGGTCGAACCCAGCACATTGCCGAAGCGGACCACGCAGACACGGGTCGCCTCCGACTTCGGCGCCGCGGCCCGGGCATAGAGTTCCGCGGCCCGCTTTGTGGCGCCCATGACATTGCCTGGATTGACCGCCTTGTCGGTGGAAATCAGGGCGACGACGCTGGCACCGTATGTCTGCGACATCTCGATCGTGTTGACCGTGCCGATGATATTGGTGCGCGCGGCCTCGCCGGGATTGCGCTCGCTCATCGGTACATGTTTGAGGGCGGCCGCATGCAGGACCACGTCCGGCTTTTCCCCCCGGAAGACCTGGTCGAGCCTGTCGCGGTCGCGGACATCACCCAGCACAGCCCGCCAGGCGATACCTGAATGGCGTTGCGCAAACTCCAGATCGATCTCGTAGAGATTGGCTTCAGAGGCATCGAACAGGATCAGTTTCTCCGGCCCGAGAGTGGCCGCCAGGCGGGACAGCTGTGACCCGATGGTGCCCCCCGCGCCCGTAATCAGAACGCGACGCCCCTCGATAAGGGGCCGGGCCGGCGACAGATTGGGCGCCCGAGGCGGTCGATTGAGCAGGTCAGCCGCTTCAACCGGCGAGAAGGCCTCACGCCCATCGCTCGGACGAGCCCGGGACAGTTTCGCCCCGGTGCGAGAGGCGATGCGGATGAGTTGATTGACCGTATCGGAATCGGGATGGGCTCCGGCCAGCACGACGCGTGGCGGATCCTTCTCGACTTCCGACAGGCGTTTGAGGGCTGCTGGCAGGGCTTCCAGACCACCGAGAACCGGTATGCCGCGAATGGCGTGGCCGGTCAGGCTGGCGCCTGGCTCGATCAGGCCTTTGGTCCGGAAGGGTGCCGAGCCATTGCGGCGACCAAGATCACGCAAGGCGTCGTCCAGCTCCAGATCGGTTCCGACGAGGATGGCGGTCGGCTTGGAGCGATCCTCGATCTGCAAGGCGCCGCGCAAGCCCTGAGTTCGCAAGGCGGCCACAGACAGGCGTGCGGCGAGCAGGATGAAGAGCAGGATCGGCATTTCCAGCAGGATGGAGGTCCGCGGGAATCCATCCAGCCGGTTGATCAGGAAGAGAATGGGCAGGAAAACGAGATTGGCGAGGACGATAGCCCGCACGATGCGGGCGGCGTCATTGAGGGCGGTATAGCGCCAAAGTCCGCGATGCAGACCTTCGATCGGAAAGATGATCGCGCAGGCGAGCGCGAAGACCGCCACGGATTGCAGCATGACCTCGTCGGGAGCGGGCCCCGGCTCGAATCGATAGCGCAACAGGACGGCTGCCCACATCGACACAGCGCCGGCAGCAAGATCGAACAGGGCGACGGTCACCATGGACATCTGGCTGCGAATTGATGTCGCGCCCCGCGCCTTGGACGGCGGCTGGCTCATCCGGTTTCCCCCTGCGTACCCCCGACCTGGCCCAGGCGCTGAAACGCCCAGCGCACACGGTTCGGTGGCCTGTCTCCGGCCCCGAAGGGCTCGGCTTCCCCTTGTACTACTATTTGCGTGGCGCGTTGTGGAGGTGCACCGGCAGCCAGATAGACAGATCGTTCCAGCCGGATCGGTCCGCCATCGGTCCTGAAACGCCAGCCATCGCCATCGGGTTGAACCAGCAAGGCGCTCATACTATCGCGCGACAGCGAGGCCCGGACATCGGGGTGGAGGTGAAAACGAATGGCAAACCGAAAGCGGACATCGACATCCTCCGGCGGTCCGTCCGAAACCGGCCGGAACAGGGCGTCCTCGCCACGTAAATCCCCGCCATCTGCCGCCAGGAAAACGCGGCGACGATGGGAAAGGCCGTAATCGGCGCGATAGCCTTCATGAATGCCTTCCAGCCAGACGCCCATATCCTCTTCATTGCGGCGGGCCGTGACCGATCCGGGGGCCGAGGTCAGGCGTGGGCCAAGCAGGTCGCGTTTCCAGCCGGGCGCGAACAGGCGGGCAGAGGAGGTTTCCTCGAGCGTCAGCGTGGAGTGCGCCGCCGTCGCGCGGACCGCTTCGCGCCAGCTCGACGGCTGATCATCATGCCAGCCGCAATTGACGACCAGCCGACCGCCGGTCGTGCACAGCTCAAAGGCCAGCGCGCTGGCATGGGCGCTGGTGCTCAGTGTCCCGCGGGGAGCTTTGCCGACATCGAGCAGGATCGTGGCGCCACCGGCCTCGGCACGGTGATAACCGGAATGAGGCGCGAAACCGAAAGGTTTGGCGCCGGTGTCATCGCGCGAGAGGGCCATCTTCAAGGCGCCATGATCGCACTCACCGCCACCGTGGAAACTGGCCAGCCCGCCATCGCTCATGCGGAAGAAGCGCGACATCGGCGCAAGACGGTCGATGGCCCGCACAATCTCACGCGGTATTTCGACGCCCGCGGTTTCAGCGACGTCCCGCAGGACGATGAGGTCAATCAGGGCTTCAGTGCCGGCACGGGGTGAGCGCGAGATATGACCGCCATCGGGAAGAATCTGGCGTTTGACCTCTTTTTCCAGCGCAGCCAGTCCGGATTTCTGGAGACCGGCCTGCCGGGGGACGCACAGGCCGACAAAGCTGAGCGCGATGGCACACCGCAGGCGAACAGCCCCGTCATGGGCCAGCGGAATCGTGCGCTGGAGGTAGCGCGCCTGACGCAAAAGGCTACGCAAACGGGTATTGCGTGCCTTCCTGTCGGACTCGTCTGTCTCGAACAATGTGCCGCCCGCACGCAGCCAATTGATCAGGCGTGCGGACAGCACGCCATGGCTCCAGGCGAAACTGTTCCAGCGGCCGAAGGCGCGGATCCAGCTGTCGACCAGGGCCCGGGCATTGGCAGCGCCCGCCTCTTCATCATCATCGGAGAGGCCGAAATCGTCCGGGTCTTCCGGTTTCGGGGTCGGAGCCGCAATGACGTCGCGCAACCAGCCAAAACCGTGCAAGCGCCGCGCGAACGCCCGGGTCGGGGCGGGTTTCAGCCAGATATTGTCGTGTTCAGGATCAACCGAGACCAGGTCACCGGCGAGCTGGAATCGACCGGCCAGGATTTCGGTACCCCGATCCGGGCGGGAGGCGTAGAAATCTTCCGGTAACGGCCCGGTCTCCGAGGGCAAGGGGCCGAGATCGCGCAGGCTCGAGAACAGGCCTATGGATTGAAGCGTCGAGGAGGCCTCGCGCCGCACGGAGGCGATCATCGCGCCGGCATAGTCGGACAGACGCACCGCGCGAGCCATGGGATCAGCTACGCAGGGCTGAGATATTGTCGCGATAGGCGTCCGGCCCGCCCTTGAAGACGGCAGAGCCCGCGACCAGCGCCGAGGCCCCGGCATTGATGCAATCCCGCGCGGTCTGCGGATTGACGCCGCCATCCACCTCGATTTTTGTTGCCAGGCCTCGCTGATCAATGCGCGTCCTGAGAGCCTCGATCTTCTTGAGCTGGCTGGTGATGAAGCTCTGGCCGCCGAAGCCCGGATTGACGCTCATGACAAGCACAAGATCGAGCTCCTCGAGCACGTAATCAATCACTTCGACAGGGGTGGACGGGTTCAGCGCCGCACCGGCTTTCGCACCGGTCGCCTTGATCGTCTGGACTGTGCGATGGAAGTGGGGTCCCGCCTCGGGATGGGCGGTGATGATGTCGGCCCCGGCATCGGCGAAGTCCTGGATGAAAGGATCGACCGGGGTGATCATCAGATGCACATCGAACGGTTTTTTGCTGTGTGGACGCAGGGCCTTGATGACCGCAGGCCCGATGGTGAGATTGGGCACGAAATGCCCGTCCATCACGTCGATATGAATCCAGTCGGCCCCGGCCATGTCGATAGCCCGAACCTCTTCACCCAGCTTGGCGAAATCCGCCGAGAGGATGGACGGAGAAATGATTACAGGAGCGCCCATATCGATCCGATAACAGTGAGGCCAGACCCGCGCAAGTCGCATGCGGCGGGCGGGGCCGGTTTTGGTCTTATCCGGCGCGTTTCACGAACCGGGCAATGAAGAAGCCGTCCATACCGCCCTGCTCGGCCCAGAGGGCCGGCGTGAGGCGCACCCAGCCCGCTGGTGTCAGCGCTGATTCCAGGCCCGGCAATTCCTCGGCCCTGATGGGCGAATCCTTGAGCTGCTTGTTGCGGCCCACGACCCGCCCGGCAAGGGCTTCGCCCTCTTCCGGTTGGAGCGAGCAGGTGCACAGGACCAGCTGACCGCCAGGTTTCAGCATGTCGGCGGCGGCCTTGATCATTTCGTCCTGCAGTCGGGCCATGCGCGGCGTATCGTCGGCCTGCTTGATCCAGCCGGCTTCCGGGTGGCGGCGCAGCGTGCCGGTGGCGGTGCATGGGGCATCCAGCAGAACGGCGTCCGCCCGCTGGGGCGGCATGAATTCGCGTGCATCACCGGCTACCAGCTGAGCATCCAGACCCGTTCTGTCGAGATTCTCCCGCACCCGCTGAAGCCGTTTTTCCGACAGGTCCAGCGCCGTGACGTCGGCACCGGTGGCGGCCAGTTGCAGGGTTTTTCCGCCGGGTGCCGCGCACAGATCGATGGCAAGCTTGCCCGGGCCAAGATCCAGCAAAGTGGCAGGAATGGCTGCCGCAGCGTCCTGGGCCCACCAGGCGCCGTCCTCATATCCGGGCAATGCCCGGACATCGCCGACCACGTTTCGGCGCAAGCTGCCATTTGGCAGGATTTCCGCCTCCAGCTTTTCGGCCCAGGCTTCGGTCTCAGCTGGGTTGCGCAGGGTCAGATCGAGTGGTGGCGGGGTCATGATGGCATTGGCAATGCGGCTCAGCGTGCCCGGGCCATAGGCGGCGCGCCAGCTATCGCGCAGCCATTCCGGCAGATTGTCGCGGGGCAGGGTCTGCTTGACGAGACTGGCGCCTTCGCGGTCGACGCGGCGCAGGACCGCATTGATCAGGCCCTTCATCCGCTGGGCGTCGGGGCGTTCCTGGGCCAGGTCGACGGTCGAGGACACGACGGCATGCGGCGCACCTTCCATCCACAGAAGCTGGGTGGCGCCGGTCACCAGCAGCGCTTCTGCGCCCTTTGATGTCTCGTCGAGCGGCCGCGAAAGCAGCTTGTTGAGCACGGTGCGGGTCTGGCCGAGACGCCGGAAGGTGGTGGCGGTGATGGCGCGGGCGAAGGCGCGGTCGCGATCGCTCATGGCGTTGAAGTCTGGCGTGTGTTCCAGCGCAGCCTCAAGGGTCCGGCGCTGTTTCATCACGGCAAGATAGGCAAGGGCCGCGGCGCGGCGTGGGGCAAGTCCGTCACTCATGACGCGGAGCTAGCATGCGGGCCGCGCCCCGTCGATCACTCGCTGCGGCGCCATCATCCCCAGGGACCGCGCTGTGACCAGGGTCCTGGTTGGACCGCGGCGCTTGCGCCCGCCATCCGGCGCAGGCGGTCGATCCGGTTGGCAGTGTCCGGATGGGTCGAGAAGAGATTGTCCATCCGCTGACCATTGAGCGGATTGATGATGAACATGTGGGCGGTCGCCGGGTTGCGCTCCGCGCCGACATTCATCGTCTGCCGGGCCGAGCGCTCGATTTTCTCGAGGGCACCGGCAAGCGCCATCGGGTCGCCGGCGATCTCCGCTCCGACCCGGTCTGCCTCGTACTCGCGGGCCCGGCTGATCGCGCTCTGGACTAGCATGGCGGCCATCGGAGCGAAAATCATCATGGCCAGCGAGCCGAGCAAGCCGGCGCGGTTATTGCCGCCGAAGAAAAGGGCGAAATTGGCCAGCATGCCGATGGCACCGGCCAGCGTGGCGGTGATTGTCATGGTCAGGGTATCGCGGTTCTTCACATGAGCCAGTTCGTGCGCCATCACGCCCTGGATTTCGGACCGGGACAGGCGTTGCAGGAGCCCGGTTGTCGCGGCGACAGCTGCATGGGCCGGGTCGCGCCCGGTTGCGAAGGCATTGGGCTGGTCGCTCTCGATCACGAAAACGCGCGGAATGGGCAAACCTGCGCGTCGCGCCAGAAACTCCACATCGCTGGCATATTGACGCAGGGCGGGATGGCGCTCGTCTGCCCCGACCTCCCTGGCGCCATGCATGCGCAGCACCATGTCGGACGAATTCCACCAGGCGAAAAGATTCATGGCCGCGGCCACAATCAAGGCCAGCATGGCGCCGGCGGCCCCTCCGAGCAGATAGCCGATCCCCATGAAGAGCGCGGTCATGCCGGCGAGGAGGAGGAAGGTTCGAAGTGTATTCGCTGTCATTTGTCTTGCCTGGTTGCCTTGGCGAGCCGTGGCTCTCGGCTTATCTAGATGGGATGAGCGAGAATGATCAGCAAGGCGGGAACGACACCGCGCCCATCCCCTCTTCCACGGCGGACGCGAAGGCGCCCGCCAAAGTGCTCAGCCCGGCGGCGGAACGGGCCTTGGCCGAAGCCGCGGCGCGCCGGGAAGCCGCGCAACAGGCGCAAGCGGCTGATGCGCCAGCTGAGCTGGGCGGTCGAAAGGGGCCGGAGCCGACACGTTTCGGAGATTGGGAGAAGAAGGGCATTATCTGTGACTTCTGACGCCCCGGTCGGACCCCCTACGAAATTTCCGTCCATCACGACCGCGGATTTTTCGAGCTTGTCTGGCACGGTCAGATCGGGCTGGACGCTGTGCGTGACGCCTATGCCGACGTCGCTGCCCATCCTGACTGGAAGCCCCATTTCAATCGTCTCGTCGTCTACACGGCGGAGGCTGATCTCGATGAGATGACGTTTGCCGATATCGACGCTATCAAGACAGCGCTTTCGGACTGGCAGGCGGATCACGCGCCCGGCCACAGCCTCTTTGGCGCCAATGTCGTTGAATCGCCTTTCTTTGACGCTCTCGGCGCAGTCTGGGAGGCCCTTTATCAGGGCAATGAGACCCTGACAGTCCGCATTTTCAAGGCACGCGATGCGGCGACGGACTGGCTTGACGGGGTTCGCTTGAGCGCGCCTGACGCGTGAAGCCGGGGGCTCCGGCTTCGCCTCACCGGTGCAGAGGCTTAGCGGCAGCATGACGGCCTGCTAGTGTGCCGGAATGGAACACCGGATCCTCAGTCTCATGATCGCCCTGACAGGCCTGACGCTCGGCTCGACTGCCGCCACGGCGCAATCGGTGCCGGTGCGCGAGTGCTCTCCCGAGGATATCCGCCAGGCGCTGGCGGGTGATTATGCCGGTCCGCCGTGTCGCTTTACTGACATGCCCGCGGATGCCTCGCCGCAACTGGCCGGAGCCCGGCCAGCAGTGCGGGATGAGCGGGCTTATACGCGCCCGGAACCGCGTCGAATGGCCGTGCGCGAGACGCCGCGCACGTCAATCCCCGCGACCATGCCCGCGACAATGCCGGCGGTGCGCACGGAAGCGGACACGGTCCGATTGTCGGATGATTTCTTCCAGGGCGGCCTGGTGGGCGGGGTCGGCCGCGCCCCGGCGATCCAGTACGGCTATCGCGGCATGATCGTGATTGACGGATCCGGCCGGGTCGGACTGCTCACTCCGGGTCAGCGCTCCAGCGCGCCGGTCGTGAGCATGGAGGCCCGCGCCGCCTTGCGGACACGCCTGGTCGGTCCGTAACCGCTTGTCATCGGATCAGACGCTGGCGATTTCCGATACGATGGCCGCCGCGGCCGCTGCGGGATCCGGCGCCGCATTGATGGGTCGACCGACCACAAGATGGCTGGCGCCGTCTGCCAGGGCGCTGGCCGGCGTCGCGACCCGCTTCTGATCACCGACATCAGCGCCGGCCGGCCGGATGCCAGGGGTCACGATCAGCAGGTCATCGCCGAAGCGTTCCCGGATTTCCTTCGCTTCATGCGCGCTGGCGACGATCCCGTCGACGCCCGCTTCAAGCGATTGTTCGACCCGGCGCAAGACCAGGTCTCGCGCGCCGTAGGCATACCCCATCTCCGCCAGCATGGCGTCGTCATAGCAAGTCATCACGGTCACGCCGAGAAGCTTGAGATCCGAGCCTTCACGACCGGCAACGGCGGCGCGCATGACGGCCGGTTCCGCGTGGATGGTCAGGAGGTCGGCGCCGCCCGTCGTGATTGACCGGGTCGCCTTCTCCACAGTGGCCGGAATGTCGTGAAGCTTGAAATCGAGGAAGACCTGCTTGCCGGTCGCCTTGATCTTGCGGCACAGCTCCATCCCGCCCATGGGAAAGAGCTGGAGCCCGATCTTGTAGAAATTGGCGGTATCGCCAATGGACTCGACCAGAGACCATGCGGCGTCGGTCGTCGGCAGGTCGAGCGCGACGATAAGGCGGGGATCAGCGTGTGACATAGCGCGCTTATAAACCGCGTCGTCGACCAGAATCAAGCGCAGGCCCAGACCGCCGAACGCGGTCGCGGACAGGCCGTTTAGCGCGCGCCGGGCGGTGCGCGACCCGGCTAGCCAGGCCTGAGCCTGCCCGGCGGCCAGCGCGACAATAATCAGGACTCCGGTGCCGATAGAGAAAAATATCCCGCCCAGCACAAGCATTTGCAGCCATACAGGCGACAGCTCGGCATTCGTGAACTGCGGCAGGAAGGCGAGGAAGAAGAGGCCGATCTTCGGGTTGAGCAGGTTTGTCACCAGGCCGCGACGAAAAGCGCGCCAACTGCTGCGGGCGCCCCTGGACTCCAGCGGAGCATCCAGGTGACGCAATGTTTTCCACGCCAGGTAGAGCAGATAGAGGGCGCCTGCGTATCGGATTACGGTCAGGGCATGCTCGGCGGTGGCCAGGAGTGCGGCCAGGCCCGCAGCGGCCAGCACCGTCCAGATTGCACCCCCCGCGACGATGCCGGCAGCACCGGCGAGGCCGGCGACGCGACCTCGCGAGGCTGCCGTGGCAAGCGTGAAGGCCATATCGGGTCCGGGGGCCAGGGCGAGCGCCGTCGCGCCGACCAGAAATACCGGAAAAAGGGCAGGATCAAGCATGATGAACTCGTGACGGGCGGGGTGAGTGTCCGCAGAGTGCCGCGTCTGACCGCTTTGTCCATTCCCGCAGGCTTCAAGAGTCGGTGACTTGTGATTAGTCACATGCCGAATTATTGATGAGACATGAGACCCCGACCCGATGAGTGACGTATTCAAGGCCCTGGCCCACCCGGTACGGCGGGACGTGCTTCGTGCCCTTCGTGACGGCCCCCAATCGGCCGGTGAGCTGGCGGCCCGGTATCCGGTGTCAAAGCCAACCATGTCGGGCCATTTCGCCAGCCTCAAGGCGGCCGGCCTGATCATTGCCGAGCGGCATGGCACCACCATTGTCTATCGTCTCAATGCCAGCGTCGCCGATGAGGCTCTGGGCTGGCTCATGGAACTGGTTGGCAAACAGCATGGCGCAAGGCCGGGCCAGGAGGAGGAATAGGGATGCGAGCGGCACTTCTCAGATCAATGGTCTTCATCCTGCCAGCCCTGGTTATGGCAGTCGCGGGATGGCTCGGAACAGATGCCGATACCCGGATACCGGTCCATTGGGGCATTGACGGCCAGCCTGACCGCTGGGGCGGACGTCTCGAAGCCTTCTTCCTTTTGCCTGCGATCATGATCGGGATCAGTCTCGCCTTTGCCATACTGCCTGCAATCGATCCGCGTGGCCGTAACCTGGCGCGCTCCCGTGTGGTCCTGAATACGGCCTGGTCCGGCACGCTGGCCCTTCTGCTTGTGCTCGAGGCGGCGATGCTTGCCTTCGGCCTGGGCTGGGTCGATGCGGATGGGACCCGCTTCATGCCGGGTCTGAGCCTGACCGCCGTCGGCATTCTCTTCATCCTGCTTGGCAATGTCCTGGGCAAGGCGCGGCCGAACTGGTTTGTCGGAATCCGGACCCCATGGACGCTGTCCTCGGACCTGGCCTGGGACAAGACGCACCGCCTGGTCGGTCGCCTGATGGTTCTGGCCGGTTTGATCCTGCTCGCCGGCGTCTGGTTCCTGCCGGCAAGGCTACAATTCGGTTTGGCTCTGATTGTCGGCCTGGCGCCAGCTGTGATTGGTACGGCCTATTCCTACTGGGTTTGGCGCAATGACCCGACCCGCGAGACAGCGATGCCGGATGAGGTTGAGACCGAAGACCCCCGAGCCTCGAGCGATTAGGCGCGTGTGACCCCGGAGAAAATGTGGAAGGGGAAGGCCTCGACGAGGCGTTTTGAGACTTCAATCCCGCGAACAGGGTTGCCCTGTCGGTCGAGGCGCGGGCTCCAGAGGCTGAAACCGCCCACACCTGGCACCACGATCATCAGGCCACCGGATACGCCCGATTTGGCTGGCAGCCCGACCGTGAAGGCGTATTCGCCCGAGTAATCATACATGCCGCAGGTCAGCATGAGCGAGAGCGTATTGCGCACGATCTGGCTGTCGATCACCCGGTGCCCGGTGGTCGGGCAGACCCCGCCATTGGCCAGCGTGCCGGCCACCACGGCCAGATGCCGGCAATCCATCCGGATCGCGCAGGCCCGGAAATAAAGGTCCAGCGCTTCGCCCGGGGACGATTCCTCCGGGAAAGCATCGTGCTCATCCATCAGTTTGACGAGGGAGAGATTTCGACGCGCCGTGGCGCGTTCACTCTCATAAACGGCTTGGTCAATCTCGGCCCCGGCTCCGCCGGCAGCCGAGCTGACAAAGCGTTTCAGGAGTTCGGCCCTCTCCGTCACCGGCAAGTGTGGCCGGATCATTGAGGCGCACATGATGGCACCGGAATTGATCATCGGATTGTGCGGCCGGTTGTCCGCATCAAGAGCCAGTTCGTTGAAGCGGCGCCCCGATGGTTCGCGTCCGACATGGCGATGCACCTGGTTTTCCCCGTTGAGGGCCATCGCAAAAGCGTAGATCAGCGGTTTGATCACCGATTGCTGGCAGAAGGCGGTCCGGGCATCACCGATCGCCATCTGCTGGCCGTCAATCGTACAGGCCGCCATGCCGAAGGCGTCCGGATCCTGTTTCGCCAGTTCAGGAATATAGTCTGCGAGATGGCCGCCATCGGCGTCCCGGGCATAGGCGAAAATATTGGCCAGGCGGCTGGAGAACTGCCCGAAGCTGCCGATCGCGAGGCGGTTTTCCAGGGCATTGTGGACCAGGTTGAGCGCGTCCGAGGTCAATCCGCTCGCCAGGCTGTCAGCGTCCAGCGGCCCTGCGGCGAGATCCGCAAGGCTCGCCAGGCGCGGCAGCGCTTCCGGGACCAGGCCGGCCAATGCCAGATGATCGATCAGGCTCGCCCCGTCCTCGCACCCGGCTGCCCGCCCGGCGCGGCAGACGGCCTGTGCCAGCTCAAGCCGCGAATCCCGATCGGCGGCGTCCTGCTCAAAGCGGGCCGGCCGGGCGATAAAACGGGCGAAGGGGTCGTTTCCGGATGCGGTCATGGGAGTCAGAATGGGCAGGATTGTCCATCTGTCCACCGGCAAGACGCGTCATGATCATGCCGAAACTGCCGCGAAACACTTGCCTGTGAGCAAGAGCAGCGCTACGCGCAGGGGCAAGTCGAGAAGGAATTTGCCCATGTCGTCGAAAAAGCCCGTCAAAAAGGTCGTTCTTGCCTATTCCGGCGGTCTCGACACGTCGGTCATCCTGAAATGGCTCCAGGATGCCTATGACGCCGAAGTCGTGACTTTCACGGCCGATCTGGGTCAGGGCGAGGAATTGGATCCAGCCCGCGAGAAAGCCGAAGCGGCGGGCGTGTCCGAGATCTTCATCGAGGACCTGCGCGAGGAATTCGTCCGCGACTATGTCTATCCGATGGTGCGGGCGAATGCGGTCTATGAAGGCCTCTACCTGCTGGGCACATCGATTGCCCGGCCCCTGATTGCCAAACGGCTTGTCGAGATTGCCCATGCAACCGGCGCCGACGCCGTGGCCCATGGTGCGACCGGCAAGGGCAATGACCAGGTTCGTTTTGAGCTCGGCGTCTATGCGCTGGATCCGGATCTGCGCGTGATTGCCCCCTGGCGGGAATGGGATCTCAATTCTCGTACCAAACTGATTGGCTATGCGGAGGAGCATGGGATCCACGTCGCCAAGGACAAGCGCGGCGAGGCGCCTTTCTCGGTCGATGCCAATCTCTGGCACACCTCCTCGGAGGGCAAATTGCTGGAAGACCCGGCCGAGGAAGCCGACGAGATCGTCTATCAGCGGACGCAGCGGCCGGAGGATGCGCCGGACCAGCCTGAATACGTCACCATCGGCTTCAAGGCTGGCGATGCGGTGAGCCTCAACGGTATCGAGATGAGCCCGGCCACACTCCTTACCAAGCTGAATGAGATGGGGCGCGTGCACGGGATAGGCCGGCTCGATCTCGTGGAGAACCGTTTTGTCGGCATGAAATCGCGCGGCATCTATGAAACGCCGGGCGGCACCATTCTCATGTCAGCCCATCGCGGTATCGAACAGATCACCCTGGATCGCGGCGCCGCCCATCTCAAGGATGAGCTGATGCCGCGCTACGCCAAACTCCTCTATGAGGGTTTCTGGTTCTCGCCCGAGCGCGAAATGCTTCAGGCGGCCATTGATCACTCGCAAAAGCATGTCACGGGCGATGTTCGGGTGAAGCTCTACAAGGGCTCCGTGAATGTCGTCGGCCGGGCATCCGAACACTCCCTCTACTCGCTCGAGCATGTCACATTCGAAGAGGATGTCGTGTACGATCAGACGGATGCAGAAGGCTTCATCCGCCTCAACGCCCTGCGTCTCCAGCTTCTTGCCCACCGCAAACGACGGCTCGGCCAGAACGATTGATCCCAGCGCGAGTCGGGACGCCCGGCCGATGAATGAAAAATTTATTTTGCCGGGCGGACCTTTACTATTCGCCGTGTTAAGAGGACCGTTTTAGCCTGAGCGTCATCCGAGGGTTAATTTTGTGTTCAGAGGTCAGACCTAGGTTGCAGAACTTGTGGGCCTCGCACGGAGGATGAGGGGGACATGAACTCCATCCTGCTGACAGTGCTGCTGGATATTGCATTCGCCGCGGTCCCGATCGTGGCGGTGGTGTATATGTATCGCCATGCTGACGTGCTGCGTGAGGCCGACGCCATTCGTCCGGTTGCCGTGCTGACGGCCGGTTTGCTGGTCTGGGCCGCCTATCACTCCCTCTCCGCCATCGTCATGCTGTTTGGGCCGTTTTTCGTCGAAACCCGGCAATTGCCGGCGATTACGGGCTTCATTCACGGGACATTGCGCTGGATCTCAGACACGGTTGTGACGCTCCTGTTGGCCGTTGGCTTCATCTGGTTCTTCACCCGCTTGATCGAGATTCTTCGTGGGCTCCGCTCATCACGGGCTGCGCTGGAGAGTGAGATTGATTCCCGCAGCGAGCGTGAGGCCGAGCTCAAGGCGCGGGCCAATACCGAACGCGCCCAGAGCCAGTCTCGCTCGGAATTCATGCTGGGTCTCAGCCATGAATTGCGGACCCCGCTGAATGGTATTCTCGGCCTGTCCAGCCTGCTCTCGAACACCGAGCTCGACGCCTCGCAGCGAAAGCTGCTCGCGACGGTGGAGCGTTCGGCGCAAGCCATGCTGGCGCGCGTGTCCGATGTGCTCGATCTCGCGCGTCTCGAGAACAACAAGGTGGAATTGCGCAGCGTTGCCTTCCGGCCGGACGAAATCGCCCAGACTGTCGTGGGGCTATTCGAGCCGCTGGCGGGTGAAAAGGGGCTGGACCTTGTGCTGGACGTGCGTGAGGGCGCGGATTCCCCTGTGCTGGGTGATCCGGGGCGCGTGCGTCAGATCCTCAACAATCTCATGTCCAACGCCCTAAAATTCACGCCAGCCGGCTCGATTGTCCTTGTTGTGGAACAGCCTTCCGACAAGGGTGAGAAGCGCTGGGTCCAGTTCCAGGTCCGCGATACCGGGGTCGGCATGGACAGCGAGCTGCTCGCGCGGGTTTCGGGCGCGACGGGTTCCGAAGCGGGCGGCGATTCCGGCCTCGGCCTGTCAATCTGCCACCGGCTGGCCCTCCTGATGGACGGTGAGATCGAGATTCAGTCGGCGCCGGGCGCCGGCACGACCATCACCGCCCGGATCCGTGTCCCGGATGAACCGGAAGCGATCGACTAGCGCCTTACCGTCTCGTCACTTCGCCTTCCCGCTCCCGCGCGCTAGAGTGATGGCGGGGAGGAATTCATCATGAAATCGATCTGGTTCGCCGCGAGTGTCCTGCTGGGCCTGTCAGCCTGTAGCCCGGCTGCCGGGGGCAGCGCCCACCCGGCTTTGCTGGCCCTGGCTCCTGATGCGGTGCGGGCCGAGATTGCGGCAGCAGACCAGCATGTCCTGGTTGTCCGCCACGCCCTGAAGATATCGCCTGATTGCAATGCGATGGATTGTCCGCTGAGCGCTGATGGTGAGCGCATGGTTGAGCGCCTTGCCGGGTTGGTCGGGGACACGCCTTTCGAGCGAGCCTATTCGAGCGCAGCATGTCGTACACGGCTGACAGCCGCCGCCGGTGGCGCACCCGTCGTGGTTCACCAGGCCGGTGACGGCTACGCCGTGGGATGTAGCGAAGGAGAGACCGTGACACGTGCCCGCGGCGATGCCTTTGCCGAGGTCGAAGCGGGCGACGCCGTCTGGACCCTCGTGGGTGAGCATTCCAACACTTCCTGTCTCTGGATGGCGACCTTTGCCGGCACTGACGCAGCCCAGGCCGCCGGCTGCGATGGTGAGGGACGACTCCCCGAAGACGCCTATGGCGACATCTTCTGGCTCTATCGGACCGGTGAGGATTG
This sequence comes from uncultured Maricaulis sp., assembly GCF_905480005.1. Classification (GTDB taxonomy): domain Bacteria; phylum Pseudomonadota; class Alphaproteobacteria; order Caulobacterales; family Maricaulaceae; genus Maricaulis. Next base: position 19,790 of record NZ_CAJQOO010000178.1, read on the forward strand.
GTCGCTGGCTGTCCTGCCCGACGCCTTCTCGCTTGCTGACTGAGCCCGTGCGCCTGCTTTTCGTCTGTACCGGCAATATCTGTCGGTCGCCGACAGCTGACGCCGTTGCGCGCCAACGCGTTGAGGCCGCTGGCCTGGACTGGCAGGTCGACAGCGCCGGAACGGGAGGCTGGCATGTCGGTGAAACGCCGGATGAGCGAGCGACCGAGGCCGGAGAAGCGCGCGGCTATGACCTGTCCGTGCTGACGGCACGCGAAGTCTGTCCGGAGGATTTCGAACGCTTTGATCACATCATCGCCATGGATGGCAGCCATCTGCGCTTTCTGCGCCGCATGCCCGGTGCCGGGCGCGGGGCCCGGATCAGCCTGATGATGGATTGGGCTGGCGAGACCGGTATTGATGTCCCGGATCCCTATTATGGGAGCGAGGACGGGTTTGAGGGCGTGCTCGACATGATCGAGCGGAGCGTCGACGGACTGCTGGCCTCGTTGCGCACGGATCAGAGCAGCGGATAATCCGCTTCGGGCTCGTAGATATTGTTGGCGCCGCGCGAAAGCCAGCTGGAATAGACGGTAAAATGCGTGACCCGCCAGGGCTCGGTGGCGAAGCCGCCCGTGCGCTCGGCAAAACGGGTCAGCTTCTCGATCGGCGTGCCCTGGAGATAGGCCAGCGTCATGTGCGGATGGAAATTGCGGTGCTCCGGCTCCAGACCGGCCCGCCGCGCCGCACGCTCGCATTTCGCATTGAGCTGGAGCAATTCCTCGCTGGGGCGGACGCCCAGCCAGAGCGCGCGCGGATCCAGCTTGCCGAACCAGCCCGAGCCCGACAGGGCCAGCTCGAACGGGGCCATGACGATATGGGCCAGCTCCGCGTCGAGGTCCTCGGCGCGCCGCTCATCCATCTCGCCGAAGAAGCGCAGCGTGACGTGAAAGTTTTCCGGCGGACGCCAGCGCGCACCGGGGACGCCCTTCTGCAGGCGACGAATATCGGCATGCAGGCTGTCTGGCACGGGCAGGGCGGCAAAGAGGCGAAGTGTCATGGGTCAATCCGCTG
>NZ_CAJQOO010000179.1 GCF_905480005.1 uncultured Maricaulis sp.
ACACCACAGGATGACAGCGCGCTGGGCGAACTTCTGCCGATGGAGGTGCTGGAAGCGCATGTGCGCGGGATCTGGGACTGGCTGCTGGCCAGCCTGCTCAATCTCGATGTTGCCATCCAGATGGGTCTCATTCTTGCGGCCTTTATCCCGGCGCTGATCTTCGGGCCGCGCTTGCGCCACGTCGTCGAGGGCCTTGCAGGAGCGCGGATCAAGACCGGGCTGGCGCGGCGCCTTTTGACCGCCGCCATATCACTGGCGACGCCGCTCGCCCTGGTCGCGGTTCTGGCCATCATCCGCATCGTGCTGGGCGCGCTGGACCGGCCCTTCGCCCTGATCGACGCGGGCATGAGCCTGATGACCGCCTGGCTGGTCATCCGGGCCGTCACCCTGATTATCCGCTCGCGTTTCTGGTCCAAGGTCGCCTTCTATGTCGCCTGGCCGGTCGCTGCGCTCGACGTGTTCGGCCTGCTCGATGATGTTGTCATGCAATTGCAGGCATTGGCCATTCCGCTGGGCGAGACCGAGGATGGTGAGCCTGTCGATCTCTCCCTGTTCGATGTCCTGCGCACCCTGATCTATTTCGGTGCTCTTTTCTGGCTGGCCTCGCTGGCCGGTCGCACCGTCAATGCCCAGCTCGAACGGGCCGAGGAAATCTCGCCGGCGCTGCGCGCGCTGATCGCCAAGATTCTCGGCTTCGCCCTGCCGGTGATCGCCTTGTTGATCGCGCTGCAGCTGACCGGTTTCAATCTCGCCACCCTGGCGATTTTCTCCGGCGCGGTGGGTATCGGCGTCGGTCTGGGCCTGCAAAAGACCGTCGCCAACTTCGCCGCCGGTTTCACCCTGCTGGCCGACAAGTCGATCAAGCCGGGCGACGCCCTGGAAGTCGATGGCCAGTTCGGCTGGGTGACCGGCATGCAGTCACGCTATGTCTCCATGCGCACGCGTGACGGTACCGAGCATCTCATCCCCAATGAGCATTTCATCGCCAATGGCGTGATCAACTGGTCCAAATCCGATCGGGTCGTGCGCCAGCATGCGCCCTTTGGCGTCTCCTATGACACGCTGGACCTTGAACAGGTCCAGCAACTTGCCATCGAGGCGGCCAGGACAGTCGACCGTGTCGTGCCCGACAAGGCGCCGGTCTGTAATCTGGTCGAATACGGCGACAGCTCGGTCAATTTCGATTTGCGCTATTGGATTTGCGATCCCGAGAACGGTCTCTCCAATGTGCGCAGTGCGGTCTATATAGCGATCTGGAAGAGCTTCCACGAGCACGGTGTCGAATTCCCGTATCCGCAGATCGACATCCATGTTCGTGATGTGCCGGCCGGCATGAAAAAGCCCAAACCGATCGGTGGCTAAGCCCAGGCTTGCCTAGCAAATGCAGGCATAATAGCGGCCTGAAGCGCTGTGAGCTTCGGCGATTTCCTTGAAATCGAGATGGTCGAGCGCGTGCCGCATGGCGGCCCAGGCATTGGCCGCACCCTGCTGGCCGTACTCCACCACGCAATCGGGGCCAAGATAGCGCAGATGGCCGATCGGGACATAGGCGTTGGAGAAGGCGGGATTTCCCGCTTCCGGCCAGGCCGTGGCGGTGAGACGGTTTGAGGCGCCCTTGCTGTCATGGCGCTCCTGTGCGGCCAGGACTGACAGTAACGGCCACCAGGGCAGGTAGGGCACAATGTCGTACATGTTCTGGTAGCGCACGGTGAAGGGTGTCAGGCCCAGGGCGTCATAATTCGCCGCGAAATCCTGTTCACAGGTACGCGGCGCGGCAAAACAGCAATTCTCGATCAGAAGATGCGGCCAGGCGGTCTTGAGCAGGGAGGCCGCGAGATAGGTCATCGCCGCGCCCTTGGAGTGACCGGTCACCAGAATGCCCTTTTTGGCGGAAAGGTCGATCTGGCTCAGCGCCGCCATGGCCTGAGGCCAAATTGACAGGGTGGCGTTGGCGAAACCGGTCTCGACCCGGCCAAACACACGGCCACCGACATACCAGTTGGTGGGGCCGGCCTCGAAATCCTGCAGCCAGTCCAGTACCCATTTCACAAGGTCTCCCTTGAATGGGGGCAGGGTCCCGCGCAGTGCGAGGACGACCCAGCCATCATCGGTCTCGGCGACAAAACCGGCATTGATCTCGTCCAGACCGTTCACGAAGACCTTGGGCCATGTGTTCGGCGCCAGGCCGATCGCCTTGGCGTTGGCATTGCCCTGCGGGATCTGCCCCTTGGAGATGGCGTAGCAGGCGATGGCCGCATTGATGAGGCGGCATTCGAGTGTGGTCATGACAGGCTCCCCTTTTTCTCGAGGGGGAGTTTAGCACGCAAAACACGTTTAGCTTGCAGAAAATATCTAGACCCGCTTAAGGTCTGAAAAGAAGGCCGCGAGGCGAACCTCGCGGCCATCCAGTTGGCTGGTGGCAGCCCGGCCAGACCGCAAGCGACCCAGCCGGACCAACTTCCACGCTTCCAGCGTGCGCCCTTCGCGCCAATGTGGCCAATGAATTGATTCTCTGCCTGCTATCGAGACGACCTATGTGGGTCGCCACCTTACTTGTGCGTGCATGGTAACCATGCATTCCTGTTGTATTACAGCTTGTTCATCCGGGTGTTCGTTTAGGGAAGTGGTAATACAACCTCAAGATAGTGATCGAGCCGCAACGGTGGCGGGAGCACAGCCCGACCCTCGGATGGCGTTTTCAGACTGGAAGGGGTGCGGGCATGGGGATCGCACCCCTTTTTCAGTCCCGGATCAGGCCAGGCCTTCCGGGGCGAGCGCCGGACACTGCACGGGCCCGGTCATACAGCCGGCTTATTTCAGAAGACCGATCTCGCGAAGGCGCTGGTTGAGGAAATCATTGGCCCGCATCGGCTCGGGATATTTGTCCGGATTGTCTGCTCCGGCACAGCCCGGCAAGGTCTCGATCATGTAGTCGGGCCGGTAGTGCAGGAAGAAGGGCAGGGAATAGCGCGAAAATCCGGTGCGGGCGCCGGCCGGATTGATGACGCGGTGCTGGGTTGATGGCAGGACATCATTCGTCGAACGCGCCAGCATGTCGCCCATATTCACGACCAGGCAGCCCGGGGGCGGGTTCATGTCAATCCATTCGCCATCGCGCGTCTTGACCTGCAGGCCGGGCTCCTCGGCACCCAGAAGGAGCGTGATCGTATTGATGTCGCCATGCGCCTCGGCGCGGATCGAGCCCCCGGGGTCGCCGGTCACGGGCGGATAATGAAGCAGGCGCATGACCGAATTGCCGTCCTTCACCGCATCATCGAAATAGGTTTCTTCCAGGCCCAGATCGATTGCGATGGCGCGCAGGACCTGGACGCCGAGCGCGTCAAAGGCGGCGTAGAGACCGTGTACCGTTTCGCGCCAGCCAGCGATTTCGGTCGGCACCAGATTGGGCGCCATGTCGGTTTCATACATATGACCGGCCGGCAAATCGCGCCCGACATGCCAGAATTCCTTCAGGTCGACATGTTTGGCGTCCTTGGCGATTTCCTTGCCGAAAGGCGTGTAGCCGCGCGCGCCGCCGCCACCCTCGACGAGATAGGCCATCTTTTTCGACTCCGGCAGCGCGAAGAATTCAGCTGCCTTGTCATAGGCATCCGTGATCAGCGCATCCTCGAGGCCATGGTCCGCGATCGCCGCAAAGCCGAACTCGCGAAAACTCTTGCCGAGCTCGGCCGCAAAGCGAGCCTTGTCGGTCTGTGCGAGTGTCATCGAGACCGGCTGGAAACGGGAAAGGGTATCGGACGGCATGGCAGGCTCCTGTCGGCGGTGCCTAGCCAATAAGCCGTGGCGCCGGGCGTGCCAACACATCATGTGTGTGGCGACTGGCCGCACGCGCCGCATTCGCGCCTCACGCGCATAGGCTTGCATGGTTAACCCGGCCCGGCCTAACTGGCAGCGGGAACAGGGGGGCATCATGACGGATACCGTCGATGCTGGTGACACGATATCGATACCGGGCGCGGACGCCTGGCAGCGGGCCGGCTTGACCCGAAGCGAGGCCCTGCGGCGTGAGCGGGTCGAACGCTGGCGCGCGGAAACCCTGTCACCCTGGGAGGCGAGGGCCGTCGGGCTCGTGGTCTGGCTGGGCTGGCGGGCCGTTTTCAAGGGTTTCCAGCCGCTTTGTCTGATCGCGGCCCTGGCAGCGGCGAGCTGGTTCGGTGCGCGATGGCTGGACGAGACCGGGGGATTGCAGGCGCATGTCGGTTCCGTTCCCGGCGAGGAGAGCCGCCTCGCAGAGCGCATCCGCCAGGCCGTGCCGGCCGAGGCGGATGCCCGGGACATCTGGATCGCGCGGCTGGAAACATCGGTCCGGGGCGATGCGCGCCGACGCGCCGATATCGATCGTTTCCGCAGCTGGGCCGCCTTGGGGCCTGACCTCATGGGACGCGACTGGCTGGCTCTGGACGCGATAGCCGGTGCTGCCGGGCCGCGTGTCCTGGACGCCGAATTGCGCGCGGGTCCCGATTGGCAGCGTCGCCAGCGTCTCGATGATGCCTGGCGTGAGCAGATCGCGCGGGGACGAGAGCTTGGTCTTGATCCGCCCGCGCTGGTCTTCGCGCCGGAAGCCCTCAATCGCCGCCGCGCCGATCGGCAATTCGCCTGGGCTGTGGCGCGTGAGGGTGCGGACGGGTTTTTCCGGGGCGATCATCGGGGCCAGTTCGAGATGCGGGCTGTGCCCGGCCTGGTGGCCGGGGCGTCGGGGACGACACGTCTTTATGGCGGCGTCCGTCACCTGGTCATCGCGCTCTGTGCGCAAGACCGCACGCCCTTGTCCGGCTGCGACAGCCCGATCATTCCGCCGGCAGCGGCGGATGACCTTTCATTGGCGCTCGCCGCGATTGAGTCCGGTCTGGTGGAGCTCCCTGCGCGTGGCCGATCGATGAGGTCCGGCGCTGAAATCCTCATCGCCGCACGCCGGGCAGGTCAGCTCAATCCGCAATTGGAAGCCTGGCTCGTGGAAGCCCTGCCGCGCGTATTGCCCGCCGCAGAGATACGTGATGCGGTCGATCGTGCCGGGATCCGCCCGGATATCGCCTTTGCCGCGCCGGCCCGGATGACTCAACGCCTCGCCGCCCAGCTCGATGTGCGGACGGCGGAGGGGGCCGTTGTGTTGGCGACAGTCCTGCAGCGCGTGGCCGATTTGCGTGAGGTGACGTCGAGTTTTGAAGCCATTCGTCTGATGGCTTACCCGGACAGTGCCGCGACGCTCGACAGCCTGCAGCGTGTCGGAACCCTGTCCGGCCCGGCGACATTGGCGGTGATGGAATGGCTCGGCGAGGGGGCATATGACGCGTTATTGCCGGTGCCTGAGCGTCCGCAGGCCTCACAGGAGGTCCGGCGCGGCCTGATCCTCTCGCTGGCAGGTGCCATTCTTGTTCTCCTGCTGACCCTGGTCCGGGTCGCAACGCCCGCACGCCTGCGCAGGGCCAGCCGGACAAGTCTTACCGATGCGTGGATATCGCGTTTACTCCTCGGTAGGAAACTCTAATGGATTTAAAGGCTTAAGGCCAATATTTCTGGTTCGGCTTAACCTTAATGCAATTCTCTTTGCTCAGGATCACATCTGTTCGAAGGCATTCGGACTGGATGGTGGTCGCGGGTCACAGGTCAAAAAGACAGGACCCGCCAGTGTAAAAGTAAGGGGAAGTCCCATGGCGTTCACGGACGTAGAAACGGCCCAAGCGCATCAAGCAGCATTTGCCGACCCGACGGGTGAGGATCTGTGCAAGCTTGGTATCTTGTATTCAACCGGCCAGGGTGGCGAGATCGACTATGTCGAAGCGCACAAATGGTTCAACCTGGCAGCCCTGATGGGCTCGGAGCCGGCGAAGTATTATCGCGCCGAGATTTCCGACCAGATGTCGACCATGGACGTCGCCGCCGCCCAACGTGCGGCCCGCGAATGGCTGTCGACCCGCCACTAGGCGATATCGACACGACTGATTGCAGGCCGGCGGATGGGGGCATCTGCCGGCAGCAAGACCCACGCGCCCGCTGATCCGCATGGATGGCGGGCGTTTGTGTGTTCG
>NZ_CAJQOO010000180.1 GCF_905480005.1 uncultured Maricaulis sp.
GGCGGCCCAGGCATCACGAATATCCGCAGGAATTTCAAACGGCGCGGAGTCCCATCCCAGTGCGGCCCGTGTGCCGGCGATTTCCTCATCACCCAAGGGCGCACCATGGCTGCCAGCGGTGCCGGCCTTTGTCGGAGCGCCAAAGCCGATCGTGGTGCGGCAGGCGATCAGGACCGGCTTGTCCGACGAGCGGGCGGCCTGGAGCGCCGCATCGATGGCGGCATGGTCATGACCATCGACACGCGACACAGCCCAACCGGCCGCCTCGAAGCGCTTGAGAACATCCGTGCTCTCTGACAGGTCGGTCGGACCATCGATGGAAATCTCATTGTCATCCCAAAGCACGCACAGGCGATTGAGGCCGAGATGGCCTGCCAGCGAAATCGCTTCGTGGGAAACACCCTCCTGCAGATCGCCATCCGACGCGATCACCCAGGTCCGGTGGTCGACCAGTTCATCGCCGAAACGGGCATTCATCATCCGTTCGGCCAGCGCCATGCCGACGGACATGGAAATGCCCTGCCCCAGCGGCCCGGTCGTCGCTTCGACACCAGGCGTATGGCCATATTCCGGATGACCGGCGGTCAGGCTGTCGAGCTGACGGAAATCCTTGATCTGATCAATGGTGATATCCTCGAACCCGGTCAGGTGGAGGATGGAATAGAGCAACATCGACCCATGACCGGCCGAAAGCACGAAACGGTCGCGATCGGCCCAGGCCGGTGCCGCCGGGTCGAACTTCATGTGCTTGGACCACAACACGGTCGCAACATCCGCCATGCCCATCGGCATGCCCGGATGCCCGGAATTCGCTTTCTGGACCGCATCCATGGACAGGGCGCGGATGGCATTTGCCATGTCAGACATCGAAACGGAGAAGGAAGGCGTTGTCATGAGAGCGTCTCCATGCGCCGTGGCGCAGATCAGTCGGCGGTCAGGCCGGTCCTGGCGAGCAGGGCTTTGGTGGAGGCGTCATAACCGGAAATATCGCCGTCCAAAATCCCCTTGGTCAGCACTTTTCCCAGTTCGACACCCCATTGGTCGAACGGATTTATCTCGTACAGAACGCTTTCAACAAAAACCTTGTGTTCATGCAAGGCGATAAGGGCGCCCAATGTCGCCGGTGCAAGATCGTCCAGCAACAGGGTTGCGGAGGGGCGGCCGCCCGGCATCGATTTGTGCGCCGCCAGCTCAGGCTCACTGGCCGGGTCAACCTGGCGACCATCGAGGAGCGCCGCACCTTGCGCCGCCATGTTCGCCGCCAGAGCCCGCTCGCGCGGGTCGGGGCTGGCGAAATGTCGCCTGATGCCGATGAAATCAACGGGCACAATGTCACCGCCCTGATGCAGCCACTGGAAGAAGGAATGCTGGATCTCGGTCCCGTTCCCACCCCAGACAAGCGCACCGCCCGGCGTCGGTCCCGGCTTGCCGTCCACGGTCACCGACTTGCCCAGCGACTCCATTTCCAGCTGCTGGAAATAGTCTGCGAGCTTTCCGAGGCGCGCCGAGTAGGCGGCGACGCAACGTGCCGGATAGCCCAGGCCAACCCGGTTCCAGACATCAATCAGGCCCTTGAGCACCGGCATGTTTCGCTCCAGCGGAGCGGTGGCGAAATGCTCGTCCATCGCCCGGGCGCCATCACGGAAGGCCTGGAAAACATCCGATCCGAGGCCAATTTCCAGCGCCAGTCCGACGGCACTCCAGACCGAGTATCGACCGCCAACCCAGTCAGGAAAATCGAACACCAGGGCGGGGTCGATACCAAAGGCCTCGGCCTTGTCCGGTGCGGCGGACGCCGCCGCGAAATGGGCACCGGCCCGGTCAGCACCGACATGGCCGGCCAGCCATTCACGCGCGGCCTCGCCGGACATCAGAGTCTCCTGGGTGGAGAAGGACTTCGACGCCACAATGAAGAGAATGGCGGCCGGGTTTGCGCCGGCGATCGCATGCTTCAGATCGCTCGGATCGAGACTGGCCACGAACCGCAATTCGGGGCCGCCATCGGCGTTATCCGCGAGGGCGTCGGCCACAAGGCGCGGGCCAAGATCCGATCCGCCAATCCCGATATTCACCACACGCTCGATGGCGACGCCGGACGGTGCAAACTCACCGCTCCGCACGCGCTCGGCGAATGCGCGGGTTTCGGCCTGCGTTCGCGTGACCAGCGCCGCGGCGTCACTGCCGTCGAGATGCCCCCCCTGCCGGTAGGCCATGTGAAGCGCCGGACGCCCTTCGGTAGCGTTCACAATAGCGCCCGAAAGAAGCGCATCACGCTTGCACTCAAGACCCCTCGCGTGGGCAAAATCGAACAGCGCCGAGAGAGCGCCCTGGTCGAGTCTCTGCTTGGTCGCATCAAGTTCCAAGCCCGCGGCGCGCAGGATAAGAGCCTGCGAACGCGCCTCGCCAGCCTCGGCCAACGCGCGGAGAGAAGTACCGGTCAAGCGATCGGCATGGGCATTCATATCTGAATCGGACACGGTGAATCCTGCTATAGAGATGTGAAGGGACAACCTATTGGCAGGGGTCGCGCTTCACAAGGCGTTCTCGGAGCTTTCCCCGACTTCGCCAAGCGCCCGGTGCGCGTCCACGACAGCCCCAAGTAGATGGTAGAGCGTGCTTGCCGGCATGCGGTCGGCGACGCGCAGACCGTCGGCATCGATCTGGTCAATCCAGCCGCCCGGAATGGCCGAGTCGAGGTGGTGCCGAAAGAGAAGATCACAGACCGTGTCCAGCTCGGCACTTGCCGATTCGTGACCCGCCCGCCTCCGCGCCGCAGCCGCGCGCAACCACTCGGTCTGCATCCAGGTGCGTGATCCGGCATCGATCGGCTTTCCGTCGGGCCGAACCGTGGCAACAAGACAGCCTGTCTGCGGATTGCGGCCAATACCGGTGCCATGAGCATGAAGGAAGTCGAGAATCGTCTCGTCGACATCAGCACCTAGATCGCGATAGGCATGGAGCAGCCAGATCCACTCCACCTCATGGCCAGGCTCCACAACTGCGGCCGCGGGATCGGAGGAGACCTGCCAGTCAGCGTCAAAGAATTCGTAGAGCACACCGGCATCGCGATCGAGGAAACGAGTCGAGAACAACTGGTAGATGTCCTCAATTCGCGTCAGGAAACTCGCATCTCCACTGGCATCATACCAGGCGAGAAGCGCCTCGAAGAGGTGCATATGTGGGTTCTGGCGCCGCGGTAGCTGGGCCGCACCGATCGCTTCGGCATAACCACCCTGTGGCCGCGTCAGATGGGTATCGAGATAAATCAGGATCTCGTCGGCCAGTTGGCGATAATGGCTGTCGTGCGTGACCCGGTGTAGCCAAGACAGGGCCAGCAGGACGAACGCGTGATCATAGAGGTCGCGCGCCGGGCTCTCGACGTCGCCGCTGGCGGTCAACGTATGAATCCAGCCTGGCGTCCCGTCCGGTGCATGAGCCCGGCGTTCGAGCAACTCGAACCCTTCAACAGCCAAGTCCAGCCCATCAAGCCAGCCGGCATGATGGGCGCGGGCAAAAACATAGATCTGGCGGGCCTGCGTGCGGACGCGGCGGGTATCGCCGGTCACCGGTTGACCATCGAGACTCAGGGATTCCAGAAACCCGCCGAAACGTTTGTCCCATGCGCGCTCGGCCCAGAAAGGCAGGGCTGTCCGGACTCCCCAATTATGCAGTCTCGTTGCCCAGCGCGCCATTTATCCCGCCTGCTAGATGTGGATCAGTCCAGTTGCGCCATATCCTCGTCGGAAATGTCAAAATTGGCGTAAACATTCTGGACGTCGTCACAATCTTCCAGCGTTTCCATCATTTTCATGAGCGTCGCGACTTTGTCGCCCGTCACCTCGATGAGGTTTTGTGGACGCCAGATCAACTTGGCCGAGGACGGGTCGTCGAAACTGGACGACAGATTGCCGACAACTTCCATCAGGTCTTCGCGCGCCGTATAGATGACGTGCTCACCTTCATTGTCCTCATCGCCTTCTTCGGAGCCGACATCTTCCGCGCCAGCCTCGATCGCGGCTTCCATCATTGCGTCTTCATCAGCGGTTGAGAGCGGGTAGCGAACTTCACCCACATTATCGAACATGAAGGCGACCGAACCGGTCTCGCCGAGATTGCCGCCATTCTTAGCGAAGGCGGTGCGCACTTCCGCGGCGGCGCGATTGCGGTTATCGGTCGAGACCTCGACAATCACACCGGTTCCGGCGGGGCCGAAACCCTCATATCGGATGTCTTCAAAGGCTTCGCCATCACCGCCGGATGCCTTGTCGATCGCGCGCTGGATATTGTCCTTGGGCATGGATTGGCCCTTGGCATTGGCAACGGCCAATCGCAGGCGCGGATTGGCATCAACATCAGGTCCGCCCAGCTTGGCGGCGATCGAGATTTCTTTCGACAGGCGCGAAAACAGCTTGGAACGCAGCTTGTCCTGCCGCCCCTTGCGATGCTGGATATTGGCCCATTTGGAGTGTCCGGCCATGTTCGGGATCCCTATTCCTGCGAATTCGAGGCGACTTCCTTACCCAGAATGGCGCGCGAACGCCACTCCCCGCGCCACATCGCGACGTGTTCAAAGCAGGTCTGCACGACCTTCAGACTTGAGCTGCTCGACAACCGTCTTTATCGCCTGGCTGTCATTGCGGTCGGCGACGAGCACCGCATCGCCTGTCTGGACAACGACGAGGTCCCGCACACCGCACAGAACCAGGCGAGCATTGCCAGCGAATCCGAAACAGTGGCGGCTGTCCAGAAAACTGACCTCGCCAGTGCCAGCATTGCCGGCGGAATCCTTGTCACGGATCTGCCAGAGCGCATCAAAGGATCCGACATCTGACCAGCCGATATCGGCCGGCACGACGGCTGCCTCTTCCGTGCCTTCCATGACCGCATAGTCGAAGGAGATGGACGGGCAGCGGGCGAAGGCCTGGGCATCGAGATCCAGCCGGTCGCCGACCTGTAACCCGGCCGCGATTGCCTTGCGGACCGCGTCGAGCACATCGGGGCATTGCCGTTCCATTTCGCCGCGCACAGCATCGGGCGCAAACAGGAATATGCCAGCATTCCAGTAATAGCCGCCCGCGCCCAAGAATCGCGCGGCGGTTTCGGCATCAGGCTTTTCGGTGAAGGCCCGGACGTCGAAACCCGGCCCGGTCGCCTCCCCACGGCGGATATAGCCATAGCCCGTATGCGGCTCGTTCGGTTCGATCCCGAAGGTCACCAGGCGCCCTTCGCCCGCCAGTTCACTGCCGCGTGCGATTGCGTCGCGGAAGGCATCAACATCCCGGATGTAATGATCAGCCGGAAGCAGCAGGACCAGGTCGGCGCCATCTGTCGCCGCGGCCAGCTCCGCTGCTGCTCCGGCGACCGCGGCTGTATTCCGCCCGACCGGTTCGACCACCAAGCGCGCATCGCTTAGACCGGCCTCGCCGAGCTGCGTACGAGCCGTATCGGCCTGCTTGGCGTTGAGAATGATCAGGGGCGGGAGAAATTCCAGCGCACCAACCTGACCGGAAACACGCCGTGCCGTTTCGACCAGCATGCTGTCATCAGATGTTAGAGCTTGGAGTTGTTTGGGCATGCCCTCGCGGGATAACGGCCACAATCGTGTGCCCGATCCGCCCGACATGATCACTGGCAGGATACGCATTCCCAAAGTTCCCCTCCCCGCAGCCGTCCGGCTGGCGGGACGGTCAATTGCTCATGGCACCCCGAAGCGGTTCGGCGTGCGTTGCCGGAGGGAAGTTACGCACTGAGAGGTAATTCAACAAGCGCCCCAACATCTTGGCGCTGTCCGTCTGGACCACGCGAATGTGCGCGGCCTCGTGCTGAAGCCGTGTGGTGAAAACACAGGCATCGTCTTCAGCCGCGGCGTCCTCGCACGAGCGCAGAAACTCGACCATGTGCCTGTCAAAGACCTGCGCGTCCTGCGCCCGTTCGAACCGGATGGTCTGCTTGAACATGGCTCCCCCTTTCCTCGACCCGGCAAATACGCCGGATCGCCTTTGCGAACCGTCATGCAGCGATCATGCCGCAAGCCCGGACCGCGACGCCGTGAACGCCGTCACACCAAGATGCTTAATCACGCTAGCGTTACAGAAAAGGGGATCAACCGGTTGCAGCTGCGAACCGGGCGGTTTGCGCTGCATCGCAGCAAAATTGTCACATTAGCCAGGCAGGCACTCGGCAAGCTGCCCGCCGAGGCGGATTGGTTCACATCGGGTCGCCAATCCGGTCGCATCATCGGTCTCGACAAAGACTCCACACAGGGTCGCCTCGCCGGTCGCCGGTTCGAACCGACCTGAGCGCATGCGGGTCGTGAATCGACGCAAGGGCTCTTCCTTGTCCATGCCGATCACGCTGTCATAGTCGCCACACATGCCGGCATCGGTCTGATATCCCGTGCCGCCCGGCAGGACCCGGGCATCCGCAGTCGGCACGTGGGTATGCGTACCCACCACCAGGCTGGCCCGTCCGTCACAGAACGCCCCCATCGCCATCTTCTCGCTGGTCGCTTCACCGTGAAAATCGACAATGGCGGCATCGGCGACCACACCAAGCGGTGCTGCCGTGAGTTCACGCTCGACCGCAGAGAAGGGGTCGTCGAGACTTTCCATGAAAAGATTGCCCATGACATTCATGACGAAAACCCGGCGCCCATCCGGCAGGTCGTACAAATTCGCCCCGGCGCCCGGCGTCGACCCGACCGGATAATTGGCGGGACGCAAAAGGCGCGGTTCGCGATCGATGAAGGACAGGGTCTCGCGCTGGTCCCAGGCATGATTGCCCAGCGTCAGGACATCCACGCCGAGATCGAAGAGCTGGTTACAGATTTTCTCGGTCACGCCGAAACCCGCAGCCGCGTTTTCGGCATTGATGACGACGAAATCGAGCTGTAGCGCCTCACGCACACGCGGCAGATGGTCTTCGACCGCCCGCCGACCGGTCTTGCCGACAATATCTCCGAAAAAGGCCAGGCGCATGAATTCACAAACTCCGTCAGACAACAGGCTGTCGGATATGGCGCATCACGGGTGGAAAGTCCAAGTCATGACTGATGCAGACGGCTCAGG
>NZ_CAJQOO010000181.1 GCF_905480005.1 uncultured Maricaulis sp.
GCTCATAGGTGACAAACTTCTTGGTCGGCTGGGCCGCCAGCATGACATCGCGCACGACCTCATCCTCGCTGATCCCGCGCGCCTTGGCCGTGTCGGCGATCTGGTTTTCCACCAGCGGTGTCTTCACATAGCCGGGGCAGATGGCGTTACAGGTGATGCCGTCCTCGGCCAGTTCCAGACCCAGGGTCTTGGTGAAACCCATCACCCCATGCTTGGCCGCGACATAGGCCGACTTGAACGGCGAGGCGACGAGACCGTGAGCCGAGGCGAGATTGACGATCCGGCCCTTTCCCTGGCGCTTCATGACCGGGATCGCCGCCTTGGCAGCATGGAAGACCGAGGTCAGGTTGATGGCGATGATGGCGTCCCATGTCTCGGCCGGGAAGTCCTCGACCGGCGAGACATGCTGGATACCGGCATTGGACAGCAATATGTCCAGCCGCCCGAACTCACGCTCGGCCGAGGCGACCATGTCGGCAATCTCGTCCGGCTTGAGCATATTGGCCGGATGATAGCGCACCTCGACCCCGTGATCGCTGGCCAGCCGGGCCCGCAGGCTCTCGATCTCGGTCGCGTCACCCAATCCGTTGAGAATGATGTGACAGCCATTCTGTGCCAGTGCCTCCGCCATCGCCGCGCCAATCCCGCTCGTCGAGCCGGTAATAATGGCCACCTGGCCCGCGAGATCAGTGCGAATGGAAGACATGAACCACCTATCAAGTTTGCGCTCGCCGCAAGAGACGGGAAGGGGGCGGGGAGGTCAAGGGTGCGGCACTTTTCTTCCCCACGGTGTGAAAGCCCTCTCCATCCACCGTCATCCCACGGTCGCGGCGCGCCGCGATCCGGGGGACCTCAGCGCTGGGAGCGCCGGGTGAATCGGGGAAGCGGGTGCGCGCAAAGCCCGTCGGCCAGTCGAGGTCCCCCGGATGCCCGCTGCGCGCTCACCGTGGGATGACGGTGGAGGAGATTAAGCCGCCTTCTTCCCCGCCGCTGCCGGTTGCGGCCTCGTAAACAGCAGATCGCCCTCGCTCGAACCCTCTGCCTCGAAGCGGTAGCCGCCGAGGTCGAACTTGACCAGATCGGCCGGGTCGGTGATGCGGTTTTCGATCGCCCATCGGGCCATCATGCCGCGGGCCTTCTTGGCGAAGACCATGAGGGCGCGCAGCTGGCCGTCTTTTTCTTCCTTGAAGGTGGCGGTGATGACGCGGCCCTTGATGGCCTTCTTGTCGACAGCCTTGAAATACTCGTTCGAGGCCAGGTTGAGGATGACCGGTTCGGCCGCATCGGCTTGCAGGCCATTGAGCTCTTTCGCGATCCTGTCGCCCCAGAAATCATACAGGCTCTCGCCGCGGCGCGTGTGCAGCTTGCGGCCCATCTCCAGGCGGTAGGGATGGATGCCGTCGAGCGGTTTCAGGGCGCCATACATGCCCGAGAGGATGCGCAGATGGCCTTGCGCCCAGTCGAGATCCTCGGCCGAGAGCGTGTGCGCCTCGAGGCCGCGATAGACCTCGCCATTGAAGGCGAAGGCGGCCTGTTTCACACCCGGCTGATCGGCGTCAAAGGCCTGGAAGCGTTCGCGATTGAGGCGGGCGAGATCATCATTGATCTTCATCATCGCCTTGATCTTCGGCGCGGTCAGCTGACGCGTCGTCTTCGACAGGATCCGCGTCTCGTCGATCAGGTCCGGCGTGGTCGCCGGCAGGTCGCGATCGACCGGATCGAAATTCATGTTCTTGGCGGGCGAGAGCAGAATCAGCATGGGCAATCTCCTTGTCCGGGAAGATAGGGCTCGCTTCCGCGCGTTGCCAGTGGTCTGGCGCCCGCTTTGGTTGTATCCTGCACCTGCATGGACAGGGGAGCGCGCATGTCATTCTTCTATGATCTCGACAGGTCCGATCCGGTCCAGCGTCGGGTGGCGGCCAATCTGGTCCGGCTGGGTGATGCGCTGACCGAGGAAATCCCCCCAAAGACAGTCGATGACACGCTGTTGCTGGCGACCTGGAATATCCGCGAGTTCGACAGTGCGGCCTACGGGCTGCGCGGTGTCGAGCCCTATCACTATATCGCCGAGATCATCTCCCGCTTCGACCTCGTCGCTATCCAGGAGGTCCGCCGCGATACCGAGCCCCTGGAAAAACTGCGCAGACTGCTCGGGCGCTGGTGGAAATACCTGGTCACGGATGTGACAGGCGGCACGGAAGGCAACAAGGAACGGATGGCCTTCCTCTATGACAGCCGCAAGGTGCGCTTTGGCGGGCTGGCCGGAGAGATCGTGATCCCGCCCATCGAGTCGCGCGGGGCAGATCGCAAGCTGACCTACACGCCCTCCAAGCAATTGGCGCGAACACCCTATGTGGTGGGCTTCGAGACCGGCTGGTTCAAATTCATGCTGTCGACCGTCCACATCGTCTACGGCGAGAGCAAGGCGGATGACCCCAGGCGGGAAGCGGAGATCCGGGCGATCGCCGACGTCATGGCGGCCCGTGCCAAGGAGGATCACGCCTGGGCGAAGAACATGATCCTGTTGGGAGACTTCAACATCTTTGATCCCGGCGATGTCACCTTCGAGGCCCTGACCGAAGCCGGCTTCGTCATTCCTGAAGGCCTGCAGCAGGTCACCAATGTCGGCAAGAAGGAGCGCTTTTTCGACCAGATGGCCTTCATGACGCCAAACCTGCGCAAGGACCAGATCCTGGCGTCCGGGGCTTTCAACTTCTATGACCATGTCTACCGCCCGGAGGATGAGGCGACCTATATTCCCGACATGGGTGACGCCTATGGCACCACCTCGTCCGGCAAGCCACGCGGCAATAAATCACTCTATTACAAGACCTATTGGCGGACCCATCAGATGTCCGACCATCTGCCGCTCTGGGCGGCGCTGAAAGTCGATTTCGGTCGGGATTATCTGGAGCGGCTGTCGGGCAGTGGCTGACGAA
>NZ_CAJQOO010000182.1 GCF_905480005.1 uncultured Maricaulis sp.
GCGCATCTATGCCTCGGCCCAGGCCCATTCCTCGATCGACAAGGCGTGCTGGGTCGCGGGGATTGGCCAGGACAATCTGGTCAAGATCGCCACCAGCGATGATTACGGCATGGATCCGGAGGCCCTGCGCGCGGCCATCCGTGCGGACCGGGCCGCCGGCCATCTGCCAGCCGGTATCGTGATCTGCGTCGGGGGCACCTCAATCGGCGCCAGCGACCCGGTGGCAGCGGTCATCGATGTCGCCAGGGAGGAAGGCCTCTACACCCATATCGACGCCGCCTGGGCGGGCTCGGCGATGATTTGTCCGGAATTGCGCGACACCTGGGCAGGCGCTGAACAAGCCGACTCAATTGTCTTCAATCCGCACAAATGGCTTGGCGCACAGTTCGACTGTTCGGTGCAATTCCTGAAGGATCCAACCGACCAGCTCAAATCCCTCACCCTGCGTCCCGACTATCTGGAAACCCCAGGCATGGATGACGCGATCAATTATTCCGAATGGACCATCCCGCTGGGCCGCCGCTTCCGCGCCCTCAAGCTCTGGTTCCTGATCCGCGCCTACGGGCTGGAAGGCCTGCGCACCCGCATCCGCAACCATATCGCCTGGTCCAACGAGGCCTGCGAGACCATCCGCGCCCTGCCCGGCCTCGAGATTGTCACAGAGCCCCGCTTCAGCCTGTTCAGCTTTGCCTGCGCGGCGGGCGATGAAGCGACGGCAGACCTGCTGGAACGCATCAACAGCGACGGCCGCACCTATCTCACCCAGACCCGCCATGACGGCCGCTATGTGATCCGCTTCCAGGTCGGGCAGTTTGACTGCACGCGGGACGATGTGATGACGGCTGTGGGGGTGATTGAGGAGTTAGGTGGCGAAGGCTGACCTTGCCATCCCGGATGGATATCCGGGATGGCAATAGGTGCTTGAGGCGCCCGCCCCTAAACCATCCGGCTCTGATGCAGCGCCGCGGCGATAAAGCTCGCAAACAACGGGTGCGGTTCGAACGGGCGGGACTTGAGTTCCGGGTGGAATTGCACGCCGACGAACCAGGGATGGTCCGAAATCTCGACGATTTCCGGCAGCACGCCATCGGGTGACAGGCCGGAGAAGGTCAGGCCGCAGGCTTCCAGCTTGTCCTTGTAGCCGACATTCACCTCATAGCGGTGACGGTGGCGTTCCTCGATATGGGCCTCGCCATAGATCTCGCGGACCTTGGAGCCTTCCTTGAGGACGGCCGGATAGGCGCCGAGACGCATTGTGCCACCCATGTCGTCACCGGCGGTCCGGGTTTCGACTTCATTGCCGCGGGTCCACTCGGTGAGCAGACCGATTACCGATTCGCCACTGTCGGAAAACTCCGTCGAAACGGCATTGTCGACGCCGGCGAGATTGCGCGCCGCTTCCAGCACCGCCATCTGCATGCCGTAGCAAATCCCGAAGAAGGGGACCTTGCGCTCGCGGGCAAAGCGGGCCGCGGCGATCTTGCCTTCGACACCGCGCTCGCCGAACCCGCCCGGGACAAGCACGCCATGAACGTCTTCGAGCGGTTCGAACGGGTCGTCCTTCTCGAATTGCTCACTGTCGAGCCATTTGAGTTTGACCTTCACACCATTGGCGATACCGCCATGGGCGAGCGCTTCGATCAGGGATTTATAGGCGTCCAGCAGGCCGACATATTTGCCGACCACACCGATCGTGACCTCGCCGTCCGGATTGGCGATCGTCTCGGAGATGGCCTGCCAGCGCGACAGGTCCGGTGCCGGGGCATCATCAATGCCGAAGCAGCGCAGGATCTCGGTGTCGAGCCCCTGGGAGTGATATTCCAGCGGCACATCATAAAGCGAGGCCGCGTCCCGGCCCTCGATGACGGCGCTTTCCTTGACGTTGCAGAAGCGCCCGATCTTGCGCTTGTCACCCGGCGGGATCGGGATCTCGCAGCGACACAGCAGGATATCCGGCTGGATACCGATCGAGCGCAATTCCTTCACCGAGTGCTGGGTCGGCTTGGTTTTCATCTCGCCGGCGACCTTGATGAAGGGCAGCAAGGTGACGTGCAGGAAAACCGCATTGTCGTCGCCCAGCTCCTGGCCGAGCTGACGGATAGCCTCGAAGAAGGGCAGCCCTTCAATGTCGCCGACCGTGCCGCCAATCTCGCACAGGACGAAATCGACATCTCCGGCATCGGAGAGGACGAATTGCTTGATCTGATCGGTGACGTGCGGAATGACCTGCACGGTCGCGCCGAGATAATCGCCACGACGTTCACGCTCGATGATCCGGGAATAGATCCGGCCGGTGGTGATATTGTCGGCCTGGCTCGCGGCAACGCCCGTGAAGCGTTCATAATGGCCGAGATCGAGGTCGGCTTCCGCCCCGTCATCGGTCACATAGCATTCGCCATGCTGATAGGGCGACATCGTGCCCGGATCAACGTTGAGATAGGGGTCCAGCTTGCGCAGGCGGACTTTATATCCACGCGCCTGAAGCAGGGCTCCGATAGCGGCTGAAGCGAGGCCTTTTCCCAAGGAGGAGACCACGCCGCCCGTAATAAAGATATATCGCGGCATGGGCCGTCTGATTATCCCAGATTCGGACGCGTCGAAAGACGCGAGTTGAAATATGTGATGATTAAAAGAGGAAGGACTAGCCGTCCGTCGGCACCGGAGCGCCTGTTTCCTCTTGTTCAACAATGCCGGTCGCCGGATTGTCGATCTCGGTATCGAACACGCTATTCCCGTCCGCCGTGACGCCGGTCACGATGGCGAGCAGGATCGAATTGCCGATGAAGACCGCGGCGAGGATCATGGTCGTCCGGGTCAGGATGTTCGCAGCGCCACGGCCGGACATCATGCCGCCGCCACCGCCGCCGCCGCCGATACCCAGGGCCCCGCCTTCCGACCGCTGCAGCAGAATGACGCTGATGAGACCAAGGGCGACCAGAAGCTGGATGATCAAAAGAACTGTGGTCATGAATACCGCCATGTGTCAGGCCGCGCCGCCCGGTCGGGCGGCTCGGCCGTGGATATAGGGAGTTTCCGGTGCGGTGTCAGCACCGCCCGGTCACATGGCGGCGCGTTTTATATCAGGCGAACCTTCTTGGCCAGCATCGTCTGCGGTTTCCGCTGCGGCTTCCTCGGCGATCAGGACCGCCTTGCGCCTCGCAGCCTCGGCACGCGCCTGCAGGCGCTTGCGCAGATTGGACACTGTCCGACCGATCTCGTCCTTGGACCGCTCGATC
Organism: uncultured Maricaulis sp.; assembly: GCF_905480005.1. Classification (GTDB taxonomy): domain Bacteria; phylum Pseudomonadota; class Alphaproteobacteria; order Caulobacterales; family Maricaulaceae; genus Maricaulis. The sequence goes on from NZ_CAJQOO010000182.1 coordinate 3,237, forward strand.
GTGTCGCCATTGGCGAAAGCTGCATAGGTGCCCATCGCCAATTCCTTGACGAGTTTGAGAATACCGGCATCCGCATTGCGCCCATCGCCCAGCGCGCCAATCTGATCGAGCAGGGCTTCGGCGACTTCGGCGGCCTCGCGGCGCCCTGCCCGCAGCACATGGGCTCTCAGCTCGCGTGCGGCGCGATCGAGGTCCTTGATGTCCAGGGCAACAGGAACCTTGCCCTCTTCTGTCTTCTTGGAGGCTTCCAGCTCAACCGAAATGACGATCCGCATCGCCACACGGCGCACGCGTTCCGTTGTCACGGCTTCCCGCGCCTCGCGGACCCATTGCTGGGCATTGTTCAAAGCCTGCTCGTCATTCTCGACCGTTGCCTTGAGAAAATTCGGCACCGTGATCAGCGGCGCATCGGTCGAGCGCTCGCTGTCCTTGCGGCGATCCGGTCCGATATAGTCGGACGTCACCACAAAATCCTTGCGACCCCGGATCAGCGTCTTGACCCGCTCCTCGGCAAACATGGTCGAGAAGGGACGCACGATGACATCATCGGCGCCGCACTCGATCGCCTTGCGGATATGACCGGTATCACGGCTCCAGGTCGTCAGCAGGAAGACGACAAATGGATTGGATCCCACATCACCGCGACGGACGGAGCGCACCAGATTGAAAATATCCTTATCATTCGCGCTGGCTTCGGCGACGATCAGGCTCGGTGCTCCCTCGGTGATTCCATTCTTGAAATCGGCCATGGAGGCAACGCATTCAATCTGACGGAAGCCAATCTCGAAGAGCGCGTAACGACTCGTCCGCTGGTTGACGTGAATCGGGTCGAACAACAGGACGGAAGCCCGGGTGTAGTCGATTTCGGCCATACTCGGTTCGGCTCCCCAAAAGCGGCGAAACAGGAAACATCAGGTTTCAACACTGCCGCAAATAGGTTTCGATCCACTTACCGGACTAGTTCGGATTTGCGACCGGCCGCCTCGATAATGGCTGAAAAATCAGTGGATTTCAGGCTTGCACCCCCGACGAGCGCGCCATCCACATCGTCCAGACTGAGCAGGTCTTTCGCATTCCCCGGTTTTACCGAACCACCGTATAAAATACAGGTAGTTAGCGGTTCCGGAAGACGCTCGCGAATGGCCTCGTGCATGGCTGCCACATCCTCGACAGACGCGGTCAAACCGGTCCCGATTGCCCAGACCGGCTCATAAGCTATTACCAGTGTCATCCGGTCCGGATTTTCCGGCAAGGAAGCCGCGAGTTGAGACGCTACGACCTCGATCGCGCGCCCGGCCTCCCGCTCCTCGCGGGATTCACCGACACAAATCACCGGCACCAAGCCGGCCTGAAGCGCGGCCTCGGCCTTGGCCCGGACAAGCGCGTCGCTCTCGCCATGATCCGCGCGGCGTTCAGAATGGCCGAGGATCACATGGCTGGCCCCCGCCTCACGCAACATGGCCGCCGAGACATCACCGGTATGGGCCCCTGACACCGCGGCATGACAATCCTGCCCGCCGACGCGCATTTCACTGCCGGTACAAGCGCTCGCAGCCTGGGCGAGCAAGGTCGCCGGGGGGCAGATCAGGATGTCCGCGTCCGCCTCCTTCGCGACCGGGGCCACCGCGTCAAAGAAGCCGAGGGCCGCAACGGACCCGTTCATTTTCCAATTGCCAGCAATGAGTGTGCGACGCGTCATTTTGCTTCCCCGACCGGCTGATCCCGTCCCCTAGATGCGCGGCAGGAGTAATCATCAAAACCGGGCTTCGCAACGGGGCGCACCGACAATCGCAGAACAACCGCCCCTCGTGCTTGCGACCACCTGACCGCGCCGCTACCTTCCGCGCGACGTTTTTCAAAGGCATTTCGGTTCCATGCTGTCCAATTTCCGGTCTTTCGCCCAGTCGCCTCTCGCACTGGTCATCATCGTTCTTCTCGTCCTGGCCTTCGCCATCGCCCTGCCCAGCAGTGGCGGCATCTTCACCGGCAGCGGTGATGCCGTGGTCACGGTGGGGCCGGAGCGGATCAGTCAGCGCGAGCTGTCCAGCGCCTTCAATGGCGAGGTCCGGCGCCTGCAGGACCAGGATTCCTCGATCACCGCCGAGCAGGCGCGAGCCGAGGGACTTGGCGAACAGGTCCTGCAGCAGCAGATCACCCTCGCCGCCTTTGCGGCCCGGGCCCGTGAACTGGGACTGGAAGTGTCCAATCAGGCCATTGTGCGCGAAGTCGCCGACATTCCGGCCTTCCTCAACCCGGTTACGGGAGAGTTTGACCGCGATGCGATGACCGCCGCCCTGCGGCGCGTGGGCATGAGCGAAGACCAGTTTGCCGACAATATCGAAGGCGACCTGCTGCGGACCCAGCTCATTGCGACCCTGGCCGGCCTCTCCGGTTCACCCGACCAGATGGCCCAGACCCGCTATCTCGTGGCGGAGGAACGCCGCCGTGTGACCGGGCTGGTGATCGACGCCTCGACGGCCGATGAAATCGCCGACCCCACCGATGAGGAATTGCAGACCTTCATCGAGGAGACGCCGGGGCAGAACGGGCAACCGCTCTTCACCCGACCGGAATTTCGGGCCTTCACGCTCGTCCGCCTGCAATTGCAGGACTTCATCCGTGATGTCGCGATTGACGAGACCTTCCTGCGCGACACCTATGAGTATGAGCGCTCCACCGGTCGCCTTGGCACCCCGGCGATTCGCAGCTTTGCCCAATTGAACACCCAGGATGAAGCCACCGCGCAGGCCGCCGCCGAGCGCCTGAGCGCCGGCGAAGCGCCCGCAGCCATTGCCGCTGCACTCGGGCTCGGCGCACCGCTCATTCAGGAAGACGTCCAGGTCGGCGATATTCCCGACAGCCAGCTTGCTGAAGCCGTCTTCGGCATGGCCGCCGAGGAATCCGCCGCCATCGAAGGCCGGTTTGCCTGGAGCGCCGTCCTGGTGACCGCCGCCGAGGAAGCCTTCATTCCAAGCTTTGAAGAAGAGCGTGATCGGTTGCAGACCAGCGCTGCACAGGCCCAGGCGACCGATGATCTCTACGACGCGGTCGAGCGCTTCGAAACCGCGCGCGCGGACGGCGCAATTCTGGAAGTCGCGGCCGAAACTGCCGGGGTTCCGCTGGAAATCTATCAGCCCCTGGCCCTGAACTCGATCGACGAGGATCTGGGATTTGACGGCGCCCGCTATCAGTCTCTGGCTCCGGAACTCCTGCCGGCCGCCTTCGATTCGGTGGAAGGTTTCGCGATCGATCTGCGGACATTCAACGACACCGACTTTTTCACCCTGCGTGTCGACAGCATCGTCCCGAGCCGTCCGTTCGAACTCGAAGAAATCCGCGATCAGGCCGAAAGCCGCTGGCGCTCCATCCAGGTCGACACCCAGCTCCGCGCCCGCGCCGAGGACGCGCTGGCACAGCTGGAAGCGGGCGATGACATCGAGCTTGTCTCCCTGACGACCGGCGGACGCACTGAAACCTCGACCCTGCAACGCGGCCAGACCGCGGGGGCCTTCTCTCAGCTGGCCATGTCGACAGCGTTCAATATGAGCGTCGGCGATACTGACATGCTGCAGGTCGGTGAAGGCACTTATCTGCTCATGACGCTCAATGAGATCATTCCGGCCGATATCGCGGATGCATCCGATCTGGAGATGGACGGGATCAGCTCGACCATCGATGCCCAGCTGGGCGATGACGTGCTTCAGGCCACCCGCGACTACCTGGTGCGCGAATACGGCATCACTGATGAATCCGTCGATGCCCGCCTGTTCTCGCTGGCGATTGGCGAGACCGACCCCAACGCACCGCGATGACACCCCACGCGCCGATCACGCCCGATTTCCGGACGGTCGCCGAGCGTCTGGAGCGGGGTGAAACCTGTGTCCTGCAGGCGCGTCGTGTGGACGACCTCCTGACGCCGGTCGCGGCCTATCTGCGGTTGGCGGCGAACCAGCCCAACAGCTTCCTTCTGGAATCGGTTGAGGGCGGGGCCTGGCGGGGACGGTATTCCGCCATCGGCCTTGACCCGGACCTGATCTGGCAATGCCGGGACGGCGTCGTCTCCCAGGCCAGCGGGATGGATGTCGCCGCGCGCAAATTCACGCCGCTCGAGACCGAACCGATGACAGCCCTGCGAGCAGTCATCGAAGCCGCCCATTGCCCCTTGCCCGATGATGCGCCTCCGCTCGCCTCCGGCCTGTTCGGCTATGTCGGGTATGACATGGTGCGCTATCTTGAGCGCCTGCCGGACGGTGCAGCACCGGATCCGCTGGGCCTGCCCGAATCCGTGCTGCTTCGGCCCCAGACCATGGTTGTCTTCGATGCCCTAAAACAGGAAATCCAGGTCTATTGCCCCGTGCGGCCCGGTGAGTACTCGGCCCGCGAAGCCTATGACGCGGCCGTCGAACGCCTGCAGACCACACTGCAACGCCTGGCAGGTGCCACACCGGAGCTCGCCAGACCTGACGGCGAACTCGGCGAACGCCAGTCCAACCGGACACCCGATGATTACCGCGCGGCGGTAGACAGAGCGCGGGACTATATCCGCGCCGGTGACGCCTTTCAGGTCGTGCCCAGCCAGCGTTTCTCGGCAGATTACCCGGCCGACCCGTTCTGGGCCTACCGCTCCTTGCGCCGGCTCAACCCCTCGCCCTTCCTCTTCTTTTTCCGCTTTGACGGATTTGAGGTTGTCGGGTCCAGCCCTGAAATCCTGGTCCGGCTGCGTGATGATGTGGTGACGATCCGCCCCATCGCCGGTACGCGACCGCGCGGTCAGACACCGGCCGAGGATGATGCCTTCGAGGCCGACCTGCTGGGCGATCCGAAAGAGCGTTCGGAACATCTCATGCTGCTCGATCTGGGCCGCAATGATGTCGGACGCATCGCCAAGCCCGGGACGGTCCGCATCACTGCGCGCGAGATTGTTGAACGCTACAGTCACGTCATGCACATCGTATCCAATGTCGAGGGTGATCTCGCGGACCAGCAAGACGTGGTCTCCGCCCTGTTCGCCGGTTTCCCGGCCGGGACCGTGTCCGGCGCGCCGAAGGTCCGGGCGATGGAAATCATTGACGAGCTGGAACCGCATCGCCGCGGTGTCTATGCCGGTGCCGTCGGCTATTTCAGCGCCGATGGCGGCATGGATACGGCCATCGCGCTGCGAACCGCCGTGTTCAAGGACGGCCGGATGTATGTCCAGGCCGGTGCCGGAGTAGTCCTTGATAGTGATCCGGAATCCGAGCGGGTGGAAACGGTCAACAAGGCAGCCGCCCTGTTCCGCGCTGCCGAGGACTCACTCGGTCAGTGAGGCCTGAAGACCGGGCTCGGCGACAAAGAGGGAATCGGCCAGCGCGCTTGTGGTCACGAATTCCAGGTCAGCGACCGCATCGCTCGAGAGCCAGGCCTCCAGCACCGCCAGTGTCAGATCATGCGGATGCCCGATCATGACCGCATAACCAGTGTCGCGTGCACGCTCCGCCGCCTCGTCAAGGCGCGCGCGTATGGCGGCGGCATCCAGATCATGATCGAGGAAGATATCGCGCTGCAGCGTGCGCAGTCCGAGACCGGATGCCACCGCACCGCCCCGGCTGTGGGCGGTCGTCAGACTGTCCAGGAAGACCGGATCATCATGCGAGATGGCGAAGAGCGCCACGCGCAATGCCCGGGGATCAGCCGTGAACCGGCTCCCCATGTGATTATTGAGCCCCACCGCGCCAGGCACTTGTGCCATGGCCCAGCGCATGCGGGCCTGAAGATCGATATCGCTGAGGCCGATCCGCAGCGCATTCGGACCGGGATCGGCCAGGCCGACCGGCTCCATCGGCATGTGCAAGAGCACGTCATGCCCCGACTGGCGCGCCAGGGCGGACAAGGGGGCCGCCGCTTCGGCATAGGGCAGAATCGCCACGGTCACCGGAACCGGCAGGGCCAGAACCCGCTGGGCGGCGTCCACGTCGAGACCGACATCATCAATCACCAGCACCAG
>NZ_CAJQOO010000183.1 GCF_905480005.1 uncultured Maricaulis sp.
TGGGAGCCCACCATGTCCGACGCCTTCTACGCCCACCTTGCCGACGAGTTGAAGCAGATCGAGGCGGACGGGCTGTACAAGCGCGAACGCGTCATCACCTCGCAGCAATTCTCCGAGATCGATGTGACCGCGGACGGGGCGTCGAGCCATGTCATCAATTTCTGCGCCAATAATTATCTCGGCCTGGCCAATCGTCCCGAGCTGATCGAGGCCGCCAAATCGACCCTGGACAGTCATGGTTTCGGCGTCGCCTCGGTGCGTTTCATCTGTGGAACACAGGATCTGCACAAGCAGCTGGAAGCCAAGGTCGCGGCCTTTGCCGGCTGCGAGGATGCCATCCTCTATGCCGCCGCCTTTGACGCCAATGGCGGCGTGTTCGAGCCGCTCCTGGGGCCGGAGGATGCGATCATCTCGGACGCGCTCAACCATGCCTCCATCATTGACGGTGTGCGCCTGTGCAAGGCCAGGCGCTATCGCTATGCCAATTCCGACATGAGCGATCTCGAGACCCAGCTGAAACAGGCCCGGGCCGATGGCGCGCGCCATGTCCTGATCGTCACCGATGGCGTGTTCTCGATGGATGGTTATATCGCCGACCTGAAATCCATCGTCGGCCTGGCCAAGCAATATGATGCGCTGACCATGGTCGATGACTGCCATGCGCACGGCTTCATGGGCGCTAAAGGCCGCGGGACGCCGGAGCATTGCGGTGTGCTGGGCGAGATCGACATCATCACCGGTACGTTTGGCAAGGCGCTGGGCGGGGCGATGGGCGGTTTCACGGCGGCGCGCAAGGAGATCATCGACATGCTGCGCCAGCGCTCGCGGCCCTATCTGTTCTCCAACTCGCTGGCGCCGGCCATTGCCGGGGCTTCGCTCAAGGCGCTCGACATGGTCGCCGAGGGCGATGATCTGCGCGCCCGCCTGGTCGACAATGCCAAACGCTTCCGCACCGGCATGAGCGAAGCCGGATTTGATCTTCTGCCGGGCGAACATCCGATCATCCCGGTCATGCTGGGCGATGCCAAGCTGGCCCAGGAGATGGCGTCCAGGCTGATGGATGAGGGCGTTTATGTGATCGGCTTCTTCTTCCCCGTCGTGCCCAAGGGCAAGGCCCGGATCCGCACCCAGATGTCGGCGGCCCACACGCCCGAGCAGATCGACCGCGCCGTGGCGGCGTTTACAAAGGTGGGCAAGGCGCTCGGGGTGATCTGACCCCGGATTCTCACAGGCCGAATCCCTCCCGGATTCCGGTCTCTCCATTCCCTCTGATAACCCGACTTTCCTCGTTGTAAGTTGTTGTCATTCAACCGCTTTATAGAAGGAGAGGGGCTATGAGACCTGGTTTGTTCATCGCCATTGCGGCGTTTTTTGTCGTGTCGATCGGAGCCTTGATGTGGGGTCTACCACAATATGGTGTCTGGCAGCAGGAGCTCGCCGGCCGGGCTGAACTGGTCCGCGCGGAGCAGAACCGGCATATTGCCGTGCTCGAGGCGCAGGCCCGGCTTGAGGCCGAGGAGCTGAATGCCGAGGCAGAAGTTGCCCGTGCCCGTGGTGTGGCGGAAGCCAATGCCATCGTCGCGGAAGGTCTGGGCGGTCCGGACGGTTATCTGCGCTATCTGTGGATCCAGTCGCTTGGCGAAAATGGCCAGGACGTGATCTACATCCCGACCGAGGCCGGACTTCCCATCCTGGAAGCCAGCCGCCCTATCGCCCGATAGGGCTCGTAACCGGCGCCGTGATTACGGCGCCGGTCTGCTTTGGCGGCACGGGACGCCACCCCAACCAGTCCCCCTGACCTTTTCCCCAATCGCGGGTAGTCTGTTCCGGTCAGACTCGCTTTTCCGGCGAAAGCTGCATCCGAATGATCGCTTGGGGGCATCACACGGGTAACGTGACACAGGGGACTGATATGACGGATACCAGCGAAGTGCGTGCAAGCAGTGCGCGTCCATCGGACGAGATGCTGCCTTTCCTGAACAATTTCCACGACATCTTCACCACCATCGGGGTGCTGATCCTGCTGGGTGGCCTGGCGGTCGGCGCCGGCCAGGTGATGGTCGGGCTGGACCTCATTGAAGGTGAGCAGGCCTGGCAGAACGCGCTGATGGCGCTGATCGGCGGCATCGCCGTCTTTATCTGGTTCCTGTCGGCCCTGCTGGTCGGCAAGCAGCGCCGCATCCTGCCGGGCATTGTGCTCAGCTCGGTGTTCGGCGTGACCACCATGATCGTGCTGATCTGGGGCTATGTTCAATTCCTGATCCATGGTGTCGGCCTCAGCGAGGACTCGTTCGAGATGGTCAACCAGGCTGCAGACGCAATTGAGTTGGAGAGCCAGCAAGTGCTGACCCGCGAAATGGTGATGGCGTTGGTGGTGCAATTGCCCGCCGCACTCCGCTTCTTTCCGCTCGTGATCGGTTTGGCCTTCCTGCTGCCAATAGCCGCTTATTACTTCAGCTATCGTCTGCCCTATGCTGGTGGCCTGATGGGTGTTGGTTTTGTCTTGACCGCTGTCATGGCACTGATGGCCTTCGATCCCTACACGGTGGTCGTCTGGTCGCCGGCGATCAATGTTGCGGCAGGTGCCGTTCTGCTGGTGACCGGAATTATCTTTGATGCCCGCGATCCGGCGCGAGAAACGCGGCTGGCCGGGACGGCGTTCTGGCTGCATTTCCTTGCGGCCCCGATCCTGCTCGGCGCCATGCTCAATGTCACCCTGTCCGGTTGGTCGCTGCAGGCGAGTGAATTCAACAATCCGGAAAACCTAAACCTCTTCGCGGCCATGGCGGCTGATGGTGCCGAAACGATGCGCCTGGCGATTACGGCCCTGACGGTGATTGGCCTGTTTGCCATTGTTTCGCTCCTGATCAATCGCCGGGCGCTGATCGTGTCGGGCCTGCTGACCGCCGGTGTCTCCATTGGCATCATCGTCAATTCTGCCGGACTTGGCGCGGGCGCGGTTGTCGCCGTGACCCTGCTGGTGCTGGGTGGCGTGGTCGTGGTGCTGGGCGCGGCGTGGAACCCGGTCCGCCGCATCCTGCTGCTGCCAATCCCGCAGGTCGGTCCGCTGGGCCGTATCTTCCCGCCGGTGAGTGCCGCCGAGGGGTGACTGAACCGACTTTCTGGATGAAGAGCCGCCCGGTGCCCTGCGCCGGGCGGTTTTCTTTTTGTGAGCGGGTCGGTCCGCATACCCTCTTCCAGTGCACCGGACTCATGCCAGTCTTATCGTTTAGGCGTGCCGGGCTGGGAGAATGCGCATGGCCTTCGAGACAGATGCGATCATTGTCGGTGGCGGAGCGGTCGGTCTGGCGACGGCGCGGGCCTTTGCCCGGCGCGGCCATGAGACCGTCGTCCTGGAAGCCAACAAGGCGATCGGCCAGGGCATTTCCTCGCGCAATTCCGAGGTTATCCATGGCGGGCTCTATTACCCGACCGGCTCGCTGAAAGCCCGCCTGTGCGTGGCCGGGCGGCTGATGCTCTACGCCTTTCTCGAACACCACCACCTGCCGCACGAGAAATGCGGCAAGCTGGTCGTCGCCACCCAGCCCCACGAAATCGAGCGGCTGGATGCTATTCTTGACCAGGCCAACATCAACCAGGTCGGTGGCATGCGACGCCTCAGTGGCGCCGAAGCACGGGCGCTCGAGCCGGAATTGCACGCCGAGGCCGCCCTGCTGTCGGAAGAAAGCGGCGTGATGGATGCGCACGCCTATATGGACGCGCTGGCCGGAGAGATTGCCGGGCATGGCGGGGCGATCGCGGTCAATACGCCCTTCGCCGGTGCCGCGCCGCTCAAGGGCGGGGGATTCGTGGTCCGCACGGGCGGCGAGCATGCGACCGAGGTGACCACACGCTATCTGGTGATTGCGGCGGGCCTGGGTGCCCAGTCCGCAGCCGGCCTGATCGAGACCGTCCCGGCAGCGTCCATCCCGCCCTTGCACTACGGCAAGGGGGTCTACTTTACCTTGTCGGGCAAGGCGCCGTTTTCGCGCCTGGTCTATCCACTGCCCATTCCGGGTGCTTTGGGCACGCATTATCGCCGCGACCTGGGCGGACAGGCACGCTTCGGGCCGGACCTCGCCTTTGTCGAGGGGGAGGACTACACGGTCGATCCGGAGCGGGGCGAGGCCTTCTACGCAACCGCCCGGCGCTTCTGGCCGGGCTTGCCGGACGGCGCGTTGATGCCGGATTATGCCGGTATCCGGCCCAAACTGCATGGACCGGGCGAGCCTCAGCCCGATTTCCGCATTGACGGGGCCGATACACATGGCGTTGAGGGGCTGGTCGCGCTGTTCGGCATTGAAAGCCCCGGCCTGACCGCCTCGCTGGCGATCGGTGAGACGGTCGCGGAACGCCTGACCGCTTGATTGCGACGGGTGAAGGGGCACAATGATGCCGATCGGGGGACGTATGACATCATCACGCTGGGCCTTTGTGGCCACTCTGGTGCTGACTGTGGCGACGCTGGCCTTTCCGCTGGCGCTGTTCGGTTCGCCGCCTGACCTGGGCAGTGCACCGATGGCGGAGGGGTTCAAAACGCCCATCCTTGCACTTGAATTCGCCGAAAAAACCGAAGACCTCGACTTTCTTCAGGGTGACGAGGCCGCCGCATTGCGGGCCTGGCTGGTCGAGGTGCAATTCCTCGACTGGTTCTTCCCGCTGGCCTATGCCGGCATGGCCGCGGCCTTCTTCCTCGGTATGGCGCTGCGGGGACGCTTTCTGGCAGTGATCGGGGTCGGTCTGGCGCTCGCCACCATCCCCGCCGACTGGCAGGAGAATGCGACCATCAACAGCATCCTCGCCGAGATCGAGGCCCCGGTCTGCGGTCCCGAAATCGAGCCGCCGGACGGCCGCGACGATGTCGTGCTGCGCGATTGTCTGCCCGATGGCTATTTCGACGAGGCCAGCAGCGAGGCCGAACTTGTCTCATACGCCCTGGACAGTTTCCTGCCCGTGCGGATCGAAATGCTGCGCATCGATACCTGGGTCAAATGGGGTCTGATCGCGGCCTATGCGGCCTGGATGGCTGCCATGTTGTGGATGGATGGGCGCCGGATCCTCGCTGTCCCGGCGGGCGTCGGGGCATTGTCATTATTGGCAACTTTTGTCAGCGGGTCGAACGGCCATGTCGCCGAACTGATGTCGATACTGCTCATTCCGATGATGCTCACTTTCCCCATCGCCGCTGTGATGTATCTTCGCGACAAACCCGCCGAGACGGGGACGCCACAAGGTGAGGGAAGCGCATGAAAGCCCTGGTGAAAGCCAAGCCGGAAGAAGGCATCTGGATGGAGGATGTCCCCGAGCCGACAATCGGTCCGGATGACGTTCTCATCAAGGTCAAGCGAACCGCAATCTGCGGGACCGATATTCATATCTATAACTGGGATGACTGGGCCGCCAAGAACGTGCCCACGCCCATGGTCGTCGGTCATGAATATGCCGGCGAGATTGTCGATATCGGCGCCAATGTGACCCGCGTGAAGGTTGGCCAACGCGTCTCCGGCGAAGGGCATGTGGTCGGTGTCACAAGCCGCGCCGCGCGCGCCGGTCGATTCCATCTGGACCCGGAAACCCGCGGCGTCGGGGTCAACATCCCGGGCGCCTTCGCCGAATACATGAAACTCCCGGCCTTCAATGTCGTCCCTCTGCCCGAGGATGTGCCCGACGAGATCGGTTCGATCCTCGACCCGCTCGGCAATGCGGTGCACACCGCCCTGCAATTCGACATGATCGGCGAGGATGTGCTGATCACCGGTGCCGGTCCGATCGGCATCATGGCCGCCGCGATCGCCCGTCATGTCGGCGCCCGTCATGTCGTTCTGACCGATATCAATACCCATCGCCTTCACCTGGCCAGCCAGGTCGCGCCGAATATCCGCACGGTCGATGTCTCGAAGGAGAAGATCGAGGATGTGGCCAAGGAACTCGGCATGACCGAGGGCTTTGATGTC
>NZ_CAJQOO010000184.1 GCF_905480005.1 uncultured Maricaulis sp.
GCGACCTCCACCCTGCTGGGCTATCCGGTCAGCGAAGCCGAGGACATGCCGGATATCGGCACTGACAGCCTGTCCATGGCCTTCGGGGATTTTGGCCGCGGCTATCTCATCGTCGACCGCCAGGGCGTGGAAGTCCTGCGCGACCCCTTCAGCGCCAAACCGCACGTCCTCTTCTACACCACCAAACGCGTCGGCGGCGGGGTGCAGGATTTCGAAGCGATCAAGCTGTTGAAGTTTGGGGTGAGTTGAGGCCGGGAATCTTTTTGTCATCCCTGATGGACGCCCGGCGAAGGCCGGGCGAAAGTCAGGGACCCATGTGATTGCAGAGAGTTAGGTCCCCGCCCTGCGTCCCGCGTTCGCGGGACATCCGGCGGGGATGACAAGTGGTGGATTGGTGTGGTCGGTGTGACGCGCCCTCAGCGCTCACCGCCCCTTTCATCACTTGCCGAGATGTCGCCGCATCCGGTTTTCCAGGTCAAGGGCGCCGCAGGCGCCGCTTCGCGGTTCCACCCTTGAGCTGGAAAACCGGATACGGCCTGCTGGATGACAAGGGATGTAAGGCTCAGTCCGCGCCGAGGCGCCTAGTCATAGTTCCACCCGAAAAAGCTACGAAGCGATGTCGAGCCGGGCGGCGGCAGGCGTCCGTAGCGATAGGCTTTGAGCGCTGCGCCGAGCAGGATGGCAAGCGCAAAAGGGCCGGAGACGATTGTTAGCGGGGGTGCCAGCAGACTCAACCAGAAACCCGTTTCCTGTTCAATCAGGGCCAGCGCGATTGCGATGATCAGGCCGCCGAAAAGAACGGCCATTTCATGACCGATGACCGGCAGGTGCAGGCGGTCGTCCTCGATATGCCAGGCGGGTGACACCGCGCGAATCTCGGTGGGTGACCAGTAGACGCCAACAGTCTTGGCCCACCAGGGCAGCGGGTCCTTGTTGAGTTTCGCCCATCGGCGCAGCACGGGCCGCAGCACGGCGCGCAAGATCGGCGGCAGCACAAAGGCCGGGACAAGCGGTGCCATGACGAGCGGAGCCCAGCCAGTACGGGCTGCGTCATCGGCCGGTAGGCGCAGCAGCGCGACCCAGATCAGCAAACTCGCCAGGCCAGCCAGCCCGAACACGCCGACCTCGACCCAGAACGGCTTAACCGCTTCCGGCGGGAAGCGGACTGCCTCGTCCCCCTCTGAAACGGAGTTTTCCCCCATGTCCCTCACACTCCTTGATCCGCCTTCCGCGGAGCCTGTTTCGCTGGCGGATGCCAGGGCGCGGCTGCGCGTGGCGGATGCGTCGCAGGACGACGCGATCAACCACTGGATACAAACCGCGCGGGCACGTGTCGAGCGGGATACCGGGCGGGCCTGCCTCGCCCAGACCTGGCTGGAACGCCGCGATTTGTGGTGGGGCGAGGGGCGTCTCTCGGCCTTCGGGACGCGGTTGAGACTGCTCAAACCGCCGCTGATCGCGCTTGAGGCGGTTACGATATATGGCATGGATGACACGCCGTCGGAGATCGATCCGGCGGCGTTTTTCGTGGACAGGCTGAGTGATCCGGGCCGGCTTGTCCTGCGACCGGGCATGAGCTGGCCGCAACCGGGCCGGGCGGCGGCGGGGATCGAGATCCGTTTTCGCTGCGGCTATGGCGATCAGCCCGCGGACGTGCCGGCGCCGCTGCGCGAAGCCATTCTCCAGCTCACTGTCCATCTCGCCGAGACCAATGGCGCGTCCTCCGTCCCGCCCGGCGTGGCCGAGCTGATCGGGCCGTTCCGACCGGTGTCCCTGTGAGCGGGGTGATCGAGGCAGTGCAGGCGGCGCTGGCGGCGCGGCTCGCCGCCACACCCGCCGTCACCAATGCGCTGGGCGACCCGCTGCGCCTGTTTGAGGCGCGCAATCGCCGCGCCGCCTTTCCCCATGCCAGCTGGGGCGGCAGCGAGGTCTCCGAGCGCGGCGCGGACGGGGCGCGAATGCTGGAAATTCGGCTCACCCTGGATATCTGGCAACGCGACGCCTCGCCCGCCGCCTTGCTCGGCGTGCTGAGCGATTCCGTCGCTGCGGCGCCTGTGCCCGATCTGCCTGCACCCTGGCGCCTGATCAGTCTGACCCCCGCCTACCGCGATGTCTTCGCCACGCCCGAACGCCGGTTGAAGCGCGGTTTGCTGCGGGTGAGGGCGCTTGTGGCGTGTGCGTGCGTTTAGATTGGGCTTGATGCTAATACAATTTTGTATTGAGTTTCTGCAATGGCTGGGAGGGATCAGATGCTAGCGTATGCTCCGCTGTTAATTGCCGTCGGTTCACTAATAACCGCGACGATGTCATTTCTCAGCTTCCGGCATACTCGGCACGCGGCGGTCCGAAGTGAGACCGTCAGTCTGATTATGCGCATGACGTCAGATGCCCATGTTTCCGGAATGCTTGATAGGTTCAGGAGCTTAAGGTTGTCGCTGGAGGCTCAGGATAGGGCCAATCCCAGTCTAGACGTGCTCAGACGGCACACATTTGTTTGGTCGGCGGCTCCATGGGACTCCACTCGTGTCGTGAAAGATATGTTCAATTTCTACGAGGCAATGGCGCTTGGGGTGAGCGCGGGCTGGCTCGATGAAGCGATTCTGAAGTCATACTGGCGATCGAGCTATGTTTTGGACTTTGACGATTTTCGCCAGTATGTCGACGACATGCGTTCCGATGAGCTTGGCGGACCTAAATTGTACCTCGCTTACGAGGCTTTGGTCCAAAAGTGGCGAGGCGAGAGCACGTAATAGAAAAAGCTATTGGTAATCGATTTCAATCGTCATCAACCGCCCCTCGCCGGGCGGTTTTTTCTTGCCTGATGGCCGGCGCGCGCCGGCCTGCCAGAGGAGATCTCCCATGAGTGTCCAATCCGGCCGCGACATCCTGATCCGCATCGGTGATGGCGGCGATCCACCGGCCTATGAGAGTGCGGCGGGGCTGCGACTGAAGACGATCTCGCTCAATGCCCGACCGGTCGATGTCACCCATGCCGAGAGCGTGGAGGGCTGGCGCGAATTGCTGGCCGGCGGCGGGGTGAAAACGTGCAGTGTCTCCGGCTCCGGCGTCTTCGTGGATGCCGAGGCCGATGCCCGCATCCGTCAGGCCTTCTTCGACCAGTCGCGCGATGACTGGCAATTGCTTATCCCCGATTTCGGCACGCTGACCGGGCCCTTTCAGGTCGCGGCACTGGATTATGCCGGCCGGCATGATGGTGAGGCGAGCTGGTCTATGAGCCTGGCCTCGGCCGGGGCGCTGGTCTTCGCGGCGCTCTAGACATGGCCAATCCCCAACGTGGCGAGATCGAACTCGCCCTGGGCGAGCGCACGCTGACGCTCTGCCTCACCCTGGGGGCGCTGGCCGAAATCGAAACGCTCTGCCCGGCTGGTGAAAGCCTTACGGCCGACTGTCTGGTGCGCGTCGTCGCGGCCCTGGCGCGCGGCGGCGGGACGCCGGTCGAGCTGGCCGAGCTGAAGGACGCGCCGCTCTCGCTTGAAGCTGTCACCGATGCCGTTGCGGCCTGTCTGACGGCCGGGCTGGAGCCATGAAGTGGGCGCCTGTACTGCGCGCCGGCCTGGCGCTGGGTCTGCGCCCCGCGGAGGTCTGGGCGCTGTCTCTCCTGGAATGGCGGGCCCTGACCGGTGCGGCGGGTGATGCCGCCCTGGACCGTGCCGGACTGGATGCGCTGCGGGCCCGCTTTCCCGACACATCCAATGCAAGCACAGCGGAGATTCAGCCATGACGTCATCCTCATCAGACGATCCGTTCGAGACCCTCGCCGACGGGCCGGGCCTGCAGGCCGCCGAGGCGCTGGAGTCGGCGTTCGAGCGCGCCGGCAGCCGGATCGAGCAGGCGCTCGGACGGGCGGCGCGGTCCGGTGAAGCGGATTTTTCCCGCATGACCGATGCCATCCTGGCCGATCTGGCCCGATTGGCGACGCAGCAAGTCATCGAACGCCCCCTGGCGGGGCTGATCGACCGGGCGCTGGGCTCGATTGCCTGGATGACGACGCCCGCCGGAGGCCGGGCCGAGGGCGGTCCGGTCCAGGCGGGCGTGCCCTTTCTGGTCGGCGAACGAGGCCCGGAAGTCTTCACGCCGAGCCAGTCCGGCCAGGTCGCACCGGGCGGGGCGGGCGGTCAGACCGTCAATATCCATCTCACCCTGCCATCCGGTCCGCCCGAGGCTGCAGTGTCGGCGTCACGGGGGCGGATTGCGCGGGCCCTGGCCCGGGCGGTCGATGAGGGGAGGCGCTGGTCATGAGCGTGTTCCACGAGATCCGCTTTCCCTTCCCGGTCTCGGTCGGCGCCACGGGCGGGCCGCAACGGCGGACCGAGATCGTACCGCTCCTGTCCGGCCGCGAGCAGCGCAACACGTCCTGGGCCGATAGTCGCCGTCGCTATGATGCCGGGCCGGGTATTCGCTCGCTGGCGGATATCCACACCCTGCTCGCCTTCTTCGAGGCCCGGCGCGGCCCGCTGCACGGCTTTCGTTTTCGCGACCCTTTCGACAATCGCTCGACCGCACCCGACCGGGCTCCGGAGCCGACAGACCAGCAACTGGGCACGGGCGATGGCAGCAATGCGGTTTTCCAGCTGGTCAAGCGCTATGAGAGCGGCGGCGAAAGCTGGACGCGGACCGTCACCAAACCGGTTGAGGGATCGCTCCGGATCGCGCTGGACGGGGTCGAGACCGAAAACCTCTCGGTCGACTGGACGAGCGGTCTGGTGACCCTTGATACCCCGCCCTCATCGGGGGTGAGCGTCACCGCCGGCTTTGCCTTTGATGTGCCCGTGCGCTTCGAGCAGGACCGGCTCGACCTGGCGCTCGATCAGCCCGGCGCGGCCGCGGCCCATTCCATCCCCCTGATTGAACTCAAACCCTGATGTGTCGCGCCCGGGCGGCGCGAGGAGGTGAGTATGAGACACGTGCCTGAAACCCTGCAGGCGGCGCTCGAGACCGGTGTGACCTGTCTGTGCACCTGCTGGATCGTGACCCGGTCTGATGGCGATCGTTTCGGCTTTACCGACCATGACCGGGACCTCGACTGGCAGGGCGTGACCTGCCGTGCCGGGACCGGTTTTGGCGCGACCGGCTGTGCCGCAGAGGCGGGCCTCGCCCCGGACCAGGCCGGGCTGCTCGGCGCGTTTGATGATGGGGTCCTGCGGGCCGGTGACCTGGAGGCCGGGCTCTGGTCCGGCGCCCGGGTCGAGACCTGGCGGGTCGACTGGTCCGCCGATCCACCCGAGGGTCTCAAGACCGGCCAGGGCGAGCTGGGCGAGGTGCGCCGTGTCGATGCTCGCTTCGAGGCGGAGCTGCTGGGCCTGTCCCACCGCCTGTCACGGGTGACGGGCCGGGTCTTCGCCCGCCGTTGTGACGAGGTGCTGGGCGATGAGCGCTGCGGGGTTGCGGGTGATCATCCCGCCTTCGCACTGGGCTGTGACCAGCGTTTCGCTACCTGCCGCGATCGCTTCTCCAATACGCTCGATTTTCGCGGTTTTCCCTACATGGTCGGCAATGATGTCCTGCAGGCCTCCCCGGCCAGTGAGACGGTCCGCGATGGCGGGTCACGGGGGTTGGGCGGATGAGGCCACGCAAGCCGGTAAAGGCCCGGGCGCAAGCCCTCGCCGAGGCCCGCCGCTGGATCGGCACACCCTATCGCCACCAGGGCAGTTGTCGGGGTGCCGGGTGTGATTGCCTCGGCCTGCTGCGCGGGGTCTGGCGGGCTTTGTATGGCGAAGAGCCGCAAGCCGTGCCGCCTTATGAGCGCGATGTGTCGGGGACTCCTCTGGCCGGCGCATTGATGCAGGCTGCGCGGTGTCATTTCCGCGAGATCGACCGAAATGCGGCGCGGCCCGGTCATGTCCTGCTCTTCGCTGCGGAGCCCGGTGGCCCCGCGCGCCATTGCGCCGTCCTGTCCCAGCACGGGCGCATCATTCACGCCTATTGGCGCCGCAGCGTCTGCGAGACCGTGCTGACCGCCTGGTGGCGCCGGCGACTGGTCGGCGCCTTCGCCTTTCCCGATTCGCCCGCAGGTCAGAGTTTCGATCCCGAGGAGGTGTTTGCATGGCCCAGCTTGTCCTGACCGCAGGCCGCGCGGCGCTGGGGGTTGCGCGTGCCGCCTTGCCGGCGCTCGGCCAGGCCGCCGCCGGTCTGGCGATGAACGCGCTGCGTCCGGCCCGTGAGGGGCCGCGCCTTGCCGAGTTGCCACTGCAGACCTCGACCGATGGCGCGCCCATGCCGCGCCTGTGGGGGCGTGCCCGCATGGCCGGTCAGGTGATCTGGGCGGCGCGCTTTGCCGAGCATTCCGAGACCTCCGGCGGTGGCAAGGGCGGACCGAAACAGACCGGCTATACCTATTCACTCTCCTTTGCCGTCGGGGTGTGTGAGGGCGAGATTGCCGGGATTGGGCGTATCTGGGCCAATGGCGCCCTGCTTGACCGCTCCCGCCATGCCGTGCGCTGGCATGCGGGTCGCGAGGACCAGATGCCGGACCCGCTGATCAGTGCCATTGAAGGCGTCGACGCGCCCGGCTTTCGCGGAACCGCCTATCTCGTCTTTGAGGATCTGGCGCTGGATGCGTTCGGCCACCGCATCCCCAATCTCTCGGTGGAAGTGTTTCGGGGCGTGGGCGAGGGCGGGCTGGAGCGTCAGGTCCGCGGGATCAATCTCATCCCCGGCTGTGGCGAGTTCGCCCTCTCTCCGGATCCGGTCATGCGGCTGGACGGGCCGGGCGCGGAAACACCGCTCAACCGCAATAATGCCCGCGGTCTAACCGATGTCATGGCAGCGCTTGAAGATCTCGAGCGGGACCTGCCCGCATGTCGGTCGGTGCAGATCGTACTGGCCTGGTTCGGCGATGATTTGCGCTGCGGTGTGTGCGAGCTGCGGCCCGGGGTCGAGGATGACAGTACCCGGACCCGTCCGAGCGACTGGTCGGTTGCCGGGATTGATCGCAGCGGAGCCTGGCTCATCGGGCGTGTCGACGGCCGGCCGGTCTATGGCGGTACACCGGATGATGCCGGCGTGATCGCGCTGATCGGTCAGCTCAGGGCGCGCGGCTACCGGGTGACGCTCTATCCCTTCATCCTGATGGATATCCCGGCCGGCAATGGGCTTGCGGACCCCGATGGCGGCAGCGGTCAGCCGGCCTATCCCTGGCGCGGACGGATCCGGCCGGAGGCAGGCAGTGTCGCGCCGCAGGTCTCGGCCTTCATGGGCAGCGCGCAGGCGAGCGATTTCAGTGTGTCGGGTGCGACGATCACCTATGCCGGCCCGTCCGAATGGCGCTATCGGCGCTTCATCCTGCATTGCGCAGCGCTGGCCAGGGCGGCGGGCGGCGTGGACGGGTTTCTCATCGGATCGGAAATGGTGGCGCTGTCCACCGCCGGACTCGAGGAGGGCTATCCGGCGGTCGCGGCCCTGTGCGATCTCGCCGCCGAGGCCCGCACCCTGCTCGGCCCGTCGACCCGACTCTCCTATGCCGCCGACTGGAGCGAGTATCACGGCCATCAGCCCGCCGACGGAGCAAAGCATTTCCACCTCGATCCCTTGTGGTCGCACCCGGCCATCGACGCCGTCGCGATTGATTTCTACATCCCGCTGGCCGACTGGCGCACAGGCGCGGACCATCTCGATACCAGCCTGGCGGATCGCGCCCATGACCGGGACTATCTCGCCGGTCAGGTCGCCGGCGGGGAGGGGTATGACTGGTATTATGCCAGCCCGGCCGACCGGGATGCCCAGGTGCGAACCCCGATCATCGACGCGACCCATGGCGAGGCCTGGGTCTGGCGCGTCAAGGATCTGGTCGGCTGGTGGTCGAACCCGCATCATGACCGGCCGGATGGTGTGCGTGTCGCGACCCCAAGCGGCTGGGTGCCGATGTCAAAACCGGTCTGGATCACGGAAACCGGTTGCCCGGCTGTCGACAAGGGCGCCAATCAGCCCAATGTTTTCATCGATCCGAAAAGCGCGGAGAGCAGGCCGCCCCATTTCTCCACCGGGGCCCGCGATGACCTGATCCAGCGGCGCTATCTGGAAGCCCTGCTGGCGCATTGGGATGATCCGGCCGCCAATCCGGTCTCCCCGCTCTATGGCGGCCCGATGGTCGAGCCGGACTGGACGGCGGTCTGGGCTTTCGATGCCCGACCCTGGCCGGACTTTCCCGCCCGCTCCGAGGTCTGGTCGGATGGCGAGAACTGGCGCCGCGGTCACTGGCTCAATGGCCGGGCCGGTCTCGTGCCGGTTGGCCGCATCATAGACGAGATGGCCGATGCCGCCGGGCTCGAAGCCTGTGATACCAGCGCCGTGCATGATCTCGTCGCCGGTTATCTGGTGGACCGTCCCATGCCCGCCCGTGACGCGCTGGCCCCCCTGGTCGGTCTTCTCGGGCTGGGCGTGCTGGAAGGGGCGTTCTCGCTGCGCTTTGTCTCGGCGGATGTCGTGCCGGCGGGCATCCACGTGTCCGAATGTGTCGATCGCGGGCGGGACAGTGTGATCCGGCGCTACCCCGCGCCGATGGACTTGCTGCGGGATGTGCGTCTGCAGTTTCACGATGACCAGGCCGATTACCGCGCTGGACACGCGGCGGCGCGCGAACATTTCGGGACAGTGGAAAGCCGCGGGTTGAGCGTGCCGGTCACTGCCGACGCCGAGACGGCCAGACGCTGGTGCAGTGATGCGCTGGAGGCGTCTCATCGGCAGGCTGACCACCTCTCTCTCACCGTGCCGCCATCGCTCCTCGCGGTCGAGATCGGCGATGTCCTGACGCGGGAGGATGGGGCGTGGCAAGTCATTGCCCTGGAGGGCGACAGCGTCCGGACGGCCGAGCTGACCCGCCCGGCCGGGCGGGCGGCGACGCTTTCGGCCGGTGAGGCCGGCCGTGAGCAGGCCCTCATTGCGGGGCCGGTCCGCCCGGCACTGGAACTCCTCGATATCCCCCTCCTCTCGGGTGAGTTGCGGGACGGGCCGCGCGTCGCGGCCTGGTCGCGGCCCTGGCCGGGTGCGGTGGATGTCTGGCTGGCCGGCGAAAACCGGCTGACCCTCGGCCGGCCGGCACGTTTCGGCGTGCTGGACGAGGCGCTGGGGACGGGCCCGGTCGGGTATTGGGACCAGGCCAATGCGCTGGTGGTGACCCTGGATGACGGTCATCCGGAAAGCCATGCGCCGGAGGCTGTCCTGGCGGCCGGCAATCGTATTGCGGTTGAACGTGAGGCCGGGGCCTGGGAGGTGATTGCCTTCTGCCATGCGGCGTTGCAGGCGCCGGGTCGCTATCGCCTGACCGGCCTGCTGCGCGGCCTGGGTGCCGGTTATTGCGAGCCGGCGCCGCTGGGCTCGCGTGTGGTGCTGCTCGACACCGCCTGCCAGGCCCTGCCGCTCAGCCCCCATGAGCGCGGGGTCGAGCTGGCGCTTCGGGCCGTGGAGGCCGGGCTGGATCCGCTCGACAATGCGGCGACCGTGCGCAGCGCGCCGCCGCCGCGCGCCGATCTGGAACCCCTGCCTCCGGCGCATTTGCGGCTCTCGCGTACCGCCACCGGCGTGGCGCTTGCCTGGATACGCCAGACGCGCACGGGCGGGGATGACTGGTCGGCCCCGGATGTCCCGCTGGGCGAAGCGGTCGAGGCCTGGCAGGTGATCCTGGTTGGCGACGGGGTCGCCGCGCCGGCCTTGACCCCGGACAGCGCGGCGCTGAGCCTCAGCGATGCCGCGCTGACGGGCCTGTTCGGGGCCTTGCCCGGGCATCTGCTGGCCCGGGTCGCGCAGATATCGGCGCGGATCGGTCCGGGGCGCGAGGCCAGTGCTGAACTCAACCTGTGAGCTGTGCTTTGATATCACCGCCAAAGCCGCTTACATGATGCCTGACCGAGATTACCAACACGGGTCTGGCAAGGCATGACGGGTATGGACGATCCCTACAAGACGCTTGGTGTTGCCAAGACGGCGACCGCTGACGAGATCCGCAAGGCCTATCGCAAGCTGGCCAAGGAACTGCACCCGGATTCCAATCCGGGCAATGCGGCCGCGGAAGAGCGTTTCAAGCACGTCTCCCAGGCCTTCAAACTCCTCTCCGACCCGGACAAGCGGGCCGAGTATGACGCCGCTGCGCGCGCCGGTTTTCATCCCGGCATGGGCGGGATGGGCGGCATGGGTGGTGCGGGCATGGGCGGCGGCAAGCCGTTCAATTTCCGCCAGTCACGCAATGCCGGTCGTGGCGGATTCGAGGACATTTTTTCCGACCTTTTCTCAGACATGGGCGGCCAGGGTGGTGGTCGCCAGCAGCAGGCATCACGCAAGGGGGCCGATATCCGTCAGAGCGTAACCGTCGACTTCATGCAGGCCGCCCAGGGTGGCAAGCATCGCGTCGCCCTGCCGGGCGGTCGAACGGTGGATGTCGCCGTGCCATCCGGTGCCAGTGACGGCCAGGTCCTGCGCCTGCGCGGCCAGGGTGAGGCGTCGGCCATGGGCGGCAAGCCGGGCGA
>NZ_CAJQOO010000185.1 GCF_905480005.1 uncultured Maricaulis sp.
TGGAATTCGCCGGAAAGATGCGCGAGCACGCGCTGCGCTACAAACCCGAAGCCGCCAACGGCTGATGCCATGCCAGTTACTGGCGCTTTGCAAGATTTGACACAGGACAGGTAGAGCCATGTCGATTGAAATCCTGATGCCGGCCCTTTCTCCCACGATGGAAGAGGGCACGCTCGCCAAGTGGAATATCAAGGAAGGCGACACCGTCGAGAGCGGTGACGTGATTGCCGAGATCGAGACCGACAAGGCAACGATGGAAGTCGAAGCGGTCGAGGAGGGCGTCGTCGCCAAACTCCTGGTCGCCGAAGGCACCGAGAATGTGACGGTCAATTCGCCCATCGCCATCCTGGCCGAGGACGGCGAGGACGTCAGCGCGGTTGAGGCGCCGAAAGCTGCGGCACCAGCTGAAGCGGCGCCGGTCGCGCCTGCGGATCCGGAACCGGTTGCCGCCTCGGCGCCCGTTGTCGCAACGCCGGCTGATCCCGAGGTTCCGGCCGGTACCAGCATGGTCTCCACCACGGTTCGCGACGCCCTGCGTGACGCAATGGCCGAAGAGATGCGCCGCGATGACACCGTCTTCGTGATGGGTGAGGAAGTCGCGGAATACCAGGGCGCCTACAAGGTGACCCGCGGCCTTCTGGACGAGTTCGGTCCCAAGCGGGTGGTCGATACGCCGATCACCGAGCATGGCTTCGCCGGCCTGGGTGTGGGCGCCGCCTTCAATGGTCTCAAGCCGGTCGTCGAATTCATGACCTTCAACTTCGCCATGCAGGCGATCGACCACATCATCAACTCGGCCGCCAAGACGCTCTACATGTCCGGTGGCCAGATGGGCTGCCCGATCGTGTTCCGCGGACCCAATGGTGCGGCCAGCCGTGTCGGCGCCCAGCACTCCCATGATTATGCGTCCTGGTATGCCAATGTGCCGGGCCTCAAAGTCATCGCACCTTATGACGCCGCCGACGCCAAGGGCCTGATGAAAGCCGCCATCCGCGATCCAAACCCGGTCGTCTTCCTCGAACACGAGCTCATCTATGGCGAGAGCTTTGATGTGCCGGACGTCGAGGATTGGGTCCTGCCGATCGGCAAGGCCAAAATCCGCCGCGAGGGCAGCGACGTCACCATCACCGCGCACAGCCGCATGGTCGGTTATGCCCTCCAGGCTGCCGAAATTCTGGCTGGCGAGGGCATCTCCGCCGAGATCATCGATCTGCGCACCTTGCGTCCGCTCGACACGGATACGGTTGTGGACTCGGTCAAGAAGACCAATCGCATCGTCTGCGCCGAAGAGGGCTGGGGCCGCATGGGTGTCGGCGCCGAGATCGCCGCCGTCGTCACCGCCGAGGCCTTCGACTATCTCGACGCCCCGCCCGCCCGCGTCCACCAGGAAGACGTCCCGCTGCCCTATGCCGGCAATCTGGAAAAACTCTCCCTGCCGGGCGTGGACGATATCGTGAAGGCGGCGAGGGCCGTCTGCTACGCGGAGTAGGGTGATGGTGTGTTCGAACGACCAAAGGATCCTGAAGCGAGCCGTGCAGTTCGCGGCATCTTCGAATTCATTTCGGGATGATTCAGAATTCTTCATCTTGTTCGATATTACCAAGAGCGAGTATCAGAACTTCGCCCAGCGTGTGGAACGAGAGGAGGCCTTGTCAGCTGACGACTGGCCACTCCTGACCCTGACGATTGGCCTTGTAGCGTCCTATCCCCATCAAGATGGAGACGGGTTCTCGGACACCGGTTTGAGCCGCGCTGACCTAGTTGAATTGCAGAGTCGCCTGCGCGCGAACAATAGCCGTCCCCTGCAGGATGTTTTTGACCTATGGGGCTTCCGACCATGACCAACTCCCCCACCAAATCCTGGCGCCACGGTGAATGTCATTGCGGTGAGGTCGGTTTTGCCGTGAACCTGCCGGACAGTGTTGTGGCCCTGTCGTGCAATTGCTCGATCTGCGCCAAGACCGGTTTCATCCATCTCATCGTGGAAAAGCCGGACTTCAAGATTGAACGCGGCGCGGAGAGCCTGACCACCTATACGTTCGGCACGCATGAGGCCAAGCACCTGTTCTGTGCCAAGTGCGGCGTGAAGGCCTTCTATGTCCCGCGCTCGCACCCGAACGGCTGGTCCGTCAATCTGCGCGCGCTCGATGCCGATGCCGACCTCCAGCTGCGCTTCGAGGAATTCGACGGCGCGAACTGGGAAAAGAACGTCTCCAAGATCAACCCCGAACTGGCCCAACCGGGCGCCAATGACGCCTGAGGCGAGGACTTAAGCCATGTCGATTGAAATCCTGATGCCCGCCCTGTCACCCACCATGGAAGAGGGCACGCTCGCCAAATGGCACGTCAAGCAAGGCGATACCGTCGAGAGCGGTGACGTCATTGCCGAGATCGAGACCGACAAGGCGACGATGGAAGTCGAAGCCGTCGATGAAGGCACGGTCGGCAAGATCCTGGTCGAGGAAGGCGCGGAAGGCGTGAAGGTCAATGCCGTGATCGCCGTGCTGCTGGAAGAGGGCGAGACGGAAATTTCCGAA
>NZ_CAJQOO010000186.1 GCF_905480005.1 uncultured Maricaulis sp.
TGTTCGGTGATGCGGTAGATGGAGGCCGTCTGGACACCCAGACCGACCTGGACACCGGTCGGCACGATGGTGCCGGCATCGGAGGAGTCCATGCCCATCTGCTGGACATTCTGGTAGAGCAGGTCCTGGAACTCGGCGCGCTGGCGCTTGAACCCGGTCGTGTTCATGTTGGCCAGGTTGTTCGAGATCACTTCGACATTGAGCTGTTGAGCCTGCATGCCGGTGGCGGCGGTGGTGAGAGCACGCATATCCGTTCTCCTACGATCAGATCCGGCCAAGGCGCTCGATGGCGCGCTTGTTCAGGTCTTCTGCTTGTTCAAGAAATTTCGAGACCGACTGGTAGCTGCGCATGACAGACATCATGTCGGTGAGTTCGAGGATCGACTGCACATTGGACTGCTCGACAAAGCCCTGGCGGACTGACGGGTCGAGCATGGCCAGCGGTTCGTCGGCAGGATCTTCGGCTGGCGGGATCGTGTAGCGACCATTGCCCTGTTTGGACATCTCGCCGCGATTGGCGATCTCGAACACGCCGACCCGGCCGATCTGCTCGCCGTTCTGAACGAGCGCGCCGCCATCCATGACCTCGACATTGCCGCGCGCGGCGTCGATCAGGATCGGGCCGCGGGTATCGGCATCAAGCACCGGCGCGCCATCGGCGGCGACCAGCTGGCCGGCCGCATCAAGGCGAAAGCGGCCGTCGCGTGTGTATTGCTCATTGCCATTCGCCTCGACGGCGAAGAAGCCCTCGCCCTCGATCGAAAGATCGAATTCGCGGCCGGTGAAGGCGAGTTCACCCTGGCGGAAATCACGGGCCATGCCCCACGTATTCACGAACTGGATGTCAGACGGTCCGTCCGCGTGTTCGGCGGTGGGCGCAGCGCGGTTTTCCAGCAGCAGGGATTCAACCTTGAAGCCGGCCGTGTTGGCGTTGGCGATATTGTTGGCCACGACATCCATAGACCGGCGAAGGGTCATCTGGCGCGAGAGGCCGATCATCATTGCGTTGTCCATCGGGCGGTTCCTTTCTGGAGCCTGGGGTCCGCCGTCGTCATTGCGCGGCAGTTGCCCGACAAGCTGCACGCAGCGTGCCAAGGTTAATTTTCATGGAAAACAAGAGGTTGACGGCGAGCGGTCAAAAAGACCGGCAAGCCTTTCCGGCAAAGACCGTCACAGCAGTGGGAAGAAGTTGCCGGGTCCGCCGCGATCACTACGAAACGTTAACCGCGCTGGCCGTTAATGGGTTCAAGCGATTCCCCCGAATGGGAGCCTGACAATGGCTGACGAGAACGAAGACATCGAAGACGAGACCGAAGGCGAGGAGAAGCCGAAGAAGAACCCATTGAAATTGGTTCTGTTTATCGGTTTGCCCGTCCTCATCCTGCTGCTTGCGGGCGTGGGCGGTTTCATGATGTTCGCCGGCGGTGGCGATGATGAAGAACAGCATGCGGACGCGAGCTATGGCGAAGCCGGAGACGGTCATGGCGAGGCTGACGCGCACGAGACCGACGAAGTATATTATTATGATCTGCGCGAGGGTGATGGCACCGAAGAGACCATCACCACCAACATCCGGTCCTCGACCGGACGTCCGGTTATCGTGCAGCTCAAGATCACTTTCGAATCGAGCCGTGCCGATCTCGGTCCGATCCTGGAAGAGCATGTCGACCCGATCATGGATCAGTTCATCATGTTCCTGCGCGAGCTGCGCGAGGATGATCTCTACGGGTCGGCCGGCATGCACCGCGTGAAGCTGGAATTGCTGCGTCGGGTCAATCTGGCGATCGAGCCGGCCCAGATCGATGCGGTCTGGATCCAGGAATTCATGATTGTCGACTAGGACAGCCCGGACGAACGGAAAGCACGCACATGTCTGACGATATGGACCAAGATGCACTGGCGGCCGAATGGGAGGCCATGGCCGAGGACGGAGACGACCTCGACCTGGCGTCCGAATGGGAGGCGATGGTCGGTGCCGAGGATGACCAGCAGGAGCTGCCCACTGTGGGTGGTGGCGCCGAGCGTATCCTCAACCAGGACGAGATCGACAGCCTGCTTGGCTTCTCGCTCTCCGATGATGACGCCGCGGACAAGTCCGGTATCCGCGCCATCATCAATTCCGCGCTGGTCTCTTATGAGCGACTGCCCATGCTGGAGATTGTCTTCGACCGCCTCGTGCGGCTGATGACGACCTCGCTGCGCAATTTCACCTCCGACAATGTCGAGGTGTCGCTCGACAATATCTCGTCGATCCGTTTCGGCGATTACCTGAACTCCATTCCGCTGCCGGCCATCCTCGCCGTCTTCCGCGCCCAGCAGCTCGACAATTACGGTCTGCTGACGGTCGACTCCAACCTGATTTACTCGATCGTTGACGTTCTGCTCGGCGGTCGCCGCGGCACCTCGGCCATGCGGATCGAGGGTCGGCCCTACACCACGATCGAGCGCATGCTTGTGCAGCGCATGATCGAGGTCGTTCTGGGTGATGCCAAACAGGCTTTCCAGCCCCTGACCGAAGTCGATTTCGATCTCGAGCGCGTCGAGACCAATCCGCGCTTCGCGGCCATCGCCCGGCCGGCCAATGCCGCCATTCTGGTCAAGCTGCGGATCGACATGGAAGACCGCGGCGGTCGAATCGAGCTTTTGCTTCCCTATGCGACTCTGGAGCCGATCCGGAAAATGCTGCTCCAGCAGTTCATGGGGGAAAAATTTGGACGGGACAATATCTGGGAAGGCCACCTGGCGACCGAACTCTGGTCGACCAAGATGGAAGTTCAGGCCGTGCTCGACGAACAGCGCGTCTCTCTGGGCACCGTGGCCAATTTGAAAGTCGGTGACACGCTCTATCTCGACGCGTCGCCGACCAGTGATGTCGAGCTGCGTTGCGGCCAGGTACCCCTGACACGCGGCCGTATGGGCCGCATTGGACATAGTGTTGCCCTGCGACTGAGCGGTCCGCTCTCGCCGGGTGCCAAGAAAGCGATGATGAGGTTCGCATGACACTCGCCGCCCTGATTTTCGAAGGCCTTGTCGCTGCCCTGCTGGTAGTGGCTGTCGTCATGTGCTGGCGGGTCGACCGTCGTCTCAATGCGCTCAAGAAGGGCCAGGACGGTGTTCGCGAGTCGGTCATCGCCCTCAATGAGGCGACCGACCGGGCCCGTGCCAGCCTTGGTGCGCTCGAGCGTGCCACGGCCCAGTCGGCCGAAGTGCTTGAGCAACGCGTGGGCGAGGCCCGCACGCTGGCCGACGAGCTGCGTCTGATAACCGGCAGTGCCGATCGCAAGGCCGACCGCATGGCTCAGCCTCGTGCGCCGCGCCGCCGCGCCGCCGATATTTTCCCCGATGGTGCCGGTTCGCGCGTCATCAATGATCTCAAGGATGTGAGGTAGCGCCATGCGCGAGCCCCTTCGCTTTCTGACCGTATTGGCCGTCCTCATGGGCGGGCTGCTGGGCCTGAAAACCCTCTCCATCGCCAATGGCGCCGCCGAATGGTGGGACGCCCAGGGCAGTGCCATGGCCGCGCAGGCGAGCCAGGAGACCGAGGACGGGGACGCCGACAGCGACGCGCCGATCATGCCGGCCGAGCACAGTGAGCCGGTCCAACTCGAAGCCGAGCCGAGCGCGCTGGAGGTCTCTGCCGCCTTCGCCGAACGCATTGCCAGCGGCGTGCGCACGGCCGAGGAAGAGCGTGTCATCTATCGTCTGCGCGAACGGTCAAGCGAACTCGATGCCCGCGAACGTCAGCTGGAAACGCGCGAAGCGCTCATGCTGGCCATGGAGCAACGCGTCGATACCAAGATTGTCGAGCTCGACGCGCTGCGCACCCAGATCGAATCCTTGTCCGGCGAGCTCTCCGAGCGCGAGGACGCAGACATGGCGGTCATCGTCAGCTGGTATTCGGCCATGGAGCCGGGCGACGCGTCTGACCGCATTGCGACCCTGGACATGGAAACCCAGTTGCAGATTGCCTCGCGCATGTCGCAGCGGACATTCGGCGCGATCCTGGCGGAAATGGATACCGGCTCCGCTGCGGCGTTGACCGAGCGCATGGCCAGCCGCTCCAACCTGCCGGAAACGGTGGCCGAGCTGGAGGCGCGGATTGCCGAAGGCGGCTAGACATATTGGCCGACTGACCGGGAGCTTCCTGCCACTGCTCCTGGCGTCGACCGCGCTGGCCCAGGCGCCCGCCACGCTCAGTGTCGAGCGTGGCGATAATTCTTTGCGCGTCCTGATCGACTATGCCGACAGTGTTGCCGACACTCGGCCTAGCGCTGAAATCGATGTCGAGCACACGGTTCTCATCGCCCGCCTGAGCGAGCCGATGGAGGCCGATGTCTCCAGTCTGGTCGGCGAGCTGGAAGGTCTGGCGGCCCGTGCCCGTCTTGACCCTGACGGCTCGACCCTGCGCATCGCGCTCAACCAGACCGTCGATGCCTATACCTCGTCCAGCTATGACCAGATCGCGATCGATTTCGTGCCGGTGGGCGGTGTCCGCCCGGCCGATATCGTGTCGCCGCGCGAGGCCCGCGAGATCGAGGCAGCGCGGCTCGCAGCCGAGCAGGCGGCTCTGCCACCACCGCCACCGCCTCCCGCCGAAGCCCTGCCGGTGCGTTACCGGGTCGGGCAGGCGACCGAATACACTCGCATCGAACTGATGTGGCCGCGTGAGGTGGATTTCACCGTCAGCCAGACTGGCAATACGGCGGAAGTCCGCTTTGTTGAACCGGCCGAGATCGATCTCAGCCGTCTGGTAGGATCACCACCCCGTTTCCTCAATTCAATTCAGCCGAGCCGCGAGGGCGACGAATTCGTCCTGACCATGGATGTCGAGCCGGGCGTGACCGTACGGGCCTGGGGCGAGAATGGGCGTGTCGCGATCGATCTGCCTGACCCGGCCTATATTGATGCGGCCACATTGCTCGCCGAACTCGGCGGGGATGCGGCGGCGACTGCGGCGGCGGCGGCCGCTGCTGCGACCGATACGCCCGAGCCGGATCCGGAAGAATTTGCGGTAGCGGCCCAGACCCGACCGGCCGAGCGCGCCGTGGCCGAGCCGGTGCCCGCCGCGCGTGAGCCGCAGGCTCAGCCTGAGACCGCTCCGCCAACCAGTCTGGCCGCCACGGATACAGCCCCGCTCGAGACCGCCGCTTCCGGCGCAGACCCGCGGCCCGCCAATGGCATCGTGCGGGCGGAAGTCTCTGATTATAATGGCGACCTTCGAATTGATTTCGACTGGGCCGCGCCTCTGGGCATGTCGGTATTCCGGCGCGGAGAAGCGATCTGGATTGTTTTCGACAGTGCCGCCGAACTCGATCTGCGAGAACTGGATGCCGCCAATCGTCGCCATGTCCGCAATTATACCGGCGTCGATGGCGAGGACTGGTCTGCCGCGCGGATTATCGTGCCCTCCACCTCACAGGCCGAAGCGCGGCTCGATGGAAATCGCTGGTCTGTTGTCCTGTCTGAACGCATCGACGCGCCACCGCGACCGATCAATGTGCGCCGCGATGCCCGGCGCGGTCGCCCCGGTCGTATCCTGATGGATATCACCAGCGCGAATGCCGTTCGCTGGGTCGATGATCCGGTCGTGGGAGACCGGCTCGGCGTGATTACCGCGCGGGGGCCGATCCAGGGACTGACGGCGCGCAGCGAATTTGTCGGTGGGGCGCTTCTGCCCAGTGCTCATGGCGCGGCTGTCCAGGCCACCGCAGAAGATATCGAGATTACCCTGATCGGCGGCGGAGTGGCGGTCAGCCGGGCCAGCGGGCTTGACCTGACACCGGCCGCCACCGTCGGCCGCAATGACGCAGACGGGTCGGTTCTGGCCAATATCTCCTCGCCCGCCCTGATGTATTTTGACGCCTGGCGCGGTACCGGCAGCTTTGTCGATGAATGGAATGCCCGGCTGCGCCGCACTGCGCTGGAAGACGGGACGGACGGCCAGATCGCCCTGGCGCGCTTCCTGCTGGCGCGTGACCTCGCCCCGGAGGCGCTGGGCATGCTTCAGGTCGCCGTCGATGCCGATCCGGAACTGGTCAATGACGCGCATGTCCGCGCGATGCGCGGTATCGCAAGCTACATCATGCGTCGCTATGACGATGCCGACGACTATCTGGCCCATGCCTCGCTGGCCCAGGACCCGGCAGCGGATCTGTGGCGCGGCATGATCGCGGTCGGCGAAGAGCGTTGGCAGGATGCCCGTCGGCGCCTCAGCACAGGTGAGGCCTCGGTCCACCACTATCCGCCTGAATGGCAGGCGCGTTTCAATGCCGCGCATGCGCGGGCTGCGCTCGAACTCGGGGATACCGGCGCCGCGCAGGAGTATCTTTACGCCGTCGAGGCCGGTGATCCGGACTGGCGGACCCGCCTGGATAGCAATTACGTCGCCGCCCGCCTGTCGGAAGTCTCCGGCGACTCCTTTGACGCAATCCGTCGTCTCGATGCCCTGTCCGAATCCGGTGACCCGGAAATGGAGGCGCGCGCCCTGTTCGACCTCTACCGCCTGCAGCTGGCCGAAGGTCAGATCAGCCGCAGCGAGGCGATCGAGAATCTCGAGAATCTCCGCTTCCGCTGGCGCGGCGACACGATCGAGCTGGAGACGGTTCGGGAACTTGGTGAGCTCTATGTCCAGGCTGGCGATTTCGCCGGCGGTCTTGAGACCATGGCAACCGCGCAGGCCCGCTTTCCCGAATCCGAAGCCGGGCGACGGATCGGCGAGGACATGGTCTCGATCTTCCGCCGCCTCTTCCTGGAAGGCGAGGCGGACCGGATGGACCCGGTCGAGGCCGTGGCGATTTTCTATCAATACCAGCATCTGGCCCCGATCGGCGCCGATGGCGACCGCATGATCCGCCGTTTGGCCGATCGCCTGATCGCCTTCGACCTGCTTGATCCGGCCGCGGAGCTCCTGCAGCACCAGGTTGATTACCGCCTGCGCGAACCCTTGGCCCGGGCGCGCGTCGCGACCGATCTGGCCATCGTCTACCTGATGGACCGGCGCTATGAAGATGCGCTCAACACGATCCGCCGCTCCCGTATCGCGGGATTGCCGGAAGCCATTGTCGATGAGCGCTATCTGCTGGAAGCCCGGGCGCTGTCCGAATTGGGACGGGCCGACCAGGCGCTTGAGCTGATTGCCTCGGACGAGTCAGAGGCGGCGACGCGTCTGCGGGCCGATGTCGCCTGGACCCAGCGCGACTGGCGCAATGCCGGCCGTCGCCTCGAAGGCATTCTCGGCAATCGGTTCTCCGACCCGGCACCGTTGATCCTGACCGAACAGGATGATCTCCTGCGCGCCGCCATCGCCTACAGCCTGGCCCGTGACAGCGTGAGTGCCGTCCGGCTCGGGGAGCGCTATGGCGAGGCCATGGCCGAGACCGATCAGGCCGCTGCCTTCAATCTCCTGACCGATGATGATGCCACGCCGGGCAATGTCCGCTTTACCGACATGGCGTCGCGCATCGCCTCGATCGACACGCTCGACGCCTTCATGGAGCCCTTCCGGGCCCGCTTCGTGAATGGTGGCGGGCCAAGTTAGGGCCGCGGTCCAGGCCGGATTTTCAAGCAGATTGTCCTCTCGGACGGCATGTCCCGCGAATAGCGGGGCGTAGGTCGCGCGCAGGTCAGGGGCATGGCGGATTGTCGACATCCCCGTCGCAACACCAAGCCCCGCCTTTGCGACGCTTCGAGCCGGATGACCATGCCTCGATGGATCAGTCCGCGCGCGGCGCGGTTACCGACGGGCGTATGGCCCCGGCTCGGTCGTCAACTCAACGTCCCGAAACTCTGCACAAGCGACCCTGTCACCAGTCGCCAGCCATCCACCAGCACGAAGAAGATCAGTTTGAACGGTAATGAGATGACGATCGGGGGCAGCATCATCATGCCCATCGACATGAGGATGGAGGCGACCACCAGGTCGATGATCAGGAAGGGGATGAAGAGCAGGAAGCCGATCTCGAAGGCGCGTCGCAGTTCGGAGATCATGAAAGCCGGC
>NZ_CAJQOO010000187.1 GCF_905480005.1 uncultured Maricaulis sp.
TGGGTCTGGGGAGCGATTTGCAGCGCGAAACCTGGCTGAGCCATGCTCTGGCTGGTCGCCCTGGCGCATCCGACGCCCTCTCTGGCGCCACGGCCTTGTTGCGCGGCCGGGCTGGGGAGTTGGGGTCCAACGACGCCAAAATCCAGGTGACGGCCGACGAGGCCGGGATGAGGGTCAGGCCGACGGTGCGTTGATCTCGACGCTGGTTTTGCCATTTGTTTCGGCGAGGCCGTGATCATCCCAGGCTTCAATCAGCGCCTCGGCCACATCATGACGCCCGGCTTCCACGGCCGAGAAGATATGCGTTTCCGCAGCGGCGATGCGGGCGCGGACCTGCGCACGCGCATCCGGATCTGCGGCCATCCGGTCATGATGTGCCGCGCCTGACGGCCACACCTCCGCGCTGAGCAGGCTGGACGACCCCTCGAATGCAATCGGCCGGTAGAGCGAGACGCACGGCGTCTTGGTACCGGTCATCGTGATCGCCGGGGCGACACCCGGCATCAGGCGCACCAGCAGCGAGTTGGTCGTGTGGCTGGGACGAAGGAATTTGCCCAACATCCCCCCGCCATGATGAAGGCAGAGATCGCGATTGGACCCGCCCTCGAAACCATCGCCATGATCGTGCCGGCGCATGATGCGGGCCAGGGCCGCAAGGCTTGGCGCATCAAGCGCCTCGATCGCGGCCAGGGCACAGGCCCGCCGCTCTCGCGCGCGACCGAATTTCGGCTTCAGCCAGGTCTCATCCGTGGTCATGAAACCCTCGATCGGCGCACCTTCCGATGCCATGGTCACCGGCCCAGCCAGGGCATAGGCGTTCGAGATCGCAGCATGGGATGTCACGCGCTCCAGACGCCATTCGCGGCCGCAGGTTTCCAGCACCAGGATTTCGGCCGCGTCAGCGATCAGAAAGCTGTTGTCATAGCGAAACCCCTTGTCGCGCCAGCCGGCGGGGCCGCCCTGGCCATGGGTCTCCAGCAAATGGATGATGATCGCCGCTGCCTCGTGCGCCGAGCCGCCCCGCTCCAGACCCAGCCGTACCAGGTCCATGCCCAGCAAGGCCGCACCGCGCGTCATCACCCGGCGCGAGAAGACCGCCTCATTGCCGATCACCACCCCGGCCCCGTTCACACCCATTTCGGCGCCCCACATCCAGTCCGGACGCGAAAGGATGACCGCCTGACGGTCCGGCACCTGATCTATCTCGATATGGGTGCAGGCGAGTTTTTCACGGGTATCGCCCAACACTGCGGGATGACGCTCCACGCGCTGACTTTCACCGGGCTCGCGATCAGAATTCTTGGCAAACCAGACCGCGCCGGACCGGCGCAGGGCGATCGTGTCGCACATCAGCCCGCCCCCAGCGCGGCTCTGACTTCGCGCGCGGCCCGCTCGGCCGCTTCCAGCGCGCCTTCAAAATAGCCGTAATAGGCACTCGCCGTTTCGGTGCCCGCCATATGAACGGGCCCGATCGGGGTGCGCAGATAGGCGCCATGCCCGGTCCACACACCCGGCCCCATCAGCGCCGCATAGCACCCGCGCGACCAGACCTCGGAGGTCCAGTCCTGATCGACATAATCGATCGGGTATCGGGCCTGGTCTCCATA
The DNA here is from genome assembly GCF_905480005.1 of uncultured Maricaulis sp. Lineage (GTDB taxonomy): Bacteria > Pseudomonadota > Alphaproteobacteria > Caulobacterales > Maricaulaceae > Maricaulis. The sequence continues at coordinate 1,608 of NZ_CAJQOO010000187.1, forward strand.
ACAGGCAGCGAAAGCCTCAAGCACGGCAGCGCGGCGCTCGGCGGGATCGCGCCGCGCCCAGACGCGCGCCTGATCGCCCTCGATAAAGCCCAAGATGAGGCCCGCGGATTTGCCCGCTTCGGTATTGTCGAAGGTCACCCGCACATCCAGTTGCGGCGCGACAGCCTGGCCCGACAACCCCTGCTCGCGCCAGAACGGGCTCTCGTACTGGGCAACGCATTTGATGCAGGCTCCCGGCGGCATGCGCAGCCAGAGCCCGGCCTTGGCGGCAGGCAGGACCGGGTCCCAGTCGATCCGCATGGCCTGGTTCGGTGGCAGGGCGAGGATCGCGCGTCGCCCGGCAACCGGGCCGTCGGGCGTATCGACCTCGACCCCATCATCATTCCAGCGGATCCGCGAGACCGGCGTGGACAAGGACACCCGGTCGCCCAGCTCGGCGGCGATACGATCCGCCAGCCCGGCCATATTGCCATGCACCCGGTCCTGCTGCGCCCCGCCCGTGGTCGAAACAAGATTGTCCAGCGACGTGCCGGCGCGCGCGTAAAAGAGCCCGTGCAAGAGGGAGACTTCATGCGGTTCTGCGGCGAAAACGGCGCCGATGCCGACCGCGAAGACCTCAAAGGCGTCGCGCGTCCAGGCCTGGCGCCGCATCCATTCAGCCACGGTCATGCTGTCCCATTGCGCGGCGCGCGGATGGGTCCAGGGCGAGGCCGGGTCGATCTGCGCCGCGAGGGCGTCGAAACGGCGGGTCATCATGTGAAGATTGACCAGAACATGCGGTGCCAGTTTCGGGATCGTACCGCGATAGCGGGACAATCGCCCGCGATTGAGAAGCAGCCCGTCGCCCTCGTCGTGCAGCGGATAGACAGACTGCCCCATCGCATCGATCAGCTCATAGAGCCGGGTCTGACCGGGCCCGACCCATTGCCCGCCCACATCAACCGTATCGCCATTGGCAAAAGTGTGCGCCAGGGCCCTCCCGCCGACGCGGTCACGCGCTTCCAGTACACGGACATCATGGTCCGGCGCGAGCAAGTGCGCCGCTCGCAGTCCGGACAGGCCGGCTCCGATAATGATGGTGTCGTGTGTCCTGCCCATGCCCGAACCCTGCTCAGCGAATAACTCGAACGCGCTCATCATGGCACGGTCATCGGGCCGCGTTAACGAAGCCATAACCCTTTCGCCGCTCTGTCGCCCTATTCGCCTGTCACTCAGGCGGGACCTGTTTTGCCAATGGAGCTTTCCATGCGTGCCCTTGTGACTGTCCTCGCTGCCCTGACCTTCGGCATGCCCGCACAATTGTTTGCCCAGGATCAGCAGACCACCGATTACGGCCAGCCCAGCGAGTATTCCGACCCCGTTGAATCCTATTCCCAGGACGAAATCGTGGACGCGGTCTCCGACTTTTTCGGCGTAACGGCTGAAGCGGCGGCCAGTGCGCTCGAACGCGTCTTCTCCGATCTGGGTCGTCCGGTCGGCTATATTGCCGGCGAGGAAGTCGCCGGGGCGGCCGGTATCGGCCTGCGCTATGGCGAAGGCTATCTCACCCTGCGCGGCCTCAACGAGCGCCAGAAAGTCTATTGGCGCGGCCCCTCGATCGGCTTTGATGCCGGCGGAAATGCCAGCCGCGTCTTCGTGCTGGTCTATAATCTCGACGATGTGGATCGCCTCTATCAACGCTTCCCGGGCGTCGAGGGTACGGCCTATTTTGTGGCCGGCCTTGGTGTGAACTACCAGCGCGCAGACGATGTCACCCTCGCCCCGATCCGCTCGGGTGTCGGGCTGCGGGCGGGTGCCAATATCGGGTATCTGGCCTATTCGCGTCGTCGCGCCTGGCTGCCCTTCTGATGCAGATAAGGGCTTTCGAGGCCGGCGACGAAGCCGGCATTGATGGCCTGCTGAAGGCCGCCTTCCCGGGACCCGGCGAAGCGCGCCTTGTCACCGCCCTGCGCGCCGCCGATGCCGACACGCTCGAGCTGGTCGCCGAAGACCACGGTCGGATTGTCGGCACAGTCATGTTCTCTCCGGTGACCGCCCGTACCGCGGATGGCGAGGATGTGTTCGGCGTCGGACTGGGACCGGTCGCCGTCACCCCGGCGCATCAATCCCGCGGCATCGGTGTCGCCATGATCGAGGCCGGCCTGGATTATCTCACCACATTGGGCGTGCCCTGGTGCGTCTTGCTGGGAGAGCCCGACTATTATGCCCGCTTCGGTTTTGTGCCTGCGGCGACCTGGAACTGGTCCTGGGCCGGAGATCCGGACGGACACTTCGCCTCTGCCTTTCAGGTCAAGGCGCTGAATGGCGCACCCGCCGATGGCCGGGTCGCGGTCGCGCATTACCACGCCGCATTCCTGGGTGTCTGATCCGGCTGAAGCGGGACGTCATGGTCCGCGCATCCCCCTTTTACCGACGCGAGTGAGAATGCCATACTTCCCACTGTGATTGTGGTGGCCTTGCGCCGCCGAGTGGAGGGGAGTTCATGAGCGGCATCATCCTGTTGGCCAGCATTGGGGTTCTCTTTCTCCTCGCCCTTGCCCGCCAAATTCCGCTTCAGATCCTGGGCCGGCTTCTCAGCCCGGTTTCCCGGGCAACCGGCAAGCTGTTCGGCCTGAAGGCGCCACCGCGCGCCGGTCCCGGCACGATCCGGCCGGCCCATATGGGGCCCAGCGCCTGGGCGGCCCTGTCGCGGGCGGCTCGTGACAACACCGAAACCGAGACCGTCATGGGCGACGGGTTCGAGCATGAAAAATCCCATATGAACCGGAGCGGCCTGCTGTTTCACTGGTTGGCCGTGAAGGTGGGTTATATCCGCATTCCAGGCGAGCTGACGCCGGATGTGGCAGAGCAGTATTTCAAGCAGGGCCATGAATTTCTCAATGGCCGCGTGAAAATCTCCTCCAATCCGCAAAATCTCTATGAAGACGAGGAAGGCGCGCTGATCGCCAGCTATTTCCCGATCGATCACGGTGCACTCTACCTGCTCAACACGATGCGCAGCACCATCAACTCCAATGTGCGCAAGCTGACCGTCGTCTTCTCGACCATCATCGCCTTCGTGCTGGTCATAAACCTGCTCTACAATGACGGCTCACTGATCGACCTGCATGGCATGCTGGGCCTGACCGGCGCGCTCGCGCTCGGCCCGCTGCAAATGGCGCCCAGCGACATCAATCAGGCGCTCTTCGGCGCCCTGTCGACCCTGGGCGGCGCCTTCTTGATGTGGATCATCTATTTCGTCGAATACGTGCCCTATCAGCGCAATAATTTCCGCGAATTGTCCAATTTCATCACGCGCTATCTGGCCCGGCTGAACGACCATTTCCGCACGGCCGCCGGTCAGGCCAAGTCCGTGACGGTCGGGCAGGAAACAGACGCCAACAAGGTTTCCCAGGCCGCGCGCCAATGGCACACCAATGTCCTGTGGATCGCCATGCGGATCTTCTTTCTCGAGAGCTTCGTGCGGAACATCATGTTCCAGATGCTGCGCAATTCCGGCTATTATCTGGTCTTCGTGCCCGTGCTCTTTCTTGCCGTCATGGCAGGGTTGAACATCGCCCTGGTCGAGCTGACCGGATTCGATGCCGGCGCCCGCCTGACCGATCTCGGTCTCGTCTTTGTCCTGCTCTTCGTCAGCCTGCTGGTCATCTATGCCGTCTTCCTGCGCCGCTCGATGATGAGCATTGACGAGATCAACCAGGATGAATGGATCGGCTTCGACAGCCTGCTGCTCGAGAATGTCCTCGGCGAGATCGTCGGCAAATATGCCGAGGATGTCGGCTATTGGAAGAACCGGATGGGGCGCGGCTAGCGCCGTTACGGCCGGGCATGATCACCGTCGCACAGGCCGTGATCTGACAGGGTCTGGATCACATGGCACTCATCCACGACGCCGTGGGAGCATTGCGCCACCATGCGCTTCAACTCCTTGCGGACCGCCCGCAATCCCGCAAGGCGTCGCTCGACATCGGCCAATTGCTGGCGGGCGATCCGGTCGGCAGCGTCACAGGAACGGTCCGGCTGGCGAGACAGGCCCTGCAGGGCGCGCAGGTCATCCAGGCCAAAACCCAGATCGCGACCATGCCGGATGAAACGCAATTGCTGCAGATGCGCCGCCCCGTAACGCCGCTGGCCTCCGGGTGAGCGTGCCGGTTCGTCCAGCATGCCGATGGACTCGTAATAGCGAATGGTCGGGACCTTGACCCCGGTTTGCCGCGACAGGGCCCCGATAGACAAATCTGACATCACCCCTTGAACCTCCAGTCGCTAGAGGGATTAGGGTAGAGGTTATCGGATGGGAAAGGGCGAGGACAGAGCATGTCAGCCGGATGTTGCGACGATCAGGAATTCGACGGCAGTTCGCCGGCCTTCAGGCGCGCCCTGTGGGTCGTTATTGCCATCAATGCGGTGATGTTCGCGGTCGAGATGCTGGCCGGCGCCGCCGCTCGGTCCCAGGCACTCAAGGCCGATGCCCTCGATTTTGCCGCCGACGCAGCGACTTACGGCTTGTCGCTCTATGTGATCGGGAAGCCGGCCACCTGGCGCGCCAATGCGGCCCTCATCAAGGCCGGCAGTCTGATGGCGATAGGCATGTCCATTCTGGCTCTGGCAATCTGGCGGACGCTTTTCACCGTTCAGCCCGAGGCCGGTCTGATGGGGTCGATCGCGGTCCTGGCCCTCATTGCGAATGGGGCGAGCGTGCTGATCCTGATGCGTTGGCGTGACGGCGATGCCAATGTCCGGTCGGTCTGGCTGTGCTCGCGCAATGACGCCATCGGCAATGTTGCTGTCCTGGCCTCGGCCGGTCTTGTCGCCTGGACGGCGACGCCATGGCCGGACCTTGCCGTCGCGGTGCTGATGGCCGGCCTGTTCACCTCATCGGCGATCCAGATCCTGCGGCAGGCCCTGGCCGAGCGCGGGGCAAACCGTGACCACGCGCACGTCCCTGTCGATGCCCATCACCATGCCGGCGGTCAATGTCCGTCAGTGGAGAAGACCGAGCCGATCGTTTCGTCGGACTGACGCGGATGCGGCGCATGACGCCGGGCCTCGCTGCGATGACTCGTGGGCCGACAATCAGTGCAGCCGGAGGCGATGCGTTCGCGCACCGCAGCAAGGCTCTCCGAGAGATCGTGGAAGCGGTCCTGGCCATCATGCCAGAGCGCGGCCGTATCCTGGCAGGCGCCCTCCTGGAAATCATTCTCTTCCAGGCAGCGATTATAGGTCCGGCAGGACGCGGTGGCGAAACGGTAGGACGCGTCCAGATCGGTCTCGAAAGCGGCGATGATTTCCTGCGTGCGGGTGTCGGCGACATTGGCCCCGGTCGTCGCTTCGGCATTGATGGCCTGGCGATACCCGTGCACTTCCTCCAGCATCGCAAGGCGTTGCTCGGCCAGGGTATCGACCAGGCACATGGCGATGGCCGGGCTGACCGTATCCGGCGGCGGCGGAGGCGGGGCGCGATGGATCACGGGCGGCGGCGCAGGGCGCTGACCGGATGTGTGTTCGCCGCAGGCGGCCAGCGCGGTGGCGGAGACAAGCATCATCATCACTGTCTTCGTGGTGGTCATCATCGTCATCTTTCTCCATCCAGCCCTGCCGCCTATTCGACCGCCGGCTGACCTCCGTCCATGGCGGCCTGGTAACAACCGGGCTGGTCCAATTCAGTGCCGTTGGAACGGCGCATCTCGTCGACCCGTCTCTGCCAGGCGAGATAGAAGCGGTCGCCGTTTTCCTCCGCCTCCGTCATCAGCGCCTCGGATATCCGGCTCCAGCGGGCGCTTGGCTCACCGGAGACCCCGACGACACTGCGCAGCCGTCGGGCCCGGTCATGACCCAGATCGGCAGCCCGGCGCAGATAGCTGTCGGCCCGCTCCGGGCTCTCGACAATGCCGCACAGGCGATAGCTGCCCTGAACGGTCCCGGTGCCGTACATCACGGCGAGATTGAAATTGGCGCCGGGATGGCCGCGCTCGGCAGCGGTTTCCAGCCATTCCAGCGAGGTATCGATATTCTGCTCGAGACCCAGACCGGTCGCGAACATGATACCGAGCAGGTTCTGGGCATGGGCATCACGAGCGGTGAGCGCCGCATGGCAGGCCAGGGTCACGGTCTCGGCCGGTGTCAGGACACCGGTCAGGTCGAAGCCGAGATCGCTCTGGAAATCGCGCACCGAGCGGCGGGTCATCGGACCATAGCTGCCGTCGATCTCGCCATTGTAATAGCCCAGAGCGGCCAGCGCGCGCTGGCGCAGGGCCAGCTCGATGATATCGCCGTCATCCTCTGTCTGATCAAAGCCATAGGCGATACGGGACAGGCTTTGCGGGGTCGTCGGGCAGGACCGTTCCAGCACCGCGGCCTGCAGGCGTTGATGGGCCACAAGAGACGCCTGGGCTCCGCCGACCGAGGAGCCGATCAGGAGGGCTTCATCCCAGGCGGCCCGGGCCTCGTCGATGCGACCGACGGCCTGATAGGCGTCGCCAATGCGCAACCAGCAGCGGGCAATCGCGGCATCATCAATGTCATAGCTCTCGGGCGAACAGATCCGCTCGCCCGGATCACGGGCGAAGACGGTTGGTCGCGTGATCGGGCGCCCCTGGGTCGAGGAACCGGGACCCGCCACACCGGTAGAAATGCTGAGACCAGTGTCCGGCCCGCTTCCTGTCCCCGCGCGCACATTGGGCGGGTGGTCGGGATAATTGGTCGATCCGGTCGGACCGGTCTGGGCGGTGTTGGAGACCTGACCCGGCGGGGCCGTTCGAGACGGCGGCGTGGCCGCAGTCCGGCGCTGGTCGCCGAAGGGCCACCATCCGCCATCGGCCTCCGGACAATACTGGCCCGAACAATAACCGGCATCATAGGCGCGGGCATGTGTGAAACCGAGCACGACGACAAGTCCGATCAGGACCAGAATCGTCGCGGCGGCCTGAGCCAGCAAGGCGGTCACACGCTCCATGTCCGGATCATACTCCCCCAGGCCGCGGCCCGGTACTGGCGTTAAGGTCTGCTTAACTACCCTAGCGGTTGCACCGGCGCTCCGCCATACGCCTCACGCGCGATTGAGCAAAAAACCGCTTCGAGGGAGATGATTTGGGCCTGACAATCCCCTGATGGTTGAACTGTCAGAGGCAGAGTTCGCGTCACACGGGAGCTGGCAGGAATTCCAGCTCCGGCCAGAGCGAAGCCTGTTCTGCAATCTTCCGATTCCAGGCGTCCGGACCGGCCAGACCGGCAGCAGGGCGAATCGTTTGCGCGAAAACCGGGTCCAGGCCGAAGGGGGCCAGCAATTCCGGTCGGCCATCGCGATCCAGCCGGATGGCAATGGCATGGGTGAGCGACGCGAAATGGCGCAGGGCGTCAGTGGTATCGCGAAGTGGCGTCCGGTCAGTGCCGTATTGGGCGTTGAACCAGAGATGGACACGGGCCTGATTGCAGACCTCCACCGGAACCGGCAGGTCCGCAAACGCCGCCTCGGCCGGGCCGACGACAGCAGCCTCGGCCCCGGCACTCAGATCACTGGCGTCAAAATAGGCGAGATCATAATCATTGATGCCATGCCCGGCCGGGCGCCCGGTCATCGTGTTCCAGACAGCCTTGTAGACGGCCCCGGCCATCAGCGCCCAGTCGGGGAGGCCAAGCCTGTGCGCACGATCGAGCACGGTCCGTGCCAGCGGGTCGGCCATCACGGCCGCGATCACATAATCGGCCCGGTCTGCCTCGTTCGGGACCAGCCAGCGATGCGCAGCCGCGGGCATGATCAACCGCGCAAGCTGGCGCCGGTCGCTTTTTCGACCTTGTCGATGATGGACTGGCCGATCACCTCGATTTCCTTCTCGGTCAGCGTCTTGTCGCGCGGCTGCAGCGTCACCTCGATGGCCAGCGAGACCTGACCCTCGGGCACGCCCTTGCCGTCATAGACGTCAAACACGCAGACATCGGAGATCATCTGCTTGTCGGCCCCGCGCGCCGCCCGGACCAGCGTGTCAGCGGTCACGGCCTTGTCGACCAGGAACGCGTAATCACGCCGCACAGGCGTCAGATCGGCCCGGTCAAGCTGGGCCCGCGCCTTGAGGCCGGAGGCCTTCTTGGGCTTGGGAATAGTGTCGAGGACGACCTCGAACGCCAGAACCCGGCCATCAATATCCAGCGCCTTGAGCACGGCCGGATGAATCTCGCCAAATTCGGCCATCACATTCTTCGGGCCCAGACGCATGACGCCGGACCGGCCCGGATGCCACCAGTCCCGCGCGTCGGCGGCGACCTGCAGACTGTCAACGGGCCCACCGGCAGCGGCCAGGGCGGCCATGGCATCGGCCTTGGCATCAAAGATGTCGGGTTGGCGCGTCCCGGCCCAGTGACGCCCCGCCTCGACGCGCCGCACACCGGTCGCGACCAGGCGCTGCCCCTTCGGCGTATCATCGAGATAGATCGGTCCGACCTCGAACAGGCGCGGATCGTCCTGACCCTTGTCGGCATTGCTCTGCAGGGCGGTCAGAAGGTGGACAAGCGCAGTCGGGCGCATGACATCAAGCTCGGAGGAAATCGGATTCTCCAGCTCCAGCCCGTCGCCATGACCGCCAAACAGCTTGGCCTGGCCGGACTGGCAGAAGGACCAGGTCACGGCTTCGGAATAGCCGCGGCCCGCGAGGGCGCGGCGGGCATGACGGGCCCGCAGCTGCATCACGGTCGCCGGCGCTTCCCGGCGAACCGGCGGGCGCGGCAGGGAGACAGCGTCCAGCTTGTCAAACCCGTGAATGCGCGCGACCTCCTCAACGAGGTCAGCCTTTTGCGAGCAATCCATGCGCCAGCTCGGCACGCCGACCATCAGGACATCGCCCTCGCCCTTTGGCGCAAAGCCCAGAGTTTCCAGGATGCGAATGATCTCGGCACGCGGCAGGTCGAGCCCGGTGAGGCGTTTGACCTCGGAGATCGGGAATTCGATATCAGCCGGCGCCGCGGGTGTTTCACCCACGACCAGCGTCTCGGAGGCTTCGCCGCCGCAATATTTCAGGACCAGCTCGGTGGCCTGTTCGATCCCGGCCTTCGGAGAGGCCGGGTCGACGCCGCGTTCGAACCGGTATTTGGCATCGCTGTCGATCCCGGTCGCCCTGGCCGTCGCGCGGGTTATCAGCGGGTCGAACCAGGCGCTTTCGATGAAGACATCCGTGGTCTCGGAGGAGACGCCGGAATACGCGCCACCGATAATGCCGCCAAAGCCGAGGCAATGGGTGTCATCGGCAATCACGCACATATCCTCGCCGGGCACATAGTCCTTGTTGTCGAGCGCTTCGAACCGGTCGGCCTCGCCCTTGCCACGGCGGGCGCGGATCGGGCCGTCCAGCTTGGCCAGATCATAGACGTGCAGCGGGCGGCAGCGATCATAGGAGATCATGTTGGTGATGTCGGCGAGGAAGTTGATGGGACGCTGGCCGATCGCCTTCAAAGCCTTTTTCAGCCAGTCCGGGCTCTCACCATTCCTGACGCCGCGAATGACGCGGCCGGCATAGACCGGGCAGATATCGGCAGCATCCAGCTTGATCTCGACCGGACAGGGGTAGCTGCCGGGAATGTCCTCGATCTCATGGGTCTTCAGCGTGCCGATACCGGTCGCGGCGAGATCACGGGCAATGCCGCGCACACTCAGCCAGTCGGGACGGTTGGGCGTGACTTCGAAATCGAGAACGGGATCGGCCTGTCCCAGCGCGACCACCGCCGGCGTGCCGACATCGAAGGGCTCGGGCAGATCGATGATGCCGTCATGATCCTCGCCGAGTTCCAGCTCCTTGGCCGAACACATCATGCCTTGGCTCTCGACACCGCGGATCTTGCGCGGCTTCTTGTCGAGCGAGAAATCGAGTCCGGGGATGTAAGCCCCCAGCGGCGCGTAGATCGCATACATCCCGGTCCGCGCATTGGGCGCGCCGCAGACAATCTGCTTGGTGCCGTCGACCGTCTCCACCGTGCAAACCCGCAGCTTGTCGGCATCGGGATGCGGGACCGCTTCGGTGACATGGCAGACCGAGAATTTCGCAAACCGCTCAAGCGGGTTGTCGATATGCTCGATCTCCAGACCGGCCATGGTCATCGCCTCGGCGATCTCGTCCAGCGTGGCTTCAGTCTCGAGGTGGTATTTCAGCCAGGAAAGCGGGAATTTCATCGTCGGCTCCTGCCGTTACAAGACGGCGCGTTATTCAGCTTGCTGGTCCGAACCAGCCAGGAAAGGTTCCGCTCCGTAGAGCTCGAAAATATCTGCCTCGGGACGCGGACATTGCTCGACCCGTCGCCGGTCGGCGCGCTGCACCGAGGCCATCCAGCACCGATCGAAAACCGAGCAATAGCAGACAACGGCATCCCAGCGCTCCCATTCAACGAAGAGCGCGGTCAGGGCGCTTGGCGCGACGTCGGATGTGGGCCAGCTCACTTCAAGGGGCACCACCATCTCGCCCGGTGCGAGCGCCCGGCCCGTCATATTGTTCCAGGACCGGTCCTCGACACCCGTTGGCATCGAGGCAAACATGCCGTCCAGACTGTCCGCCGCCACGCCGTCGCGTGTCACCAAGACGCTTTCGACGAAGGCTGGCCCGACGCCGTTATTGGCGACACGCAGCCCCATGACGACTCGATCGCCCCCGGTCTGCGTGAAAGCGTCGACCTGGACAGCCGGCACCACGGCCCCATGCTGCTGCGCCCGCATCACCCGGCCCTGGTCCCAGGCCACAAACAGTGCCGCGACGCCCACAAGCATCGCGCCGATCCCGGTCAGGGTCTGGTGGTTATTTGTGAGCCAGCGCCACATGATCCGATCAGCTCAACCCCGTCGCCAGGTTTGCCTGCAGCAGCGGGCTGAAGCCGTAATGCGCCATCCAGCGGACGTCGGAATTGAAGAAGTCGCGCAGGTCGGGCGCGCCGTATTTGAGCATGGCGAGACGATCGACGCCCATGCCAAAGGCGAAGCCCTGGTATTCGTCCGGGTCGAGGCCGCAATTGCGGATGACATTCGGGTGGACCATGCCGCAGCCGAGAATTTCCATCCACTTGTCGCCGGAGCCGACCTTCACCGCGTCACCGACGCGCTCATAGCGCACATCCATCTCGGCCGACGGTTCGGTGAAGGGGAAGTGGTGCGGGCGGAATTGTGCTTCCACCTGGTCGGTCTCGAAGAAGGCGGCGATGAAGTCCATCAGCGTGCCCTTGAGGTGACCCATATGGGTTTCCTTGTCGATCACCAGGCCCTCGACCTGGTGGAACATGGGCGTGTGGGTCTGGTCCCAGTCGCAGCGATAGACACGACCCGGCGCGATGATGCGGATCGGCGTCTTGCCTTCCAGCATGGTGCGGATCTGCACCGGCGAGGTGTGCGTGCGCAGGACCTTGCGCATGCCGTCCGCGTCCGGCTTCATGAAGAAGGTGTCCTGGGTGTCGCGGGCCGGGTGACCTTCGGGGAAATTCAGGGCCGTGAAATTGTGGAAGTCGTCCTCGACGTCCGGACCTTCAGCAACCGCAAAGCCCATATCGGCGAAGATCACGGCCAGCTCTTCCATCACCTGGGTGATCGGATGCAGGGATCCGGTCGGGCCGGGACGCACAGGCAGGGTGACATCGACCGTCTCGCTGGCCAGGGCCGCATTGAGGGCCGCAGCTTCCAGATCAGACTTGCGCGCCTCGATGGCCTCATTGAGCCGGGTCTTGAGACCATTGAGCGCCGGGCCCATCACCTGACGTTCTTCCGGGCTCATCTTGCCCAGCTCGCGCATCATCAGCGACACCGAGCCCTTCTTGCCCAGCGCCGCAACGCGCACCGCGTCCAGCCCGGCCTCATCGGTCGCGCCATCGATCTGGCTGCGGACCTCGGCTTCAAGCGTGTCGAGATTGGAAATGTCAGTCATGTCGTGTCGTCCCATACGGTCGGGAAGGATTTAGCGGCTGGGGTTTTGTGTGTCGACCGGGAGTGACGGCTGGGGGGCAAATAGGTCCTCGCCCTTGATGGGCGAGGTGGATCGCCGCGCAGCGGCGAGACGGAGTGGGTGACGGTCCGTCAGGATTAGAACGCTGACGCGTTTCACCCGATCCGACCCGACGCTGCGCGCCGGCCCACCTTCCCCATCAAGGGGAAGGACCTACTAGGCTGATCCGTCTAGTAGCCTTCGTCGGGCCGACTTCAATCTGGCCTGGTAGTCTGCTTGAAATGGCTCTGACAGCTGCGCTTCAAGCGAACAGACGACATGATCAACAATGATCGCATCCGCTTCCGCGGGTTACGGCGACAGGGCTTGCAGCAGCTCGAACAGCACCAAGGCCTGATCTTGGTCAAGGTCAATCTGGACCGTCATCGCATTCCTCTCAGTCTAAAAAAGGCCCGCCAACTTCGCGCTGGCGGGCCTCTTCGAAATTCGATGTTCCAGGCGTTTAGCCCAGAGCGGCGCGTGCCTGATCGACCAGGGCCTTGAAGGCATCCGGCTCGTGCATGGCGATGTCGGCGAGGACCTTGCGGTCGACTTCGATGCCAGCCTTGTTCAGACCGTTCATGAAGACCGAATAGGTCATCTCATACTGGCGTGCGCCGGCATTGATGCGCTGGATCCAAAGCGCGCGGAAGCTGCGCTTCTTGGCGCGGCGGTCGCGATAGGCGTACTGGCCGGCCTTTTCCACGGCCTGGACGGCAACGCGGAAAGTATTCTTGCGGCGGCCGTAATAGCCCTTGGCTTTCTTGATGACTGACTTGTGGCGTTTAGCGGTCGCCGGTCCGGACGTAACTCGAGACATGTCTAAGTGCTCCTACTCGGTGCCAGCGGCCTAAAGGCCGTTCGGGAGGTATTTTTTCACGATCTTGGCGTCCTGGGGTGACAGGGTCACCTGGCCGCGCTTGTTGCGGATCTGCTTGGGAGTCCGCTTGATCATGCCATGGCGCTTGCCGGTCTGGCCCGCCTTGATCTTACCCGTGGCAGTGAGCTTGAAGCGCTTTTTTGCGCCGCTCTTCGTCTTCATCTTCGACATTTTCATCTCCTTTGCAGGACGCCCGGAAGCGTCCGGTGGATGGTTCAGCCAGCGGGCATGTCGAATAAGGCCCGGTTGGCTGGTGTTGGAAGCGGGGGTTTATACGCGCAATACGCCTGATTGCAAGCGGTCTTGCGAGTCGTCGTGTCAGTGATCGTGGTCGTCACATAGGCCGCAATCGCGCGCATGGACATGACCGGCGCGGGCCCGGCTGCGCCAATTGGCGAAATGCGCTCCGGCCAGAATGGTGACACCCGCCAAGGTCAGCAGCGTTTCGATATTGCGATCAAACAGGTGCGAGGCGCCCGTCGCCATCAGGCCAAGGCCCAGCAGCCCGGTCAGCAGGATCGGCCAGCCCGCGCCCGTGGTCCGGACACTCCAGCCCAGACCGATCAGCGAGACCGGTGCGGCAATGGCCAGCAGGATGAGGTGCCAGTCATGGCTCAGACCGAATAATTCACCCGCCTCGGGCACCAGCATCGGCGTCGCCGCAGCGGCCGCCGGCAGGAAGAGGCAATGCGCAATGCACAGCGCGGACAGGCCAACGCCTGTGGCGTCCAGCTTGCTACGGTGATCAGCGATGGGGCGATTGTTCGACATGGTGTGTCCGGGCTCGATGTCGGAATGATATAGTATAACATTCACGGCTTGCCTAGGACCGAACTGCGCTCGACGGCGCTTTTCTTGCGGAACCCGAACATCCGGCAATGAAGCCGGAACGAGAAAGGGCGACCCAAGCGGGCCGCCCTTCCTGATCCCCGCGCGCTGCGCGGCTTATTCTTCGTAGAAACCGAGTTCGGAGATGGCCAGAACGGCATCCGCCGGTCCGCCTTCGGAATAGGTTCCGACCCAGATATCATACACCCCGGCCCGCGGTTCGGCAAAATGAACGCCCGGATTGAAATTGCCGGCACCATCATCATTGCAGTACCAGCTGCCATCCGGACCATTGATCACGATGGTCGTGTCGCGATCGGATACCGCAGAGATATAGAGGTCCAGAGCGCCCGGCTCGAATGTCAGTTCGAAATCGGGAGCCTCGGTGACAAAACCCCGGCAGGACGAATCCGCCGCGACTTCAGCCTCCAGATCACCACCCGCCATCAGCTCAACCAGATAGGGATCCGGAACAAAGCCACCGGTCAGGTCAACGCCACCGTAATTGGCCGGCAGGGTGAAATCGAGCGGATAGGCCGGTTCGAATCCACCGCCAAAGGCAAGTTCGGAGACATGCAGCGTCGCCGGGCCGCCATCATACTCGCCATATGTGCCGACCCAGACGTCGTAGCGACCCGATTGCGGGTTGTCGAAACGCAGGCCCGGATTCAGTTCACCGGCGCTGTCATCATCGCAGTGCCAGCTGCCATCCGGGGCATTCACCACCAGGGTGGCATCGCCGTCATAGGAGGCGGAGAGGTAGAGATCGAAATCCCCGGCCTGGTAGTCCAGATCGAAATCCGGTGCGCTGTCGACCCAGCCGCGGCAATAGCCGGTCTCGACATCGTCGCCGACGGCCTCATAGACGTCGACGCCGCCGCCAGCCATCACCGGGACATTATACGGGTCCGGTATGAATCCGGCCTGCAAGGCCGCGGAACCCGATTGGGAGGGCAGGGAAAAGTCGAGCACGGCCGGCTCGTCAATATTGCCCAGGAAACCCAGCTCGGACACATAGACTGTCGCCGGCACATAGGCGCCCGAGGAGTAGCGCGCGGTCCAGACCGCATAGCGGCCCGGCAGCGGATCGCGAATCTGCACGCCCGGATTCAGGTTTTCTGCGCTGTCATCATCGCAATGCCAGTCGCCATCAGGTCCCTGGATCGCGAGCGTGGTGTCACTCTCGGCTTCCATGGAGATATAGAGGTCGAACGTCTCGCTGCCGGCATAATCGACCCAGAGGTCGGGTGCCCGGTCCACATTGCCCCAGCAAACGCCGTAATTGCCGAGCTCGAGCTCGCCACCGGCCTCAACCGCTATGGTGCGCGGATCGTCAGCGAAGCCTTCGCTCAGGCTCAGCGTGCCGTATTGCGGGGCCATATTGGCGCTCGGCGCCTGCGAGTAGGGGTTGCTGTCATCGAAGCCGAGCTCGGAGATGTGCAGCATGGCGGGCGAATATCCACCGCCGGACCCATAGGTTCCGACCCAGATATTATAGACGCCGCTTTGCGGATCCACGAACATCATGCCAGCGTTCAGACCGAAGCCCGAGCCGTCATCATCACAATGCCAGCTGCCATCGGGTGCGTTGACCAGCAGAACAGTGTCCACATCCGCCGCGGCCGAGAGATAGAGATCATACCCGCCCGCATCATAATCGAGATTATAGGAGGGCTGGTAGCTGACATAACCCGGGCACCATTCCGAGGCGTCACTGGCCGGCATGGCCCCGCCGGCACGCAGGCCGATCGACACCGGGTCGGGTGTGAACCCGGAGCTCAGGGCTCCGGAGCCATAGGCGGGCGCAGCAGACGGGTCCTGCACGGCCTGAGCCGGTGCGATCGCCACGATGGCCGCAAGCGCGGCCCCTGTCATCAATTGCAACTTCATCTGTCTCTCCCCCAGGATTGAAGTGTCACTCGCTGTAAAGTTCGGAAATCGAAAGGCGGGCCGTCGCCGGGCCGGGCCCGATATGGCGTCCGACCCAAATGTCGTAATTGCCCGAGGCGGGCTCACCGAAGCGGATGGACGGATTGAGACCGCTGCCGCTGTCATCATCGCAATACCATTCACCGTCGGGCGCATTGACGATCAGCGTCATGTCCTGCTCGGCACTGGCCGACAGGATCAGCGGAAAGGGTCCGGCATTGTAATAGAGCGCGACATCCGGCTGCTCGCTGGCGACAAAGCCATGGCAGTCCGGCGCGCTCACGGTCGATGCATCGATACGCGCGTCCAGGACCAGGTCCACGGTGCGCGGGTCCGGCGTGAAGCCGGCCGACAGATAGAGATCGTCCCCGGCATCCTCACGGGCGGCCAGTGCCGAGCCACCACCAACCAGTACGGTCAGGGCGATGGCGGAAAGCAGGGCCGAGTACGGGGGCCGGTTCATACTGTCTCCATTCTTGTGAGCAGCGGCATCATCATCCGTCTGCCGCATCATTTGATCACGCTTCGAGTACGATATCATCAGAAATCCCCGGCGCTGAACATCATCTGAACGGGTGAGTCGCCTTTCCGGCACACTCGGGGCGGAAATCGTGCACCTGCCGAACCGAAATTGCCAGACTGTTGAATTTTCGGAGGAAAGCGCGTTAATCGAGTCTCGCGCCGCGTCGGGCGGCGAAGTCCGGATTTCGCCTCGTGCTGACGCCCTCCCTGTCGATTTTCTCCAATCAGGCCTACCGCCACTACTGGATCATGCGGCAATTGCTGTCGGCTGCGCGCCAGATGCAGGCGGTGGCGATTGGCTGGCAAGTCTATGACGTCGCGCGCCAGACCCGGTCAGTCGAGGAATCGGCACTGCTGCTCGGCTTTGTCGGCCTGGCCATGTTCGCGCCGGTCTTCTTCCTGTCACTGCTTGGCGGGCAGGCCGCGGACCGGCTTGATCGGAAACTCATCCTGATTGTCACCAATCTGATCCGGGTCGCGTGCGCCTTCGCCCTCGCAGTCAGCCCGTTCTTCACCGGACCGGTCACCCTGGTCATCGTCTATGGCGCCGCGACTTTCCTCGGCGTGACCCATGCCTTCTCGCCCGCCGCCTCGAGCGCGCTGATGGCGCGGATCGTTCCGCGCGATGACATGCGCCAGGCCATTGCCTGGAATTCGCTCGGCTTCCAGGGCGCGGCCATTGGCGGGCCGGCGATCGGCGGCCTGCTATACATTCTGGGGCCGACCACCGTCTATCTGGTCAGCGCTGGCATGCTGGCCGTCGCGACCGTCTTCATCGCGACCGCCCGAACACCGCGTCACGAAAAACTGGAAGGCCAGCGCGGCCTCTCAATGGTCATCGAAGGCCTGCGCTATGTGCGCGACAACAAGGTCGTGCTGGGCGCGATCTCGCTCGACCTTGTCGTGGTCCTGTTCGGCGGGGTCACGGCCCTGTTGCCGGTTTTTGCCCGGGATGTCCTGCATACCGACACGGTCGGGCTTGGCCTGCTGCGCACCGCACCGGCCATCGGTGCCGCCATCATCGCGCTTTTGCTGGCGACCCGACCGCTGACACGACGCATTGGTGCCTGGATGCTGGCGGCCATCGCAGTCTATGGCGTCGCCATGATCGGCTTCGCCCTGTCAGAAGTCCTGATCCTGTCCATGATTGCTCTGGCGGTGACCGGCGCTGCCGACATGATCTCGGTCTTTATCCGCCAGTCCATCATCCAGCTGGCGACGCCAATGGGCATGCGCGGGCGGGTCTCGGCTGTGGAGTTCATCTTCATCTCGGCGTCGAATGAGCTGGGTGAGTTCGAATCCGGAGTCGCCGCCCGCTTTCTCGGGCCAGTCGGCGCCGTATTGCTGGGCGGTGGCATGGCCCTGGTTACCGCGGCGGCCTGGTTCCGGCTCTTCCCGCAACTGGCGAAGACCGACGGGTTGGAACATGTCGATGAGGCGCCCGCCAAGCCGGCCGGTTGAAAACAAGCACGGCCTGAAATCAAAACGGCCTGGAAACAAAAACGGCGCCCGTCGAGGCGCCGTTTTCGTGTCTGGTCGGGGAGGTCCGCCTAGCGCGGTGCCATCACCATGACCATGAGGCGGCCTTCGAGCTTGGGCTCGAACTCGACCTTGGCGATTTCACCGAAATCTGCCTTGACCCGGTTCATGATGTCCATGCCGCGATCCTGGTGAGCCATTTCACGGCCCCGGAAACGCAGGGTCACCTTGACCTTGTCGCCAGCTTCGAAAAAGCGCGTCATCGCCTTCGTTTTCACCTGATAGTCGTGAATATCGATATTCGGACGCATCTTGATCTCTTTGATCTCGACGGTCTTCTGCTTCTTCTTGGCCTCGGCCTTTTTCTTCTGATCCTGGTATTTCAGCTTGCCATAATCGACGATCTTGCAAACAGGCGGATCGGCATTGGGCGACACTTCAACGAGGTCGAGTCCGGCTTCCTCGGCCGCTTCAAGCGCCGCTTCAGTCGGCATAATGCCTTGTTTTTCTCCAGTTTCGTCGATCAGGAGCACCCGCGGTACGCGGATATCCCGGTTTATGCGCGGGCCCTCTTTCTTGGGCGGTTGCGCAGCGTGCGGTCTACGGGCTATGGCATCTTCTCCCTTGTGGCCCCAAAGCTGAACCTAACTAATCCTCCCGGGAGGGCGCAGGATCAAGCCCTAAACAGGCAAAATGCGCCTCAGGTCCGCCGGGAGGCGGGCACTATGGTGAAATGAACACAATTGGCAAGCTTGCTGAGCGGTTCACGCCGCAGCCGGAGCGTCGGCAAAGCCGCCGGCGAAGCGCATGGCGGCGATCGCCTCCTCCGGCGTGACCTGGGCCAATGTCGTCGCATGCATCAAAATGACCGGCGCAGAGCCGCGCGGCGCGATCAGTGCGGGATCCCCGACATCGCCATAAAGCGCCAGAGCGGGCGCCCCCGATGCGGCCAGCAAATGCAGGAGCGGGGTGTCTTCGGAGAAAACGAAACAGGTCCGCCGGGCCAGACCCGCCAGCTGAGGCAGCTTGGCCTTGCCCGTGATGTCGCGGGCGCCCGGCGCAACCTGCGACACATGTCGACCGACATCGCGCGTATCCGGTCCGCCGATCAGGGCTGGCGTAATGCCGGCCTGCAGCAATTCATGCGCAAGGGCGGCCCATTTTTCCATCGGCCAGCGCAAGGCCGGCTTCACACTCTCGCCGGCCGGGGCGAGCAGGGCGAAGGGACCATTGAGGCCAAAATATTCCGGGTCGAGCATGCGCGACTGTTTGGCCAGGAAATCGACCCAGCTTGCATCCGGGGCCGGGGCCCCGCCAAGCGGGTAATAGTCCGGTGTGAGCCCGAGCGCGGCATTGAGCGCGCCGGATACGGCATCCACCGGATGCTGCGGATCGCCTTCGCGCGCCGCGACCTCATGCCATTTGCATTTCGAGAAACGGAAGAGCCCCTTGATCTTGCGGCTGTCTGCGGTCCCGGCCAGATCGAAAATCCTGACGGGCTTGGACAGTTTGATCCGCTTGTCGCGCAACCCGGCCATCGGACGGGTATCCGGACAGGCGTCGGTCTCGATGGCATTGAACCAGGGGCAATGCCTCAGCAGGCTCTCGAAATCCGGCGTGGTGAGCAACACGATC
Organism: uncultured Maricaulis sp.; assembly: GCF_905480005.1. Taxonomy (GTDB): domain Bacteria; phylum Pseudomonadota; class Alphaproteobacteria; order Caulobacterales; family Maricaulaceae; genus Maricaulis. The sequence goes on from NZ_CAJQOO010000187.1 coordinate 20,823, forward strand.
CGGTCGCGCCGATACGTGTCGCGAATGATCTTGGCGGCCGCCAGCATGCGGACGGTCGAGGTCAGATCACCCCAATGAAGAATATAGGTTATGTCGCGCTGCGGCTCGGTCATGGGGAGGAGTTTAGAACCTCATGATAGACCCGCAAAGTCGAAGCTTGCAGGGAGCGGGCAGAAAAATGCGTTGTGATGTAGTTGCGCGCCGCCCCGGCCATGTCCGCGCGCGCTTCCGGGCTGAGTGAAAGCGCCGCCGAAACCGCGGCAGACAGCGCCCGGGCATCGCCCGGAGGCACACGCCAGCCGGTTTCACCATCGCGCACAACCTCGCGGGCGCCGCCATGATCGGCCGCGATAACGAGACGCCCCATTGCCCCGGCCTCGGCTGCGGTCCGCCCGAAGGCCTCCGGCTCGACAGACGGGGTCAGGACAAGATCGCTGAGGGCGAAGGCGGCCGGCATGTCGCTACAATGACCAACACGATGAACCCGGTCTGCAACGCCAAGTTGGCGCGCCAATTCATCGAGCTCAGCCACATAGGCTTCACGCCCCTGGGCATCACCGGCGAGCAAGAGGTGCGGTGCCGGGTCCAGGGCGGGCAAGCCAGCCAGGGCCCGGACCGCCTCGCGTTGCCCCTTCCAGCCGGTCAGACGACCCGGCAGCAGAAGGCGCGGCCCATCGACCCCATCCACACGCCAGTCCCGGGCCAGCGCCTCGACCCGCTCGGCTGTCACAGCAGCGGGATCGAAGCGCGCCAGGTCGACACCGCGCGGGATCACCACCAGACGGTCTTCCGGCACGGCATGTTCGCGGCGCACATGGTCGGCGATGAAACTGGAATTGGCGATCACCCGCTCTCCGGCCGCCATGACGGCGTTATACCGCCGTTTGAGGCTGGAGCGGGCGTTATAGGTGCCATGATAGGTCGTGACGAAATGCGCCTCGGTGCGATCACAGGCCCATTTGGCACTCCAGGCCGGCGCCCGTGAGCGCGCATGCACGATCTGCACCCCCTCGCGCCGGATGAGCGCGACCAGGGCGCGCATGTTGGACCACAAGGTCAGCGGATTCTTGCTCGCCACCGGAAGCCGGATCAACTCGCCGCCGATCGCGGCCAATTCGGACTCCAGGCGTCCGCCCTCACTGGCAATCAATGCCCGGCCGCCCGCCTCGACCACCGCCTCGGCGACTTCCAGTGTCGTGCGCTCGGCACCGCCGGCTTCAAGTTCGGGGATGACCTGGAGAATGATCATGAAAGGGAGGGAGTCCTCATCAGCGCCGAGCACGTCTCGGAAAGCTGTTGCTCTCTTTTTCCATAGCTCGGCCCGGAAAACAAACCTCGGTGTCGCCACACGGGTGTGTGAACGGGGACTATCCTGGCGCGGCTGTTCTGCATTATTGCTGAGAGCAGGATCGGCGACGCGGGGGCGTACGGTCCGGTGTCAGTCCTGTCCTGGAGTTGCCCCATGCGCCTTGCCCTGCCCGCCTGCCTTCTTGTGCTGGCCCTCGCCCCGAACACACTCGCCCAGACCGATGCGGCCTATCGCGAACGGGTGCGCTTTGATGCCTGCCTCGGCCAGGTCCAGCTCAATCCCAGCGACGCGCTCGAGCGGGCGCAGACCTGGCGCCTTGAAGGCGGCGGCTGGCCGGCGGAAGTGTGCGAGGCCCGGGCCCTGATCGCGCTCGGTGAGCCCGCAATCGGTGCCGATATTCTGGCCAATCTGTCAGATGGCCTCGCCGTCGGCATGGTCGATGCGGAGCGCGCCGAACTGCTGACCCTTGCCGGGGACACCCGTTTCGCTCAAGGCATGATCGACGCAGCGGACGAGGCCTATGACGCGGCTCTGGACCTCCAGCCGGACGCCATTGCCACCCGGCTCGCACGGGCGCAATTGCGTGCCGAGACGCAGGACTGGGACGGCCTGGCCGAGGATGCTGACGTGCTTGTGGAACAGGCGCCCTATCTGGCTGCCGGCTGGCGCTATCGGGGTCAGGCCCATCTGGCGCGCGGCGAGCTGGACGCCGCCTGGGCCGCCATGGAAAATGCCCGCGAACAGGAGCCGGACGACATTCCGTCCCTGCTTCTGCGTGGCGCGATCCTGGAAGCGCGCCGAACGGCAACCAATGATGACGAGTAATCAGCCTACGGCGCGGATGGCCTGATCAGACGGCGACTGGCCGTCATCGAGCTCGACACGATTGCGGCCTGCAGCCTTGGCGCGATACAGCGCTGAATCCGCGGCCTGCAGCAGCAGGTCCGGCGCGGCAATGAGATCCCCATTCCCGAGGCTGGCGACGCCCAGGGTGGCCGAAACCGCAATGCCTTTGTCGCTGTCGGTCTTGATGGCCATGGCCTCAACAGCCGCACGGATCCGCTCTCCGGCCAGCGATGCCGAATGCAGGCCCGCGCCCGGGAGGACGACACAGAACTCCTCGCCGCCCAGCCGCCCCAGCATGTCGCCGCTGCGCAGACAGGCCTGGATCGCAATCACCGTATCGATCAGCACGGCATCGCCCGCGGCGTGACCGTGCGTGTCATTGATGGTCTTGAAGTGATCGAGATCGACCATGACAACCGAAAGCGGTGTGTCATCCCGGGTCGCATTCTGGGCCTTCATCTCGAGATATTGCATGAAGGCGCGACGATTGGCGGTTCCGGTCAGCGCGTCGGTCTCCGCAAGGCTGCGGAATTGTTTCTGCATGCGAACCAGGCGACTGGCGGCCCGCAGGCGAGCCCGCAATTCGGTCATGTTGACCGGCTTCCGGATGAAGTCGTCAGCGCCCGCATCGAGCGATTCCTCGACCCGCCGGTCCTCACCGGACGCGGTGACGACGATCGTGTAGACGGACTCGGTCTCGGCATTCGATTTGAGCGACCAGCAGGCTTCCAGGCCCGACACCGATCCGACCTCGATACCGGTGAGGAAAATGTCGACCGGCATCAATGTCAGGACTTTGAGCGCCTCTTCGGCCGACGAGGCTGTCTGGACGGAATAACCTGCCTGGCTTACCGCTTCGGACAGGATGCGCAGCTGCACACTGCTATGCTCGCAGATAAGAACCGAAATCGCCTCAGGCGGCATGTCGCTTTGAAAGTCTGCCGACGTCATGCTGCGCCGCCCTTGTTCAAACCGGTCATGACTCTTGCCCCCCCGAACATTCTGTCATCGTCGTGCTTCAGGATGTCAGGCTAGCGCCTCAAAAGACAATATCCCCTCAATGGGCGACCGGATTTCTTATTCGGACAGGGCCAGGACACGGCGCCATTCGGCGCCGACACCCTCATCCGCCTCGACTTCCAGCGCCGCACCCGCGGCGGCTTCAGCCCGCCCCCTGTCAAGCCGGGCAAGCGCCCACACGGCCATCGCCCGCACCGCAGGCGCCTCGTCCGTCAGCCCGTCCTCGACCCGGGGGATCAGCTGCGCATCGCCGGAATTTCCGATCGCGATCATGACATTGCGGACAAAGCGGTCGCGCCCGATCCGCTTGACCGGCGAGGCGGTGAAGACCTGGCGGAAGGCGGCATCATCGAGCGCCGCCAGCTCTGCCAGGAGCGGCCCCTTGAGCTCCGGGCGGGGATGGAAGGCCATCTCGGCGCTGGTCTGCGCAAACTTGTTCCACGGGCAGACCGCGAGGCAGTCATCGCAGCCATAGATACGATTGCCCATGGCGGCACGGAATTCGAGCGGGATAACGCCCTTGTGCTCGATGGTCAGATAGGAAATGCACCGCCGCGCATCGAGCCGATAGGGCTCTGGAAAAGCGTCGGTCGGGCAGATGTCGAGACAGGCCCGGCACGACCCGCACGTATCGCGCTCTGGCGGATCCGGCTCCAGCTCGGCCGCGGTCAGCATCACGCCGAGAAACAGCCAGGAGCCGAAATCCCGTGAGACCAGATTTGTGTGTTTACCCTGCCAGCCCATACCCGCTTTTTCCGCCAGCGGCTTTTCCATCAGGGGGGCGGTGTCGACGAAGACCTTGACCTGCTGACCGGTTTTCTCCGCGAAAGCGCGGGCGAGGTGTTTCAGGCGTTTCTTGAGCAGGTCGTGATAATCGGCGTTTTGCGCATAGACGCTAACCACACCTTCCGAGCGTCGTTCCAGAAGCGGCAGCGGATCCTGCTCCGGCCCGTAATTCAGCCCGACCACCACGGCCGACTTCGCATCCGGCCACATCGCCGTGGGATGCTGACGCCGCGCCAGCGTCTCCGCCATCCACCCCATCGAGCCGTGATGACCATCGGCGACAAACTCGGCGAGACGCTCACCCGCCTCCCAGGCCTCATCGGCCCGGCAGATGCGGACCGCGGAGAAGCCGAGTTCGAGGGCGAGGGATTTGACGGAGTCGGGGCCCATTCGCCGTGCCTAAAAATCCAGATCCGCATAATGCGCCGCCGCCGGCACGCCCGGCAGCTTGTCCGCCAGCAGGCTCCGGAAGGCCGGGCGGCATTTGACGCGGGAATACCATTGCTTGACGGGCTCGAACTCGTCCCAGGGCACATCGCCGAGATAGTCCGCGCAGGACAGGTGCGCCGCCGCCGCGATGTCGGCGAGGGTGTAGCGCGGGCCGGCCAGACCGTCACGCGCCTCCAGAAGCCAGGCCATATGGTCGAGATGCCAGCGCAAATGCTCCCGGCCGGCGCGCAAGGCGGCCGGGTCCGGGGCGCCGAGACCCTGCGCCTTTTTCTCCAGCTTTTCATGCAGGAGATAGGCATTCACCTCGCCATCATATTTGCGATCAAACCAGTCAACGAGACGGCGCGCCTCGGCGCGTTCTGCCGGACCGCCCGGCAAAAGACAGGGGCTGGGCGTGGTTTCCTCGAGATATTCCAGGATGGCCCGGCTCTCGACGATGACACGCCGACCGCCACCGCTTTCATCGACCAGGACCGGCGTGGTGCCGGCGGGATTGAGCGACAGAAGATCGTCCGGACGCTCCCAGGGCACTTCCAGCTGCAGGTCATGACGCAAGGATTTCTCCTCGAGCACGAGGCGAACCTGTCGGGAAAACGGGTCGAGGGGCCAGAAGTGGAGCGTACGCATGGTGTCAGGCTAACCCGCTTCAACCGGAAGTCTAAGCGTCCTTGGACGTGCTTTCTGCATTGAAAAATTCAGCGCCGTGCGGCTCGGCCTCTCCATGCGGGTCGGGATGGATGAGAATGTCGGCGGCCGGGTAGGCATCCATCAGGCGCCGCTCGCAGTCGACGAGAATGCCATGCGCCTCGCTGAGCGTGAGATCGGGGTCCAGCGCGAGGTGAAACTGGATATGGATGAGCGGGCCGGACGCGCGCGTGCGCAGCTCATGGATATCGATGATGCGCGGGTCATCACCGGCCAGCCTGCGGATATGCTCGCGCGCCTCGTCCGGCAATTCGCGATCCATGAGCTGGTCACCGGCGCCGCGCGCCACGCCCCAGGCCGTCCAGAACAGCCAGAGCGAGACCGCCAGCGCCGCAACCGCGTCCAGCCAGAGCAGTCCGCCCACGGTCGCGCCGACAATGCCCACGATAACAACCGCATTGGCGCCGAGGTCCGAGAAATAATGGGCCCGGTCACCTTCCACCGCTACCGACCCGGTCTCCTTTACCGCCCGTGTCTGTACGACCAGCAGGCCCAGCGTCATCACGATGGAGAGGCCCATTACGGCGATGGCCCAGCCACTGGCGCGCACTTCCACCGGATTGAACAGATGCTCGACGCCCTCTCGCAGGAGAAGGACAGCCGACATGGCGACGAAAATGGCCTGCATGATGCCGGCAAAGGCTTCTGCCTTGCCATGCCCGAAACGGTGCTCCGCATCAGCGGGCTCGGCGGCGTAGCGAACGGACAGATAGACGGTCAGCGAAGCCGTCAGGTCGAGCAGGCTGTCTGCCATGGACGCCAGCAGGGCGACCGAACCGGACATCCACCACACCACGGCCTTGGTCAGGGTCAGAATGAGGGCCACCGCGACAGAGGCGGCTGTGGCCTGACCGGTATGGCTGAGCGCTTCTTTCGGGCTCAGCCGCCCGGGCCCTTGCGGGCTGCCAGCGAAATCATGGGGCATGGATCCGTCCTTCTGCACCGGTTTTGGGCCGCTGCGGCTTTGCCGTCAATCGGGCCGACCCTGCCGGGCAGGCTGCGGACGGGGCAAGGCGCTGGCCAAGCCCCGCCGTTTGATCAAATATCCCTTCTCACCCTCCAGCAGGCCGGTTTCATGAGCTTGATCTATCTCATTCTTCTCGCGCTCGTGCAGGGCATTACCGAATTTCTGCCGATCTCCTCGTCGGCCCACCTCATCCTCGCACCCGAAGTCACAGGCCAGGCTGATCAGGGACCGCTGATCGATGTCATGGCGCACGCCGGTTCACTGCTGGCCGTCCTGATCTATTTCCGCCGCGATATCGGCGCCGTTGCCATCGGCAAGCTGGCCCTTCTCCAGGGCCGGATGACACCCGGTGGCCGGATTGCGCTGCTCGTCGGTGCCTCGATGCCGCCGATCTTCATCGTCGCCGGCGGTCTTGTCGCATTCGATCTCGTCGACACGCTGCGTTCGCCGCTGGTGATCGCGATCGCGACCCTGGTTTTCGCCTTGCCGCTCTGGCTCGCCGACCGCTATGGCCGCCAGGTCGACACATTGGAGACGATGAGTTTTCGCCAGGCCGCCCTGATCGGCCTTGCCCAGCTCTTTGCGCTCATCCCCGGTGCCTCGCGCTCGGGCGTCACCATGACCGCCGCGCGCGGGCTGGGACTGACCCGCCAGGAGAGCGCCCGCTTCTCCATGCTGATGGCCATTCCCGTCATTGCCGCATTTGGGCTGATCTCCCTGATCGAGCTGGCCCGCACCGACGGCGCTGCTGCCGGGGCCAACCTGGCCAACGGTCTCATCGTGGCCGGCCTGTCCACGATAACGGCGTGGGCCGCGATCGCCGTCCTGATGAAACTGGTCGACCGGATCGGCTTCCTGCCCTTCGCCCTCTATCGGGTTGCACTGGGTCTCGCACTCCTCGCCTTCTTTATTTAGCGGTTTGACGAAATTCCTTGCCCTGGCCGGGCACGCATGATTGATTAGGGATAAACCTAATTAAGAGAGATCGCCATGCGCGCCCTGTCCGTCTTCCTCCTCATCGCCTTCGGTTTCAGCTGGGCAATCGCCTATCTCATCCATGTCACCGGCGGGCTGGGCGCCCAAGGACCGCTGGGAAGTCTGGGCCTTTTGTCCCTGATGATGATGGGGCCCGCCCTCGCGGGCCTGGTCTGCATCTTCATCTTCGACGAGGGCAGGCGATTGGCGGCGATTGGCTTGGCCGGTTTCGGCCTCGGCCGCATCGCAGTGTGGACCCTGGTCGGCTGGCTGTTGCCGATCCTGATCTGCGCCCTCGCCATCGGCGCCACACTCGCCCTGTCCGGACAGGCACCGGGCGACCCGACAGCCGTCATCGCCGCCCAGATCGCCGCCAGTGGCGAGGACATACCGATGGATGCCCGCACCTTGCTGATGATCCAGCTCGCGGTCGGACTGCCTGTTGGCATCCTTTTCAACACCGTCTTCCTGATGATCAGCGAAGAGCTTGGCTGGCGGGGCTGGTTGCAGCCGCGCCTGTCCGGTCTGGGCTTCTGGCCGATGTGCGGGGTGGTCGGCGTATTGTGGGGTATCTGGCACGCCCCCATTATCCTGATGGGATATAATTATCCGGGCCTGGGCTGGACCGGGGTGGCCGTCATGACGCTCTTCACCACGCTGTGGACGCCCTATCACGCCTATCTGCGAGAACGCGGCGGCCTGGTTGCCGCGGCCGGACTGCACGGCTCCCTGAACGCGGTTGCCGGGGTCTCGCTGCTATTCCTGTCGACGCCACAATGGCCGTGGAACGGGCCCCTGGGCGTCGGCGGTCTACTGGTTCTGGCCGCCGGACTGCCCGTCCTCGCCTGGCAACGCCAAGGCCAGAAAAAACGGGCCGCGTCAGAACGCGGCCCGCTTGACTAGGTCGAGATGCAATCGCGGGATCAGGCTTCGCGCTCGTGGAACTGGCCATAGCGGCGATAGCGCTCAAGATAGCTCGGCACGATGGCCTCCACCGTCTCACCGGCGATACCGAGATCCGCCAAACCCTTGGCGCCGTCGGCAACAACATTGTCAGAGCGCAGCTGGATCAGCTGGTCGCGCGTGATCACCACCGGCATCAGCGGCAGGGCACCGACGATTTCGGACACGGTCGCAATCACGCTGCCAATTGCCCAGGGCAGCGGCAGGAGAAAGCGCGGCCGGTCGATCTCGTCGAGAATGAACTTCATCAGCGCTTCAAACGTGTAGGTGCCCGGTCCGCCGAGCTCATAGGTCTCGCCGCGCGCCTCGCTGCGCTCGAAGGCCGCCAGGACGGCCTTGGCAACATCGCCGGCGAAGACCGGCTGGAATTTGGTCTGGCCACCGCCGAAGAGCGGCAGGGCTGGTACGAAGCGGGCCATGGCGCCGAAGCGATTGAAGAAGCCGTCCTCGGTTCCGAAAATAATGGACGGCCGCAGGATCGTTGCCTCGGGGATCGCGGCGAGGACTGATGCTTCGCCTTCGGCCTTGGAGCGGGCATAGCGCGACTCGCTCTCGGACGACGCGCCGATCGCCGAGACCTGGATCATGCGGGAAATGCCCATGCCGGCCGCCGCTTCGGCAATCGTCCTGGCCCCGAGCGCATGCAGGCGGGAGAAGGTCTGGCGGCCATTCTCATTGAGGACACCCACCAGATTGACCACGCCGGAGGCGCCATCCAGGGCACGCTCGACCGAGCTGGGCACGCGCAGATTGGCCTGGATCAGCTGAACCTGGCCAACCACACCCATGACACGCAGGTCCTGGGCCAGGTGCGGACGGCGCGAAGCGACGCGGACCCGGTAGCCGGCCTTGGCCAGCGCCCGAACCACGTGACGCCCGACAAAGCCGGACCCGCCGAATACGGTGATGATCTCGTCTCTCAGCATGGATTGCCCTCGCGGAAATAGGGTTTGTCCGGGATAGACCAAAAAACCGCGCGCCTGTCCATGCGGCAATGCGCTTGGCGCTGAACTGCGGAACACAGCACCGCGTGCACGCAAGCCGTTGACAGCGCCCCGCCCCGGCTTTAGTTACCGCGCCTCGCACACCTGCCCAGGTGGCGGAATTGGTAGACGCGCTGGCTTCAGGTGCCAGTTCCCGCAAGGGAGTGGAAGTTCGAGTCTTCTCCTGGGCACCATTGCTTTCTCCGAAAGCGAGCGAAACCGTCCATAAGTGCTTAAAATTAAACGGAAAACTGAGCCAACTACCTAGCCAGTTGTCCGATATGGTGCGGGTATATCCGTTGGCATGCGGGCATTTTGCGGGTAGATTTGCGGGTATCCCGAACCTGCTGCGGGATAGCCGTGAGAGGCCCGCACATGCCGCTTTCCGATCTTCAGGTGCGCCAATTCAATCCGCGCGATAAAGACTACAAGAAAGCCGATGGCGGCGGCCTGTATGTGCAGGTCCAGAAAACCGGATCCAAGCTCTGGCGGATGCGGTACCGCTTCAACGGCAAAGAGAACATTCTCTCATTCGGCCCGTATCCCGCCATCACGCTCGCAAGGGCGCGCGAATTGCGGGCCGAAGCCAAGACCCTCCTTGCCGAGGGGATAGACCCCAGCGCGCACGCCAAGGAGAAGAAGGCGGCGGAGGAAGCCCTTACCGAACACACGTTCAAGAAGATCGCTGCTGAACTGATGGCCAAGCTCCGAAGGGAGAAGAAGGCCGAAGTCACCCTGAAGAAGAAACAATGGGTGCTGGATATGGCCTATGGTGACTTTGGCGACCGGCCCATCACCGCAATCAGCGCGGCCGTTATTCTGGCGACACTCCGCAAGGTGGAAGCAAAAGGCAATTTCGAAACCGCCAAGAGACTTCGCGCGACCATCGGGCAAGTGTTTCGCTACGCCATCGCAACGGCGCGGGCAGACAATGACCCGACCTATGGGCTGAGGGGCGCATTGATCGCGCCCAAGGTTTCCCACATGGCGGCGATCACGGACCTCAAGGAATACGGCAAGCTGATCCTCGCGATCTGGGCCTATGGAAGCGGATCGCCATCCACGCGGGCAGCTCTGAAGCTCATGGCCTTGCTCTACCCGCGCCCCGGTGAATTGCGGCTGGCGCTCTGGGAAGAGTTCGACCTAGAGCGCGCGACCTGGACGATACCCGCCGCGCGCACGAAAATGCGCCGGGAACACACCAAGCATCTGCCGCAACTGGCAGTGGACATATTGCGGACGCTTCAAGCCGAGACTGGCAGCAACTACCGCGCCTTCCCGTCATCGCTCGCCCGCGACCGGCCCATCAGCGAGAACACGCTGAATCAGGCACTCCGGCGCATTGGGTTCGACAAGGATCAGCACACATCCCACGGCTTCCGGGCCAGCGCGTCGAGCCTTCTCAATGAAAGCGGGCGCTGGAATGCAGATGCGATTGAAGTCGAACTTGGCCATATTGGCGCGGATGAAGTGCGCCGCGCCTACCACCGGGCACGGTATTGGGATGAACGCGTGAAGATGGCGGACTGGTGGGCCGGCGAGATTGCTGAATTCGTTCCCACGGGGCTTTGCGATGAAGAAAAGGAAATCGGACACTAGGTTAGCGGAGGGCGTGCCGTACGACAGATATGGGCTCTCTCGGCAGCACAATGGGGTTACTGGAGATTTCAATGACTTGTCGAAGGCGTTCAAATCTAACCCAACAATTGAACATTACGTTCAGCTGAGGCGCTCGAACCCCGAAGTGTTGATCGAAGTTGCCACAAGTTGGTCCATCGACTGGCTCTTTGCGAACGCCGACATTCTCAAGCAACACGGCATTAACCCGGAAACCATGGCTGGTGCCCTTGATGCTGACCCGGCCTGCATCAGCGCGATCAGTTTGAAGCTGATGGAATGCTTGATCGAGCGGGAGGCCAAGGAATCCGCGGGCGAAACCCATGTCCAAAGCCGGGGAAACGCAATCGGCAATAGCTTGGTAAGCTATCTGATAGCCATGATGTTAGATGCTCTGGACCGGAATGACGAAATGCACATTCCTAGAGACCTAGTAGTCCTTATAAAGCATCAAATTGGCGCCGAGCGCTCATCAGAAGATAGGGCTATGGAGGCCCGCAATAATCGCTCCAATTCAACCTGGATAGCTGCGCAACTACGGTACCAGGGCCAACCGGGTTCGATCCGACAAGTCGCGAGAACCTTGAACCTCAACCCCTCAACTGTCGCCAGATGGTTCAATGACGAAAATACTTTTGAGGAGGAGGTACAGAAACAGCTATCGATCCTCCGCAGCGATATGATGGCACATGTAAGAGAACGTCTGGATAGCTACAAGCTGTAGTGTTGCAATCAAAACCACGTGCGCAACACCCTGTCCGTCTGCGAGCAATGATGTGCGCTACTAATCGGCAGCGTGCGACACTGGCCGCGATGCCAGCATCGAGACGCATCATGCAGTCCACCCCCGCATTTCCCGAAACCGGCCTTGTCCGCCTCTCATCCATCCTCGCCCCGCAAGGCCCCATTCCGGTCAGCAAGTCGACCTGGTGGCAGGGCGTGCGGGATGGGCGCTTTCCCAAGCCTCAGAAGCTGGGCGCTCGCGTGACCGTCTGGCGTGTGGAGGATATCCGCGCCTTGATCGAACACGGCGCGACATAGGCGCGGGTGTCAGGCTCAAGCCGGTGTCGCTGCCGACATATCCCAGCAGTTGCCATGATCGACCGCACGCGCGGCTCTATGATCACTGGCTGCAACACCCTGCTTGGGGGGAGCTGTCGCCACCGGCCTTCAAGATCATCGCGATCCTGCTCGCGGCGTACAGGCCGGACAGGGCCAATGCGTATCCGGTTGGCGAGCGGCGCATGGCCAAAATGTGCGGATGCGCGCCTGCCACCGCCAGGAAGGCCGTGGATGAACTCATTGAGGGCGACTTCCTGAGGGAAGAGCGCAAGGGCGGCAACCGGGGCAATGCGGCAAGCCGGGAGCGCGTGGCCTCGCTCACCCGCTATGACACCGAAACTGCTGCCGGGGATCCGAACCTGCCGATCAAGACATGGAAACGGCGCATGAAATCGGGACGCCACAAATCAGCGGCATGAACGCGTCAAATCTGATGCGCCGGAGAAACGCGCTCGATTGCCGCGACCGGCTCGAAAACCCAAGCCGGGTTGAAGGCCTCAAAGCATTTCGACCCGTCCGGAAAAGTCGTGTCCACCCGTATAGCATTGAGCAAGCGCGCATCATGACACCAAAGCCGGACCCAAGCCCGGCACAGATACCCCCGGCGCTGGGGGCGCACGACACACCGATTTGATCATCAGTTTCGCAAACGATTTCGTAAAACCGGGAAAGGCATCACGATGGGCGGATACGGATCAGGCAGGCCGGGCTGGAAAGACAAGGTGGAGGATTACCGCTGCCTGGACGTCAATCAGCTGCACCGGGCAGGCTGCCTTGCGCCGGGATTTTCCGGTGGCTGGCAATGGATGCGGGAAGGCGAGCGCGTCGCTGATATTTCCCTGCAGAGCACGGGCCGAGCGCTGACCCTTGATTTCCGGTTTCGGTGGCGGGGGGAAGACTGGAAGGACGTCCGGCAATCCGTTGCGCTTGCCTCAACGCCCTGCAGGTTCGGCGGCACGCGCCCGTGGTTCATCTGCCCCGGCGTGGTCAATGGGACACGGTGCGGACGGCGCGTCGTGAAACTCCATGCGGGCGGTCGATACTTCCTTTGCCGGCATTGCTACCGGCTGGCCTATGCGAGCCAGTCGGAACGGGAATTTGACCGGCTCTTGCGTCGCGCCAACAAGCTCCGCACCGCCCTGGGCGGGGAGCCGGGCACCGGCGCGTTGATCGCCCTGAAGCCAAAGGGCATGCACTGGAAAACCTATGATGCCCGCGTCGCAGAGATCGATCAGCTGGAAGAGGCCGCCAATCAGCTTTTCATCGCTGCCTTTCGCCACCGATGGCCGGATGTGAGCCTGTTTCTTTGACGCCTGGTTTCGAAGCTTTGTGCTTTAGGATGGACACAACCTTCTCTCCCCGCAAATAGCGGCTCAAGACGCCTCCTTCACCTGCCTCAAGGCCATCGAAAACAGCAAATCAAACACCCTCGCTCGTGCATCCCCATCTGTCAGGATGATATTCGACATCTCCCGGTCCCGCTGGAATGCTTGGATGATCTCCGGATAGACAGCCCGCTCGTAGGTCCCGCGTGAGACATCCGGCGGGTTGTTCTTGAGGGTTGCTTGCATGTTCGGGTCGGCCATCACTTTTTCGGAAGCGGCGAAGAAGCGCTGATAATCCGCCTTCGAGAACTTTGTCCCGTGCCGCTCATTGAACGCGTCGATGATCTCCTGGAGCGTCTTGGCTTCCTTCTCGGTGAAGGGTTTGGCTGCGAACTCGCTGATGGGCTTCAACTCGGTTGTTTCACCCGCGTGAAGCGAAGCCGATCCTTCTGCCTTTTGCTCGACCTTGAAGGCGGCCAAGCGCAGCATATCGTCTGTGATTTCGGGGTCTTCCGGCTGTTCCCGGTCGGGCAGCTTGCGGTCAAGCCAAGTGGCATAGACGTAGAGCTTCTCCAGCCAGCTATCCCCCAGCGTCATGATCTGGGCCAGGAAGACGTAGAAGCGCTGATAGCTCTTGAGGAGCTGCCGGAACTCCTCGCGGCGGCCTTCACCATCTTCGGCCTGCCATCTGTCGACGGCATTGCGGACAATGGCTTCAAGGGAGGGGCGGTCGGCAGTCGTCACCCCATCCTCCCTGAAGTAGATCTCAGCGAAGCGGTCGATCTCGGCCCGGTCGATGAAGCCATAGCCGATGATGTTCTGCTCCAACTCATAGATCTGGTTGGGGTCGGAGCGTTCCTCCAGCGTGGTTGTCTCGAAGAAGGGCTTGAAGGCCTCCTGGATGTCCTCGATGGAGTTCTGGAAGTCGAGAATGAAGGTCTTGTCCTTGCCTCGCTTCGTCCGGTTGAGCCGGGAGAGCGTCTGAACGGCCTGCAGCCCTGCCAACTTGCGGTCGACATACATCGCACAGAGCTTCGGCTGGTCGAACCCGGTCTGGTATTTCTCCGCGACGATCAGGAGATGGTAGCCCGGCCCATCGAACTTCTTGGGTAGTTCCGTTTCGGCGAAGCCATTGAGTTCCGGCTCGGTAATTTCACCACCAGCGCCGTCTGGGAGTGCTCCCGAGAAAGCCACAAGAACGCCCATTTCGCTGTAGCTCTTCGACGCCAGATAGCGCTCCACACCCCGATAGTACTTCAGGGCAGCGTCACGACTGGCTGTCACCACCATTGCTTTGGCTTCACCGCCCAGCTCGGCCATCACATGGCGGCGGAAATGCTCGACCATGACCTCGACCTTGTGATCGATGGCGTCGTCATGCAGGTGGGCGAACTTGGCGACCTTGCGCTGGGCTTTGGAACCTTCGAAGCGCGGATCGTCCTCGATGGTCTTCTCCAGCTCGTAATAGGCCTTGTAGGTCGAGTAGTTCTTCAGCACGTCGAGGATGAAGCCTTCCTCGATAGCCTGTCGCATGGAGTAGAGATGGAAGGGGTGAGGCTTGCCGTCTTCG
>NZ_CAJQOO010000188.1 GCF_905480005.1 uncultured Maricaulis sp.
TCATGTTTCACGTATACCTGCTCGCATCGCACAAGCATGGCACACTCTATTGCGGTGTGACGCGTGAACTAATGGCCCGGGTCTACGCCCACAAGGTCCGAACGGCCGGCGGTTTCACAGCCCGCTACGGCGTCGATCAACTTGTCTGGTTCGAGAGCCATGAACTGGTGAACAATGCCATCACCCGCGAAAAGCGCATCAAGCGGTGGCGCCGGGCTTGGAAGATCAACCTTATCGAGACGGGCAATCCGAATTGGCGCGACCTTTATTGGGAAATGGGCGGAGTCGACCCCAAGGATATTGTGCCGGACGAGATGCGGGCGTGGGAGACCACGAAAGTGTAAGCCAAAAGTTTGTCATCCCCGCCGGATAGCCCGCGCAGGCGGGCTGCAGGGCGGGGACCTATGTGGTCGAACACCTAGGTCCCGGACTTGCGCCCCGCCTGCGCGGGGCGTCCATCCGGGATGACAAGGGTGCGCCTCTGCAACAGGCCGGCCCCTAGCCGTTGAGTTGGTAGTCGAGCCGCGTTGTGGCGCCGCGGAAGAGGATGGGTTCGCCGTCCTGGACCTGCGGGTTGTAGCGCCAGCGGCTGACCGCATTCAGCGTGGCCTGCTCGAAGGCCCGGCTGTCACAAGCGATCGGGCGGATATTGGTGGTCGTGCCCTGCGGCGTGATATCGAACATCACCGTGCAGCTCCCCGAATTGCCGCGCGCGGCTTCACGGGCCGGGAAGACCGGCTGGATGCGGACAATCGGTACCGGCGAGCTGTCCGGCGAAACCAGCCCCCCTCTTGTGGAAATTTCGGCGGTGTCCACCGGCGGTAGCCGATAGTTGTCAACGCCGTCGAAATTCTCCGGCGCTGCCGATCGCGGCGTGTCCGGTACCGGCGCTGGCGGCGGAACCGCAACGGGCACGAATTCCGGTCGCCGGCTGCGATCCGCTTCAATTTCCACGACATCAAAGCGGATCTCCACGGGCGGCGCTTCCGCCACCACCTCCGGTGCCACGAAGGGCACATCAATCATCTGCCTCATCATCAGGAAAAGACCGACGGTGATCGCTGCCGCGACCGGCAGCACGATCGGTGTACGTAAATTCTGGACTATGGCTGTCATTGAACAAGCCTCCCCACGGGCGAGTTCTGCATGGCCTCACAGAGGTATGCCCCGATATCCGGCCAGGGGCCCGGCACCGTTCGCCGGCGCCGGGTTGGCCGGTGCGACCCGCCTCACAACACGAGGTCGGGCCGCACGATCAGCCTCGCCACGGGGCGGGGCCAAAGCGGGGCGCAATCGCGGTCAATTGGGGCGATTGCGGGGAGTTGTGCGGGCGCCCGGTCGTCTTGTCCGTTGTCAGATCCGGTCGGACTCTGGCCGACGGTGGCCATAGGTGTCGAACCAGGGCTCGCACATCTCCGGCAGATCGAGCACGCGCAGCCCCTCGCTGTCATACTCGTCCTCGGACACGACCACCTGGAGACGGGCGCGTTGAATGGCGAGTTCACAGCTTTCAATGGTGATTGTGCGCTCAAGCGCAGCGCCCTGCCGGATGATCCGCCGTTTCGAGCTGATGAATTGCAGCCAACCCTGGGCACCGGCGCGGGAATACTCCCAGTCCAGGGCGCGCAGGAAAGCCTGTTCCGCCGCATTGAACGCGTCCATCTCCACGCGGACATTGCCGAGATAGGTCCAGGTGTCACCAGGTCGCGACAGGCCGCCGCGATTGATGGCCTGGACGAAGACGGCCTCGGCTTCGCGGAAATTGCCGGCCTGGAAGAGCGCCTCGCCGTAGGTCTCGTAATCAGGCCCGGCCCCGGATGTGGTGGCGACCCGCTCCAGAACGGGCAGCGCCCGCTCCCATTCGCGGGCATGACGCCAGAGATTGGCCAGTAATTGCATATTGGCGGTCTCTGCCTCGACCCGGCCGGCATTGATCTCGCGCTCGAGCATGACGGCGCCGCCATAGGGATAATCGTAATAGGAATAGTATTGCGCCAGCCGGACCAGCTCCTGGCTCGAATTGAGCATGCCGTTCAGATACATGATCCGGTTTACCTCGAACGCGTCAGTCTCGCGGCCGACCTGCGCCAGCAGGGAGGCATAGCTGGTCCAGTTTGCTTTCTCTGCCGGCCAGCGCGTCACCATCTGCTCCATCAGGCCCAGCTGTTCGGGCGTCCGCTCGAGCTGCTGGTAGAAATAGAGCAGGAGCGAAAACTGATTGCGTGAGGCGCCGCCCCCGGATTCGGCCATGGTGAAGGCCGCGCGGGCATAGGGCAGACCGCCGGTGTGATCGTCGAGCCGGCCATGGGCCTGGGCCAGGCGCACAGCAAGATCGACCGTCAGCGGTGTTCCGCGATCAATAGCGGCTTCGATGAGATTGATACCGGCGCGAAAATCCTCGGCCGCCATCAGTAATTGTCCGGTATTGATCCGCAGCGCATTGGCATCCTCGTCCGGCAGGACGGCGAGCGCGATGACCGAGCGCCAATCGCTGATCGCAGCGTCGAGCCGTTCCAGCTCATAGCGGGCGCGCCCGCGCTGGCGCAGCAGGACGGCGCGCTCATAGGGCGTCAAGGCACGCTCTTCGATCAGGCGCGTATAACCGGCCTCGACCTCGAGCCAGGCCCCGCTTTCTTCCATCTCCAGCAATTCCAGCAATCCTTCCCCGAGCGCCGGCGAGATTGTCTGCTCGGCCCCGTCCCGGTCCTGCATCGCCCCCGCGGGCGCAGCGGTGGTCAAACCGGCAATCAGCGCGAGGCCGAGCGCCAGCGCGGCGATGGCCACAAGGCGATGACCGGCGCCAGGCGCCGGTTGCGTAATCCTGTCCATGATCGTCTCCCCAACGCATGACGCGAACTCCCCAGCCCGGCATTACCGTCATGTCATGAAAGCTTCGGCGGCCAAGGCGGCGGGATTGTGGCGATTTGCGGTTGTCTTTGGGGCAAGCCCGACCGGTGCGGGTGGCGCTTTGCCGGCCCACAAAGAAAAACGCCCCGGCTGAACCAGCCGGGGCGTTGATCATTGGTCGGTCGAAGGCGGCAATCAGCCGGCGTCAGACGCGTCATCCGCGGCATCAGCCTCGGCAACCGAACTGCGCTCTTCGCCATACTGGTTGTACAGGTCGTCACAGCGATCCGGCACATCGACGATGATGCGGCCATTCTCATCGACATCACCCAGAAGGATGGCTGTTTCCATCAGGTCACCGACCGAGAAACGGCACTCGTCCTGGCGGACGCGCTCGCGGATCTCGACCCGCTCACGGGCAGCCCGCTGACGGTTGGTGATGAAGGTCGCCCAGCCATTCGCGGTCGACCTCGAATACGGATAACGCGCACCTTCACGGAAGGCAGCGATCGCCGATTCCTCGCGACCGAGCTCGGCCCGCACATTGCCCAGCAGCGTCCACGCATCACCCGGACGATCAAGACCGCCCCGGTTCAGCGCTTCGGTGAAGGCATCTTCGGCATCATCGAGTTCACGACGCTGCCACAGGGCTTCGGCCAGTTTGAGATAATCATCCCCGTCACCGGTCAGCTGAGCCAGCTGACGCAGGACCGGAATGGCCCGCTCCCACTCACGCGCCTGACGCCACATATTGGCCAGGAGATTGAGGTTGTTGCGGGTCCGCTCGACGACGCCGGCATTGAGCTCGCGCTCAAGCACAACAGCACCGCGATAGGGATACTCATAGTAGGAATAATACTGGGCCAGCGCCACGATCTCACGGCTCTCGGTGAACATGCCGTTGATATACATGATCTTGTTGGCTTCAAACGCATCCTGCTCGCGGCCGGTCTGGGCCAGGAGAGAGGCGTAGGAGCGCCAGTTATTCTTCTCGGTCGGCCAGCGCTGCACCATTTCTTCAATGATACGGAACTGGTCCGGAACGCGCTCGAGCTGCTGGTAGTAGAACAGCATCAGCGAATAGTCGCCGCGCACGCGATCGGCACGCGGATGTTCCGCCCAGAAACGTTCCGCCCAGGGCAGACCTTCCCGATAGCGCTCGGCCTGGGCATAGGCCTGGGCCAGCATCTTTATGACGCGGACATTGAGGACGTCCTCACCGGCCTGGGCCACGGCCTGTTCCAGCGCCGAAATACCCCGGGCATAATCACCCTCGGCGATATAGAGCTGGCCGATATTGATGCGCAGATCGGTCGTCTCGTTCGGCAGCATGCCGCCGGATTCAATCGCGGCTTCCCAGTCGCGGATCGCCGACATGACCTGGTCGGTCTCATAGTAGGACCGCCCCCGCATCTGCAGCGCAATGGAGCGCTCATACGGGTTGATGGCGGCATTGCCGAGCGCGCGGTTCAGCGTGACAATCGAATCAGCGAACAGGTCGGCGGCCTGCTGTGTCTGGGCTTCCAGAACGATCTGACCAATCGCAGCGGAGAAAACCCGCTCCGCCTGGTTCTGCTCGGACTCAGCCTCGTCATTATTGTTGCGACGGCGCTGCGCGTCGGCGTCCGACATCATTACCCCGGCCATGGACACGGCGAGGGCAAGGGATGCGACGCCGCGCATGAGGCCCTTGGTATCGAAACCGTAAAAACGGGTCATCGATGGCTCCTTCATACCAACCCAACTCCCCGGGTCGGCTTTTCAAAAACTCGCGGGATACGGATCCTGGTGATCCTGTCTGTATCCCGTCCGGCCGGTGTGGCGCGGCGGACCGGAGGCCCGCCGCACACGGATCACACGGATCAGTCGTCGCCGAACACGAAGTCGAAGCGCGTTTCCACACCCGTACGGGAGACGGGAACACCGTTTTCGACCTTCGGGTTATAGCGCCAGCGCTCGACGGCCCGGATTGACGCACGCTCAAAGAATGAGCTGTCACACCGGAAGATGTCGATATTGGTCGGCGTACCGTCCGGCGTCACGTCGAAACGAACCCAACAACTCCCTTCGATCCCACGTTCCTGGGCGCGAAGCGGATATTGCGGCTGGATCCGGACCAATGGCTGAGCATCGCGGTCAGAGACCGAGAAGTTCACATTGTTGGAGTCCAGGCGCGGGGCCTCGAAGTCCGGAATCGCACCCATGACGGTGGCGAGACCTTCGGACGGCTGCTCCGCACGCTGCCGCTCGATCTGAGGCGGCGGGGGCGGCGGGTCGACCTGTTGCACGTCATCGATCGTGGTGTCGCGGCGACGGGCTTCCACCTCTGCCACTTCATCATTAATCGAGAACTGACGATCCTCGACACTGTCTTCCTGGATGACCTCGTCAACCGAGATCAGGCGCTGCATAAGCACGAAGAGAAAGACTGTGATGATCGCCGCAACCGGAACGCCGATAACGAGACGAATGAAATTACCCATTTTCTTTCCTCTCGCTACTGCAACGTCGAAATCTTCACTTCGACATCCATCTCCGACAGGAGCTCCTGGACGTCGAGGATCAGACCGATATTGGCACCTTCATCACCCTGGATCATGGCACGACCCTTGGGATTCTCTTGCAGCAACTGCTCGATGATCCCGCGGAGTTCGTTCATCTCATAGACCCGACGATTGACCCAAACCTCGTTCTCGGCCGTCACGGCCACGAGCATGGAGGGGTTCTCGTCATCTTCGGTCACGGCGTCGGGACGGACAGTGTCCACACCCGGCTCCTTGATGAAGACGGAGGTCACGATGAAGAAGATCAGGAGGATGAAGACGACGTCCAGCATGGGCGTCATGTTCAGCTCGACGTCTTCCTCATCGGTATTCACGCGGCTTGCACGTCTCGCCATGTCTACCTCCCCGATTCGTCGGTCTGACGCTGGATTGAAACCGGCACGCCATTGGCACCCATTTCATCCCAGATCTGAACGATGATGCCGTGCTCGGCTTCGTCGTAGACCTCAAGAAGAACTGCGGAATTCGGCTCCTCCGCCCGGAAGCGGTTCACAGCTGAAAGCACGCGGTCCACATCGGTCCGGACCTGGTTGACGAAGATCTCATTGTCATCATCAACCTGGATGACGATCGGCGGCGCTGCATCAGGCGGCGTCTCCGAGTCGTTATCGGGTGGCGGACGCATGTCGATGCCTTCTTCCGACAGGAAGGTGGCAGTGACGATGAAGAAGATCAGGAGAATGAACACGATGTCGAGCATCGGCGTCATGTTCACTTCGGCCTGATCGTCCTTGTGTTGCTGGCGACGTCTCATGACACGGCTCCTTCACCGATCTCGAGCTCGTCCGCCAGCTTCGACACGCGACGCTTGGCGAGGAGTTCGATCTGGGTGGCGAAGATGAGACCCGAAAGGGACGCAACCATGCCAGCCATGGTGGGAATCGTGGCCCGCGAGACACCGGCCGACATGGCCTGGGCATCGGACGAACCCGAGATTGCCATGACGTCGAAAACCGAGACCATGCCGGTCACTGTTCCCAACAGTCCGAAGAGCGGCGCGACAGCGACGAGGGTTTTCACCAGCTCGACATTCTGATCGCAACGCGATTTGACCTCCGAGATGAGTTGGTCGCGGATGGCGTGGGCATACCAGCTATTCCGGTCTGCCCGCGCATTCCACTCCCTCTTCGCCGACTTCGCCATGGCGTCATGCGCCATGTAGAAGTAGGCGAAGCGCTCGAGGATAAAGGCCCACATCACAAAAGTTGTTGCCATGATGACAACCAGGACGGGGCCCCCGCGCTCGAGGAACTCCTGAAGGCCGGTTTGTACGGCCTGGAAATCCATAACGCTTCCTCCGGTTAGCCTTGTGCGCGTTCTTCAGCGTGGCGAGCAATCATGCCGGCCGCCTGCTCTTCGAGCACCTGCTGAACGCCGCGCGCGAAGCTTTGCGCGAAGCTGTGGATGAACAGAAGCGGGATGGCCGCAACCAGACCCAGAACCGTGGTCATCAGGGCTTCGGAGATACCACCAGCCATGATGCGCGGGTCACCCGTACCGAACAGGGTGATCTGGGTGAAGGTCTTGATCATACCGGTGACGGTACCCAGAAGACCCAGCAGCGGTGCAATACCGGCCGCCAGCTTCAGGAAGTTGAGACCGAATTCGAGCTTCGGAGTCTCCTGCAGGATGGCTTCATCCAGCTTGAGTTCCATCGTCTCGACGTCTTTGTCCTTGGCCGCTTCGTAAGCCATCATGACACGACCCAGCGGGTTGCCCTTGGAACCGGAAGACTTGCGCTTCTGGCCGGAGACAGCCGCCTGCGTCATCAGCAGGGAGACCATGCGGAAGATACCGAAGATGGCGGAGATGAAGAGCAGGCCAATGATGACCCGGCCAACTGCACCACCTTGTTCGATACGCTCTTCGAGGTCCGGGACGTCCTTGTAGATGTCCAGGAGCGGGCCACGGGACGGGTCAACAACACCCATCACGACTTCGCCCGGATTCGCATTGAACAGCGTCGAGGCGGCACCGACCATATTGCCCGGCGGTTGCACGCTCATATCGGTCAGGCTGTAGGCGCCCGTGTTTTCACTCTCACCCCAGAGGGCGAAACGCTGGTTATTGTTGTAATTGGTGAAAGCCAGGAACGGGCCGACGCGGGTGATCGGAACCGCGGAACCGTCGCCAATGCCGGTAACCCGGCCATTGAAGGTGACGACCTGCTGCTGCTGGATCATCTCTTCGATGACACGGCGCGGAATGAAATCGAGTTCCGCACGGGTCGGCAGGGTCCGGCTGTTGGACAGGGTTTCCAGAGCGTCAGCGCGACCCGGGAACTGGGCCGAGATCAGCGACTGGTTGACGATGGCGGCGAATTCGCCAGCCGCCTGACGGGCGGCACCGAACAGCTCACCGAACGCACCCTGGCGCTGGCGAAGCTCGGCATCGAGTTCGTCAATACGGACCTGGTTGGCTTCGAACTCGGCCGACAGGTTTGTCGCCTGACGCTCGAGAGCAGCCAGTTCGTTGCGGGCCGTGTTGAGCTGGGCCTGCTGCTGGTTGGTCGATTGCTGGAACTCACGCAGGCGAGCGGCATTTTCAGCGCTGGCTTCGCGGGCGTCGGACCGCACGCGATTGAGGAGTTCGTTCAGGGAACCGGCCGGCTCGGTCTGAGCCGCGACACCGGCGGTAAGGGCCACGCCAAGTGAAACGGCGGCGGCGAGCATCTTCATTGTGGTTTTCATAGCTTAACTCTCCGTTCCAAGCCGTTACTGAGCGACCGTCGGGCCAGGCAGCGGGGCCAGGAAGACTTCTGGCGTCGTCACTTCCTGAGCGATGCGGATGGCGCGGGTCACATTGGCTTCGTAGCTACCCGGAAGGGCTTCCCAGTCGCTCGATCCGTTGTGGAGGATCGTCATGCTGCTGTCGGGATATTTCCGGATCATGGCAACACGGCCGATTTGCAGCACGGTCACCTGAACCGGAATGCCCTCTTCGAGGACTTCTTCGTCGTAGGAGACAACGCCGCGACCGTAGGAGGCCTCGATGTCGTAAGCATTGAGGATGACGCGATAGCGTTCAGCCGGAGAGATGCTCGGATCGTCGATCAGCTCGTAAAGACGTTCGATGCGGGCCAGACGGCCAGCTTCGCCTTCAAGGCGGAAGGGCAGGTCGAGCGCCACGAACTCCTCGAGGAGCACAACCATTTCGCGCATCATCGGCGCGAGGTCGCGCTCGATATTGTCAACGCGGCCGATCTGCTGCTCGAGCGAGGCAATCTCGTTCTCCTGCGAACGGAGGAAGACCTGCTGCTGCTCGACAAAGAGGCGCTGCGACTCGATCTGCTCGAGCAGCGCGCGAAATTCCAGTTCAATGTCGGTCCGCTGGTCATCCAGCTGCTCGATGCGCGACTGGGTCTGAGCCCCGTTCTGCGTATCACCCCGCGCGACTTCGAGCGTTTGGTTCAGCTGCGCTACGGCGGCCCCCCCAAAGGCGCCCGCCGCCACTGTCGCCATAAGCGACGCGCGAACCAAATTCTTCAAGTTCACCATTTCTCGCCTCACAATGGTCAATGCGGGTTTGCCTCGAAAGACTCCCCGCCCCAAAAAAACTTCGATGCTGAGCCAGCAACAACCTGCTGGCCTGGCCCCCTACCCTTGGTTCAAGCGGCCTAACCAAGCCGCCGATACAGCGTCTTAGCGTCCCAAGTCTGCATGAGTGGTTACCGCAACTGCAGTTCACTCGGTCCGCGATGGTTGTCCCATCGTCTCGTAGGCGCAGGCGCGCCGCTTGAAAATCGCAGGAACGCTAACACCTGCGTTACACTACGATCAATACATCTTTGTGGCCGGAATGCGGCTCGAACTGCGCACAATAAGGCGAGATTCGCCTCTCAGGATCACCCGCGCACTGCAGTTCGCGTAAGGATAGCATCGACAACCGCATAAAGTTGCGTGCGCAAACCCGATGGTCGCAAAAATCCAGGCCTCGCCCTTCACACTCACAATTCGGTGATAAGCGCGTCAGAAAGCGCGTCGACATGGCCGACTCGGACATCAGGCACAAGCCGGCACACACGCGTCAGGCCAGGCCTGTCAGCCTCAGCGAGGCGAAAACGGCCCTGAACTCATGATTCCGGGTCAGTGATGATGAAAAAAAATGGCTGGGGCGCCAGGATTCGAACCTGGGAATGCCGATACCAAAAACCGGTGCCTTACCACTTGGCGACGCCCCAACCGTGGCCGTCAGTGACGACGGTTCGGCGTAATTACATAACCGCCGGGAGGGATGCAACGGCCCAATGCGGTTGGTCTCAGTACAAATGACAGAATTTGCAGTTCCACGCGCCAATCCCGGCCGCTCCGACACCGCACTGCTCGAGACCATCAAACGCTGCCTTTGCCGCGTTGCGCGCCGGAAAAGAGTTGGCTATAAGCCGCGCCTCGGTTCGGAGTATAGCTCAGCCTGGTAGAGCACCGTCTTCGGGAGGCGGGGGTCGCAAGTTCGAATCTTGCTACTCCGACCATTCACTTTCCCGCCTCAATGACATCCCATCACCTGGTGCCGGCCCCTGGCCATCATCACGCCGGCGGCCCGCTGCGCGGCGCGCGGGACAGTTCGACTGCGCATCCCTCGACCCAATCGCCATGAGACCCTACATAATGGGCAAAACAGGACTGCATCTTGCAGGGCCTGCCACAGATCATGAAAGCGCGGGGCGAAAGGGCTCTTATGAAACAGTTCTGGATTACTTTCTTCGGGTCGATTGTCGGCGTTATCGTCGGCTCCGTCCTGACCGTCATACTGGGCATCTTCCTGATCGGTGGCCTGATCGGCATGGCCGTCGAAGGTGCCCGCACCGAGACCGCCCTGCCCCAGACCGCGATGGTGCTGGAGCTCGACCTGCGTGATGGCCGGCTGGACAGCCCGTCGCGCTCGCCCTTCGGGTTCGCCGAACCGCTCTCCGTGGTCGACGTCGTCCGCACGCTGGAACAGGCCGAAAGCGATAACCGCGTTGCCGGTATCTTCATCCGTGCCAATGAGTTCGGGATGTCGCCGGGCGTGGCCGAGGAATTGCGCGGTGCCATCGCCGAATTCCGCAATGCCGGCAAATTCGTCGTCGCGCATGCCCAGGGTTTTGAAGGCACCAGCGTGACCGGGTATTTCGCGGTTTCCGGGTCCGACCAGATCTGGTTGCAGGACACGGCAAGCTTCACCCCCGCCGGTCTCGCCTCCGAGGTCACTTTCCTGGGCGGCCTGTTCGAACGCTTCGGCGCGGTGCCGCAATTCGAGCAGTTCCACGAATACAAGAACGCCGCCAACACCTACACCCAGACCGGCTTCACCGAGGCGCATCGTGAAGCAACCCTGTCCTATATGGGCTCAATCTACGACACCGCCGTGGCCCGGATCGCCAGCGACCGGAATGTCAGCGAAGAGACGCTGCGCAGCGTTTTCGAAGACGCCCCGCATACGGCAGAAGAGGCCGAGACGCTCGGCCTGATCGACCGCCTGGGTCATGTCATCGAGGCGCGCGAAGCGACCCTCGCCCGGGTTGGCGGCCAGGGCAGTTTCATCGACATTGAGCGCTATGCCCAACAAGCCACGCCCGCTTGGAATAATGGCCCGGTCATCGCCCTGATCGAAGGCCAGGGCGCCATCGTCACCGGCGATGGCCCTGTCGGCGCCTTTGGCGGTGAGGAGCAGATCGGCGGCGACTTCATGTCCGAGAATATTCTCGCCGCAGCGAATGATCCGTCGGTTCGCGCCATTGTCATCCGGGTCGATTCGCCCGGCGGCTCCGCCATTGCCTCCGACCAGGTCTGGCATGCGGTGAACCGGGCCCGCGAGGCCGGCAAGCCGGTCATCGTCTCCATGGCCTCGGTGGCGGCCTCCGGTGGCTACTACCTGGCCGCGCCGGCCGATTATGTGCTGGCCCACGAGACCACGCTGACCGGCTCGATCGGGGTTCTGGGCGGCAAGATCGTGCTGGACGGCACGTTCGACATGGTCGGCCTGAATGCCGAGACGGTCTCGGTCGGCGGCGAATACGCCACCGCTTTCTCTGCGTCTGAAGAGTGGAGTGAGACCCAGCGCGCGGCCTATCGCGCCCAGATGTCCGACATCTATGACGACTTCACCCAGCGCGTGGCCGATGGCCGCGACCTGCCGCTGGAACGCGTGCTGGAGATTGCCCGTGGCCGCGTCTGGACCGGCGCCCAGGCGCTGGATCTGGGTCTGGTCGACGAGATTGGCGGCTTGCGCGAGGCGGTTGACGCGGCGCGCCAGTTCGCCGGCATCGATCCCGACCAGGCGATCCGCCTGCGCCGCTTCCCGGCCCAGCGTTCGCCCTTCGAGGCCTTCCAGGAGATGTTCGGCGTCTCGGCCGACACGGCCCAGACGGCCGCCCGCCTGAATGCCCTGATGGAGCTGCCGGAAGTCCGCGCTGCCCTCGAGGCCCGCGCGGCGGCTGATCAACGCGGTATCCAGATGCGCTCGAATGCGCCCATGCCGCACTGATCATTGATCGACGTGAAACAGAAAAGGGCCCGCTCAGGCGGGCCCTTTTTTTGTCTGCGCATGAGGGGCAGGCATGCCCCGATTGCTCAGGACATCATCACCGCCACGATAAACAGGCCGAGCATGCCGAAGCTGAGCAGGATGGAATAGACAAAATCCAGGATCACCACGCGCAGGAGCGATGTGAAACGCCCGTGCGAATAGACCGTGCGATGGAGGCGGTAGAGATACCAGTTCGACCAGCCCAGACCGGCAAAGACCGCGATCCAGCCGGGGATGATGTTCGCGGCCAGTGACAGGCCGGTGATCAAAAAGAACATGAAGGCGTGGAAGTGCAGCGACACCACCAGGTGATCGTAGAAGAAATAGCCCTTCTTGTAGAAATGCATGCCGGCCAGCAAGAACGCATAGAGCGGCAGCATGAAAAACATCATGGTCGGCGCCCAGCGTTGCATCTCGGCGGCCAGGGTCGCGCCGCCGCTATCGATGATGCGATCCGTCCGGTCGACCAGCGCCCGCCGGACTTCCAGTGGCAGTTCTTCCAGCCCGTTGGTGTCGACCGTGACACCATCCCCGACCGCGATCGGCCCGTCTTCCCCGACCGCTGCTTCGGCATTTTCAGCCGGATAATCCTCCGGCAGGAGCGCCCGCCGGAAACTCAGCTTGACCTCGTCCCGATTGGCCTGCTCCTGCAGGGCTTGAACCTCCGGCGGAAGGTCAGGCGGGAGCTGGGCCTGCTCAATGCCGGCCTCCGCCATCCGCTGGATATTCGCGCGCTGCTCCTCCGGCACCCCGGCGGCCGCCAACTGCGCTTCCATATCGGTCAGATCGGCCTCGATGGCGGCCACCCCTTCCGGATCCATGACATCCGACGTGTCGGAGCCGCCGCCAATCCCGTCGAGCGCAAAAATGAACAGGAAGAAAAGCACGCTCGCCGTCAGATAGAGGCGGAAGGGCATGACATAGCGGGCGCGGACGCCGCTGAGATAATTCTGGGTGATCTTGCCGGGCTTGAGCATGAGCGGCGGGATGGTCCGCCACAGACGGCCCTCGAGACCGAACAGGCCATCGAGGATATCGGTCAGCAAATCCCAGATCGGCCGGTGATAGGTGTCCGCGGTCTGTCCGCAACTGTGACAGACAGGGCCGGACAGCTTGGTCGAGCAATTGGAACAGACGCCGGCCGGTGTCGGCGCCTCGAAGACCGAATAGCGGTCACGCTTCTTGCGCTTGGAGGCATTGATCGCGTCGCCAAGCTCGCCGGCGGCGCTTCCGGCCACCACCGCATCACTGATTGGGTCACTACCGGTCATGAAAAAGCCCTGCCCCCTGGCGTTGTGCGAACACAAGCTAGGTCGGCAGGGCCTCTTCTGACAAGCGCGACAGACCTATTCGGCTGTGGCGCTGGCCGCTTCCAGGTCCGCAAAGCACAGATAACGCGTGCGGTGGATATTGGTCAGATTGTCTTCCCAGCCAGTAACCCGCGGGTTCACGAGGTTCTTGTTGACGTAGAAAACGATCGGGATGATCGGCATGTCATCGATCATCATCTGCTCGGCCTCGGCCATCATCTCGCCGCGCAGTTCGAGGTTGAGCTCGCGATTGGCGTCGGTGACCAGGCTGTCGAAGTCCGGATTGTTGTAGCGCGCATAATTCATCGGAACCGAGCGATACTCACCCAGGAAGAGGAAATTGTAGGGATCGTTGTAATCCGCGATCCAGCCGCCATCGGCGACCTGGAAATCGGAGGCCCGCAGATTGTCGTAATGGATCTGCGTGTCGTTGACGATCAGCTCCGGCTGGACCCATTCGGCGATCGCCGACCAGTCATTCTGGACAACCGGCGCGATGCGCGGGTTATCGCCGGTGGCGCGGTAGGTGTATTCGAAACGGAACGGATTGTCCGGACCATAGCCGGCACCTTCCAGAAGGGCGCGCGCCATTTCGCGACGCTCTTCGACCGGCGTATCGGCCCATTCGGCTTCAACACCACCGGGATAATTGGCCACACCCGGCGGGATCATCGAATAAGCCGGCTGCTGACCGGCCCGCAGGATTTCCTCGGCGATGAAATTACGGTCGATCGCCATGCCCAGCGCGTTGCGGACGTCGGCATTGTCGAACTGGTCCATCGTCGTGTTCACGGAGAAGTAGATCGTGCCCATGAAGGGGTTCACGCGGACATAGTCCGGGATTTCACGGCGCAGGAATTCCATCTGCTGGCCCGGGAATTCCATGTTCAGATCGAGTTCGCCATTGCGGACCCGGCGTCCGGCAGCCGAATTGTCGACCGTCGGATAGAAATAGACGTCATCCACGCAAACGTTGGAATTGTCGTAGAAATTCGCGTTGCGAATGAGATGGACGTAATTATTGGTGCGCCAGTCTTCCAGCGTATAGGCGCCGTTGGACACCATATTGCCCGGACGCACCCACTCATCGCCATAAACCTCGACCACATGCTGCGGCAGCGGGAAAGTGGTGTAGTGGGTCAGGAGACCCGGCAGATAGGGCGCCGGATTGACCAACTGGACTTCCAGCGTGCGGTCATCAATGGCGCGGACCCCGATCGAGCTTGGCTCGGCGGCACCGGTCGACGCTTCCTCAATGCCCGCGATCGGGTAGAGGAGCGAGACATATTGGGCCCCGGTTGTCGGCGTGGCGATACGACGCCAGGCGAAGACAAAGTCACCGGCGGTGACCGGCTCGCCATCGGACCAGATCGCCTCACGCAGGGTGAAGGTCCAGGTCAGACCGTCCTCGGAGACTTCCCAGCTTTCAGCCATGCCCGGAATCGGCGCGCCGTCCGGATCATCGGTGAACAGACCGAGGAACATGTCCCCGATGATATTGTTCTCCCAGGTGCCGGAGGCCTTGTGCGGATCCAGCGAAAGCGGCTCCGCATTATTGCCGCGATGCAGGACGACCGCATCACTGTCTGCGGCGTCATTGCCTCCGCAACTGGCCAGGGCCAGCGCTGAGGCCGTCACGAGGATGGTGTTGAAAATCTTTGTGCGGATCACGGTTTCGGTCTCCCCTCCGAAGCAGCACGACGAGTCAGATGTCGATGTTCTAGCTGAACATCATCGGCCGGTCGACACTGGCCGACCGGTCGCGCATAGTCGAACAAGCAACGAGATTTACACGAGTGACCATGAACGCGCGATTACTGATTCTTCTGCCAGCCTGCCTGATCGCCGCCCCTGCCCTCGCGCAGTCGGGCGACTCGCCGCTGGACCCGCTCTTCACCTGTCGTGACATCGCCGATGACAGCGCCCGGCTGGCCTGCCTGGATGCAGCCGTCGATGCGCTGCGCAGCGAGACCGAAAGCGGGGAGATTGTCGCCGTCGACCGCGAGCAGATCGAAGCGGCCGAGGAAGCCACCTACGGACTCTCCATTCCTCAATTGCGGCTTCCCGGCCTGTCCCTGCCCGGCGGGGGAGAGGATGCCGAGCTGGCCGAGCTGGAGGCCACCGAGGCTTCGCCGCAGCGTGTGATCAATCGCGATGATGACGGCCAGATCGAAAGCATTGAGGGTCTCGCCGTGGTCGAGATTTCCGAGAACCGGTCGGGCGAGAAGATTATCCGGCTGGCCAATGGCCAGGTCTGGCGCCAGACCGACAATACCTATGTCCAGCTGTCGCGGTCACGCGCCCACAGCGACTATACGGTGACCATCTCAAACGGGGCCCTGGGCTCCCATTTCATGCGCCTGGACAATGGTGGACGCCGTTTCCGGGCCGAACGTGTCGAGTAATCAATCGAGGGTCTCATGACAGTCTCACGCCATGCGGTGATCGCCGCGCTCCTTCTTACCACGGCCCTGCCGGCCAGCGCCTTCGCCCGACAGGATGACGACGCCGTGGACGGTATTCTCGCCTGCCGTGGCATTACCGAAACGGCCGCCCGCCTCGCCTGTTTCGACTCGGCTGCAGAGCGCCTGGCCGGTGATCGTCAGAGCGGTGAGTTGATGACCGTCACGCGCAGTGATGTCGCCGCAGTGGAGGGCGACAGCTTCGGCTTCTCGATGCCGTCCCTGCCGCGCCTGCGCCTGCCGCGCCTCGCGCTCGCCGCCGCAGACCGCCAGCACGACGCCCTGGAAGGCGCGTCCAATACGGTCGACATGACCGATCAGGCCCCGGCGGCAACAGCTGATGCGACGGCCCCGGTTCCGGCAATGAGCACGGCTCCCGCACCGGCTCCAGCTTCGGCTCCGGCACCGGCCCCGGCCCCCGCTTCGGCCCCGGCTCCGGCCCCCGCCGCATCGGCGAGCGCCGCTGCGGGGAATGCCGGGACCTCGGAAACCACGGTCGCCATTCTCGAGCGCGATCATGATGGCGATGTTTTCCGCGTCGAGATGGAGATCGAGCGCACCCGTACGGTCGGCTACAACACGACGGTCTTCTACATGACCAATGGTCAGGTCTGGCGCCAGACCGACACGACCCGCGTGCGCATGCCGCGCGGCGAAGGACACACGGCCGAGATCCGCCGCGCCGCCATGACCAGCTATCTCCTGCGCGTCAACGGCTCAGGCCGCGCCATCCGCGTCGAACGCCAGCGCTGACCCCGACCGCCGGACACCACACAAACAAGGCCGCCGGAGCTGATCCGGCGGCCTTTTTTGTTTGTGTGCCTACCCAATGATTGTCATCCCTGATGGACGCCCCGCGCAGGCGGGGCGAAAGTCAGGGACCTAGCTGGTGGCGACCACATGGGTCCCCGCCCTGCGTCCGGCCTTCGCCGGACATCCCGCGGGGATGACAAGAGATCGTAAGGGCCCTTTGATATCCCTTGTCGGACAAAGAAAAACGGGACAGACACAATTCCGACCCCTCGACGTCCGCGCCCCCGGCGCAAACCCCACCATAAACCGCTTGCCGAGAGTCCGCCGTATCCGTTTCTTCAGGTCAAGGGTGGAACCGCGAAGCGGCCGCGTTGCGGCCCTTGACCTGAAGAAACGGATACGGCCTGCTGGCTGACAAGCGCTCTATGGATCGCCCCGCGCGCGGCGCCCAGGTCGCAGTTGGGATTAATAGGTACCTGTCACCATTTTTTCAGCGCAGAGCCGGGACCCACAAGCCCGGTGCGGCCGATATCGGCGCTTATAGGTCCCGGCTCTACGGCCTGCATACGCAGGCCATTCGGCCGGGATGACAATAGCACGGGAACGCGCTCCAGCGCGGCCTGATCCATACCCCCCCTGTCAGCCCCGCCAAACAAAAGGGCCGCCGGAGCTTGTCCGGCGGCCCTTGTTCATTCTGACGCTGTCCGACCGATCACCGATCCTTCGGATCGATCGCGTCGCGCAGGCCGTCGCCGATGAAGTTGAGGCAGAACAGCGTCACCATCATGGTCACAGCGGGTCCGATCAGCGTCCAGGGCGCCGGTTCCATGTCCTGGGCACCGGCCGAGATCAGACGGCCGAGCGAGGTCAGCGGTTCCTGCACACCCAGGCCGAGGAAGGACAGGAAGCTTTCCGCCAGGATGACGACCGGGATCATCAGCGTGACATAGACCACCACCGGGCCCAGCACGTTGGGAATGATGTGGCGCTGGATGATCTTTGTCCGCGACACGCCGGCCGCGTGGGCGGCTTCGACAAATTCCATGCCTTTCAGGGCGATCGTCTGGCCGCGAACGATACGGGCCATGGTCAGCCATTCGACCGCGCCGATGGCGACGAAGATCAGGACGATATTGCGCCCGAAGGTCACCATCAGGATGATCACGAAGAAGATGAAAGGCAGCGAATAGAGGATATCAACAAAGCGCATCATGGCCTGATCGACCTTGCCGCCGATGAAACCGGCCGTCGCGCCCCACGTCACCCCGATAACGAGGGAGACGAAGGTGGCCACGACACCGACCATGAGTGACACGCGCAGCCCGACCAGGACACGCGCGACCATGTCGCGGCCCTGCGCGTCCGTGCCCAGGAGGTGCCAGTTGTCCAGGGTCGGCGAGATCCAGACGCGGTCGCGATAGATCGTGTCGTAATCATGCACCCAGAGAAGCTGACCGATCGTGGCCAGGAAAACCAGCAGACCCAGGATAATCATCGAGGCGACCGCGGCGCGATTGCGCATCAGGCGGGCGCGCGCATCGTCCCAGAGCGAACGGCCCTGGACCGCAGCTTTTTCGAGCAGCTCGGCCTTTTCCTGCGGCGTGGTAAGCATCGTCATGACTCGTACTTCACCTTCGGATTGAGAACGCCGTAGAGAAGGTCGGCCAACAGGTTGAGGACGATGATCAGCGTCGCATAGACGATGACCACGCCCATCACCACGGTGTAGTCGCGCTGCAGGGCGGCATCGACGAAATGCTTGCCGATACCCGGCAGCTGGAAGACGCGCTCGATCACCAGAGAGCCGGAAATCACCGCCGCCGAGGCCGGTCCGAGATAGGAGACCAGCGGCAGGATGGCCGAGCGCAGTGCGTGGCGAATGATCACCGCCGGCGCCGACAGGCCCTTGGCCCGGGCGGTGCGGATGTAATTCGAGCGCACCACTTCGATCATCGAGGCGCGCATCAGGCGGGCAATGATGGCGATCTGCGGCAGGGCCAGCGTGATCACCGGCAAGATGAGCCGGTCGGGCGTCATGCCATAGCGCGGATCAAGGCCGCCGGTCGGTACCAGTCCCAGATAGAGACCGAAGACCAGCGCCAAGATGGGGCCCATCACAAAGGGCGGGATGGATATCCCGACCATGGCAAAAGTCATCACCGAAAAGTCGGTGCCGGAATTCTGTCGCAGGGCCGCAATCGAACCGAGCAATGAGCCCAGGCCGATGGCCAGCAGCATGGAGAAGAGTCCGATGGTCGCGGAGACCGGGAAACCCTCGGCAATGATCTCGGCGACATTCTTGTCGCGCAGTTTCAACGACGGTCCGAGATCCCCCTGGAAGAGGTTCCCCATATAGTCGAAATACTGAAAGATCAGAGGCTTATCGAGGCCATAGCTGGCCAGGATCACCTGACGCGTCTCTTCCGGCATCGGACGTTCGAGATCGAACGGTCCGCCCGGGGCGACTCGCATCATGAAAAAGGCGACCGTAATGATCACCAGGATGGTCGGGATGGCGACACTGAAGCGCCTGAGTACAAATCCAAGCATGAAGGTTCGGCTCAGTCCAAGGTTCGCGCAGTTTCAATGCGAGGCGGCTGATGTCAATGAAGGCTCTGTTGCTGTAATGCAGCATCCTGAGCAAGCGGCGGTGGCAGCGGGGCCGTCCGCGACCGTGTAGGCTCAGGTGTCGCCGTACTGATAAAAATCTGCGCCATCATCAGTGCGAGCACGAGCCAGCCCAGCCGCAAGATGCGCTTGCCTAGAAATCGACCGGCGTTCACATTCCCCTCCCGTGATCACGGCTTTTGTCCTGATTACGCAAAAACCGCGCCGTCCGTGACCCGGAGTGAATTGCAAGTGTCCGGCGAATGCCTAGGATGCGCGCAGTTTCGACGTAGAAAGGCCAATCCATGCACAGTGCGCTGTGGTGGCGAGATTTCGAGTTCCAGGACGGTATTGTTACCGTCAAGAAGACGGGTGCCCGTCTTCCTCTCAAACTGGGACTGATTGGCGAAGTCCTGTCCTGGTTTCCCTTTTATTTCGTGGTTGAAGGCTGGCGGATCAAATCTGCGTCCCAGGATGGGCCAAAGATCTGGTTTGCGCCCGACCGCCCGCGTCCCTGGTATCTGATCTGGTCGGTGCTGCACGCCGCCGGCGCCCGCATCGCTGCCCATCCGGGCGAGGCCGACGCGGTTTTCGTGTTTGATGACTCGACCACCTGCCGCCCCTGCAATGTTCCCCCCGATGCGCGCGTGATCAATCGTGACTGCCAGAGCATCGAGAAAAGCCATGTCGCCGCCGTCTTCGAGCAGTCCTTCGGGTATTCGCTGGCCGTCGATCCGACCAGCTGGGCCGGCCCAATGGTCGAGAAGTCCGAACTCAATGGCGCCCATGATGGTCGTATCGTTCACGGGCCGGTCTCGGCACCGCGAGCCGGCCGCGTCTATCAGCGGGTGATCGACAACACCGTGCCGGGCGGAATGGTGGAAGACTTGCGCTGCCCCACAATGGACGGACATATCCCGCTGGTCATCCGCAAACGCCGCAAGATCGACTCCCGCTTCTCGAACTCCAATGACGAGATCGAGTGCGCGGAAACCGATGATGTCTTCTCTGCCGAGGAAGAGGCCCAGCTGGCCGCCTTCACGCGGGCCATGGGCCTGGACTGGGGTGGTCTCGACGTGCTCCGCAATCGCGACGACGGGCGCCTTTATGTCGTGGATGTGAACAAAACTGATATGGGTCCACCGGTCGCGATGCAGTTGGATGACAAGATCAAAGTCACCAAGCGGCTGGCCGCAGCTTTCCTGGAATTCCTCGGCCACCCCAAGCCGGAACCGACCAAGCACACACCATGAGTTCTATTCCTTTTGTCCGCGATTTCGATTTCGAGTACGGGCGTTGCGATACGCTCTCGCCCCTGATCCGGCGCGTTGTCGCGCCCAATCCTGGCCCTTTCACCTTCACGGGTACCGGTGTCTACATCATCGGGCATGGCTCGGTCGCCGTCATTGATCCCGGCCCGATCGATCCGGACCACATCGCCGCGCTGGACGCTGCCCTCGCGGGTGAGACCGTCAGCCACGTCTTCGTCACCCATCACCATCTCGACCATTCGCCGCTGGCTCATCCCCTGGCCAGGCGCCATGGCGCCAAAGTCTATGGCTTCGGCCCGCAGCAGAGCGCGCCGGTGGGCGGCGAGGTTCGGCTTGAAGCCGGTGATGATGTCGGCTTTCAGCCCGATATCCAGATCCGGGACGAACAAGTCTTCCACGGCAAGGGCTGGACGCTGGAGGCGCTGCACACGCCCGGCCATACCTCAAACCATGTCTGTTACGCCCTGCACGAGGAAAACACGCTGTTTTCCGGTGACCATGTAATGGCCTGGTCGACGAGCGTGATCAGCCCGCCCGACGGGCATATGGGTGATTATCTGGCCCAGCTTGAGCGTGTCCGGGACCGCGATTTCGTGCGCCTGTGGCCGACCCACGGCCCGGCTGTCGAAAACCCGCGCGACTTTGTCCAGGCCTATATCGACCATCGCCTGGCGCGCGAGGACCAGATCCTCGCCTGTCTTGCCGAGGGTCACACGACGATCCGCGAAATGGTCGAGGTGATGTATGTCGATGTCGACAAACGCCTGCACCCGGCCGCCGCGCACTCTGTACTGGCTCACGTCATCCATCTGGTGGAACTCGGCAAGGTCGCCAGCGATGCGGTTGACCAGATCGATCTGACGGCCACCTTCAAGCTGGCAGAAGCGGCCTAGAGCATTTTCATCGATCTTAGAGTCGCGAAGGGATTCACTTGGGCCGCGAAGTGTGATTCTTAGGGTGTCATCATTGAGCCGGGAGGTCATGGATGACACGAGCGATGAGCGAGGATTTGCGCTGGCGGGTGGTTCG
>NZ_CAJQOO010000189.1 GCF_905480005.1 uncultured Maricaulis sp.
GCGATAGCGGGCCATGTGGATGTCATCAGGCGCCTGGCCGAGGCCGGCGCGAATCTCGACATGCAGGGCGTCACCGGCGCGACACCGCTTTACTGGGCTGCCTTTGAAGGCCAGCGTGACGCGGTCCTGGCGCTCCTGGACGCCGGTGCCGATCCCGATATCCGCCCGGACGGCACGCCGGACTTTCACACCGTCGCGGAAATGCTGGACTGGCCCGAGGTCGCGGAACGGCTCGGCCCGCGGGTCGCCGATTGAGACGGTCGCAAGAAAGGGCTGGCGAAATCGGTTTGGCTCCCCATATGAATGACGCGGGTTTTGCGATAAATGAGCGGATACGAGCGCGTCTCTTTCTATTGGGGAATAAATGGACCGGATTGATGCCCTTCGCCTTTTCTGCTCGGTCGCTGAGCTGGAGAGCTTCACCAAGGCGGCTGAACGCGAGGCGATGACGCCCGGCGCGGCGTCCAAGCAGATCACGGCGCTTGAGCAACGTTTGCAGGCTCGCCTGTTTGAACGGACAACCCGGTCCGTGCGTCTCACCGATGCCGGCGAGGCCTTGCTCGATCGGGTCCGGCCGTGGCTCGATGAGTATGACGGGCTGGAACAGGGCGTTGCCGATGCACGATCAGCCCCGGCCGGGGTGCTGCGCGTCGCGGCACCGGTCGACTTTGGCGCCCGGCGGCTTCTTCCGATCGTCACCCGGTTCATGAATGAATGGCCGGGGGTGGAGGTTCGCCTCTCCTTCGCCGACCGCATGGTCGATCTCGTCAATGAAGGCTTCGATGTCGGGGTGCGGATCGGAAATCTTCCCGACAGCGCGCTGATCGCCAAACGCCTGGCTGCGGCCTGCATGACGGCCGTGGCCTCGCCGGACTATCTCGCCCGGGCGGGTACGCCTCAACATCCGTCCGATCTGGCCAAGCATGAAGTCGTGATCGACCGCAATAAACCGGCGCCCCACATGCTCAAATTCCTGCGCGACGAGGAGGAGGTTGACGTCAGGGTCAATGGCCGTCTGAGCCTCAATGGCGCGGTGGCTGCGGTCAGTGCGGCAGCGGCCGGTGTCGGCATTGCCTGTTCTCCGCGCTGGGCGGCCGAAGAGGCCCTCGCCGATGGGCGAGTGGTGGAAATCCTGACCGACTGGGACGCCGACCTTCGTTTCCTGTGGGCGGTTTTCCCGTCCAACCGATATCTGGCGCATCGCGTCCGTCTTTTTGTGGATTTCCTGGCTGAGCACTTCCCCGAACGGATCTGACCCGGTGGTCGGATTTTGCCGTCCGATCCGGATTCTCGCGCTTGATGCCTTTCCTGTGTTAGACAGGAAGAGGGCCAGCGAGGGACAGGGGGCCGGGTCGACAGGCCGGGCGCCGGACTAATCAGGGGGCATTGGACCAGATGTTTTTGCGCACACTTTTTCTTGTACTGATCGGCACGAGCCTGGCGGCCTGCGCCACGACCGATTCCGGTCCGGCTGGCAGCCCGCTCGCCAGTTCGGCGTTCAATTATGCGCCGTCGGATCGCGCGCCGGTGAATACGGCCGGCTACGACCTCCACGGCAGTGACTGGGCCGGTCGGCTTGCGTATATCGACGATGAGGGCGAAGCGCGTGCGCTGCTGCAGATGACGTATGAGGACGGGCGGGCCATCACTGCCTATCTCGACATCGCCATGCCCTATCTCGATGGCGGGTTGCGCCAGTTCAACGGCGAGGACGGCGAGGGACGCCTGGTTCATCTCGAACTTCAGGCCGGTCCGTGCCGGACGATGAGCGGCGACACGCTGATCTATTTCGCCGACATGTCGATTGGTCAGCGGACTGCGAGCGGTTGCGGACGTGAAGTCGGCGGCGAGCTGGACCGGTGGTCCAATTATCTCATCGACTATCTGCCCATTCTCGATCTGTGCCTGGCCGAGTTCCGGGATCGCGCCCAGCATGTCTCGATCGCCTACACGATGAGTGGCGGCGAGACCGGCGTGCGCATTGTTGATGTCGATACCCGCACCTGGGAATGCGCCACACGCGAACAGGGCACGGCGATCAATTCCGTCCGTCCCCTCGATGCGGCTGATGCCATGTATGGCGAGGGCGACCCGATCTTCGTTCGCGGGGAGATGCCGACCTTCGGCGAGGGATGCTATGTCTATGAAGCGGTGCGCGAGGATGACCGGACGCTGATCGGGGCCTTTGGCTTTGATGCGTGCAATGCCGGCCCGATCGCTGCGCTCGACCCCGGAGTGGGTTGAAGCGGTCGAGGATCCGCTTAACCCGGTCTTTACGCGAAGCAGAGCAAGGCCATTCGCATGCGTGCCTTACTTCTGACCTCCCTGCTCAGCCTTGTCCTGACCGCGCCCGTCGCGGCCGAGATTGTCGATCTGCGTGCCCGTGTTGATGGCGGGCATGGCCAGATATGGATTGCCTTCGACGAACAGCCCTCCGGGGTGACGACCGAGGTGACCGAGAGCGGGCTGAGCCTGACCGTGACCGGCGTGGAGGTTCGCGGCCGCGCCATCTCGCCGGCATCGGACACGTTGGTTGCCGCCGTGTCTGTCGACCCGCTCGAACAGGGTGGTGTCATTCACCTCTATGGCAGCCGGGCCTGGACCGGCGCTCGTGCAGAATTGCGCCAGGGTGGCGTTCTGGTCAGCATGGAAGTCGGCCCGGAGCAGAGGGTCCGTCTGGCGGACGCCACGCGCCGCGATGGGTCGCCAGCCAGCTCCGGAACCGGGCTCGGTACAGCGCGTGGCACGGATACCGGCTTTGGCTCTGACGACGTCGCTGTCGACGCGATGGCAGACCCCATGGCCAGCGATGCCGGTGCGGGTCCCGCCGCCGGGCCGGGCGTGCCGGCCCAGAGCCCGGAACCGGCAATGGCCGAGGCGCCTGCCGCCCGGGCACCGACCCCCTTGTTCGCGCAAAGCGATGCGTCGGCTCGCCGCAATGCGGCGGTTGCAACGCCGGGTAGCTGTGTCGCCGAGGCCGAGGCCGTCGAGCAAAGCCCGTGGGATGACGAATTGCTGCATGCGCAGGCTGCCTGCCTCGAGGCAGGAGGCCATCTGGCCTCCGCGGCGTCGATCTACGAGCAAATGCTTGCTTTCGAGCCCGAGAATTTCCGCGCCACTGTCGCGCTCGCCGAAATCCGGGTCGAGCAGGGCGATAGTGAGGCCGCACGGACGCTCTATGACCAGGCCGCCTCGCATGCGATATCCGATTCCGAAGCGGCGCGGGCACGGTCTCGGCTGCGGGCCCTGCGCGACCAATAGGTCGACCAACTCAGCCATCTGGACGGATCATTCATGGATATCAGCGAACCGAAGGGCCGCGTTCTGGTCATTGCCGGCTCGGACAGCGGCGGCGGCGCCGGCATCCAGGCCGACATCAAGGCGATCACGGCAATGGGCGGGTTTGCCGCGACTGCGGTCACTGCAATCACCGTGCAGAATACGCTCGGCGTCACGGCCATTCACCCGGTCCCGCTCGATGTCCTCAGGGGCCAGATTGATGCCGTCCTCGATGATATCGGTGCGGATGTCATCAAGACCGGCATGCTGGGGAATGCGGATGTCGTGACCCTCGTGGCCGACAGGCTGCAAGCCTGCGAGCCGCCCGTCCCGCTCGTGCTGGACCCGGTGATGGTGGCGACCTCGGGTGATGCGCTGGTGGATGACGGCACCGAAACGGCCATTCGGGACCGGCTCCTGCCCCTGGCCTTTCTGGTCACGCCCAATATTCCGGAAGCCGAAAAACTCACCGGTCTCGTGGTCGAGGATATTTCCGGTCAGCTGGACGCAGCCAACCGCCTGGTCGAGATGGGCGCCCGCGCGGCGCTGGTGAAGGGCGGGCATCTCAAGGGCAATGTCGTGACCGATGTTCTGGTCTCGGCACGCGGTATGGAGCTGATGGAGCGGCCGCGCCTGCCCGGACGGAATACGCACGGGACGGGCTGTACGCTGGCCTCGGCAATCGCCGCCTTGCTGGCCGATGGAGCAGCCCTGCCGGACGCGGTTCGTCGGGCCGGTGACTATCTGCACGAAGCCATCGCACGGGCCCCCGGATTCGGCGCCGGCCACGGTCCGGTCAATCATGCCTGGGTGATGCGGCCCTAGTCGATACGTCGGCCGCCACGGGCCAGCCAGACGCCGGACAGGATGACAGCGAGCGCGAGCGCGACCGTCCAGCCAATGGTCTCACCGATCAGCAGGCCGGTCAGCAGGGCGGCGATCGGGGTCAGATAATTGGCGATGGCGAGGAAGTTCGGACCGGCCGTTCGGGCAACCTGCATCAGGATGACCGAGGCGAAGGCCGTCGGGCCGAGGGCCAGCCATGCCGCCGATGCCCAGGCGCTGCCAGCCACATTCTCGACCTGCATCAAATCCCAGATGCCCAGGGGCAGGGCAAAGATTGTTGCCATGATCAACATGCCGGCCGCGGATACTGAGGGCGGCGTCTCCGGCAGGAGGCGGGCCTGGATGGCGTTGATGGCATAGCAGATCGCGGCGCCGATGATGGCGAGCTGGGCCAGCGTATCTGCCCCGCCGAGTCCCGCCAGTGCGGAGGGGCCGAGCAGCAGGATCACCCCGGCAAAGCCGACGACCAGACCCAGCACGGCGCGCAGGGTCATGCGTTCGCCCGGGACGAAGATATGGGCCAGGCCAATGGTCGCCAGCGGCATGGTCGAGACAAGGATCCCCGCCAGCGCACTGTCGATGAATTGCTGCGACCAGCTGACCAGGAAGAAGGGCAGCGCATTGCCGAAAAAGCCCAATCCGGCCATCCACAACCAGCGCCGGTCCGACAAGGGCGGAAGCCGCCGGCCGCGGGCATGGGCCCAGATTGTCAGGGCCAGGGCAGCGAGGCTCAGCCGAACGAAAATCAGCGCGCCTGGCGGCAGCGTCTGGACGCCATGCTTGATGAAGGCGAAGGCCGAGCC
This sequence comes from uncultured Maricaulis sp., assembly GCF_905480005.1. Taxonomy (GTDB): domain Bacteria; phylum Pseudomonadota; class Alphaproteobacteria; order Caulobacterales; family Maricaulaceae; genus Maricaulis. The sequence continues at coordinate 4,929 of NZ_CAJQOO010000189.1, forward strand.
CCAAAGCACGGTCAGCAGCAACAGGGCCGCCCAGTCTTTCAGGCCGACCTGATGCGGCGTTGAGGGTGTGTTCACAGCAAGTCTTTCAAGGCCGCGCCAAGGGACTGGAAGTCTGCCTCATCATTGTAGACATGGGGTGTGATGCGGATCCGGTCGCCGCGTTGCGAAACAAATATTTCGCGTGCTGCTAATCGGGTGACCAGGTCGGCAGGCGCTCCATCCGGCAGGGAGAGGCTGAGATAATGCGCGGCCCGGTCAGGCGTTGTCTGTGTCAGACCCAGCGGCTGCAGCCGGTCTGCCAGGCCCTGATTATTCGCACCGAACGTGGCCGCCAGATCGTCGACGCCCCAATCGAGCATGGCATCCAGCGCCGCGATTGCTGCGGGAACAAGCTGGAAATTCGAACGTTCGCCCATATCGAAACGGCGCGCGCCCGGCGCGTGGTCGTCGGCATAATCGACCAGGCGGGCGAAGTCCTCGGCGCGGTCGCGGACGATCCAGTTCTGCTCCAGCGGCTCGCCGTCCTGGTGATGCGGCGCGACATAAAGAAAGCCCATGGCATAGGGGCCGAGCAGCCATTTGTAGGAGGCGGCGACCGCGAAATCCGGCTGGATGGTGGCGAGATCGAAGGGCATCACGCCCATTGATTGGGTCAGGTCCAGAACCAGCGCCGCACCCTGGCGCCGGGCGGCATCGCTGATGGCGGCCAGGTCGAGCGCGCCGCCATCGGCCCAGTGAACCTGCGGGCAGGCGACAATCGAGGTCGCGGGCGAGATCGCCGCGAGCATGGCTTCGGTCCAGCTTTGATTGTCCGAACGGGAAACAGCCCGGACGCGCGCTCCGTGTTCGGCGGCGAGTTCGCGCCAGACATAGACATTGGACGGGAATTGCTCGTTCAGGACGAGAATGTCGCTTTTCGCGTCGGGTGCCAGATTGCGCGCTGCGCAGGCCAGCCCGTAGGAGGCGGCCGGGACCAGGGCGATATCGTCCGTCCGCGCCCCGAAAAGGCGGGCCGCCTTCTGGCGAAGCCGCTCCGGCGCATCAAAGAAATCGGCCTGCACGCTGTAATGCCAGGGCTGGCCCTTGCGGGCATAGCTATCCTGTCCGGCGGCGATGGCGGCGGTCGGCATCGGGCCCATATAGGCGGCGTTGAGATAGCAGGTCTCGCGCGGCAGCTCGAACCGGTCGCGCTGTGGCGGGATCAGGGAGGGAGAACTCATGGCGAAAGCTCTTGCCCCGCGCCGGTCAGGGCGTCAACGTGCGCTGCAACATAACCTGTCCCGCCGCCCGCGATTCCCCGGAGACCGACTTGGCCGATACCGACACGCCCACCGCGACCCGCAGCCCTAATCCCAAGCCTGTCCTGCGCCCCGCTGACCCACGCTTCTCCTGCGGCCCGGTAAAGAAATATCCCGGTTGGTCCTGGGACGCGCTGGCCGACGCACCGCTCTCGCGGACCCACCGCGCCGGCGCTCCGGTGGCCCGGATCAAGGAGGCGATCGAGCGCACCCATGCGCTGCTCGAATTGCCGGAAGGCTATCATGTCGCCCTGATGCCAGGCTCGGATACGGGGGCCATGGAAGCGGCCATGTGGTCGCTGCTCGGCCAGCGCGGCACGGATGTCTTCTCCTGGGACGTGTTCGGCAATCGCTGGACCTTTGACGCCCGCGACGAGCTCAAGCTGAAAGACCTCCGCGTGTTCCAGACCGAGCCGGGCATCCTTCCCGATATCGATCAGTATGACGGCAAGCGCGACGCGATCTTCACCCTCAACGGCACGGCGGCGGGTGTCTGGATACCGGGTTTTGACTGGATCGATGCCGATCGAGAGGGCCTGACATTGTGCGACGCGACCTCGGCGGCCTTTGCGGTCGAGATCGACTGGTCGAAGATCGATGTGCTGACCTTCTCCTGGCAAAAATGCATGGGCGGCGAGGCCCAGCACGGCATGCTGGTGATGAGTCCGCGTGCCATCGAGCGCTTGAACACCTGGCGCCCGGACTGGCCGATTCCGGGCCTGCTGCAACTGCATGCCAAGGGCAAGGCCAATATGGGCGTCTATGAAGGCTCGACCCTCAACACGCCGTCCCTGATGGCGGTCGAGGATTATCTCGCCTCCCTGAAATGGGCCTCACGGATTGGTGGCCTGCCGGAATTGATCCGGCGCCGCGAAGAGAATTTCGCGGCCCTGGACGCCTGGGTCAGCCAGGCCGACTGGGTCGACTATCTGTGCGAAAATCCCGATCACCGCTCGCCGGTCTCGGTGACGCTGAAATACACCGACCCGGCCGTGATTGCGGCTGGCGAGGACGCGCTGTGGGATCTGACCAAGAAGATCTCGACCTTGCTGGAGCGCGAGAATGCAGCGCTGGACATCAATATGCACCGCGCTTCCGTGCCGGGTATCCGCATCTGGTGCGGGCCGACAGTCGAGCGTGATGATTTGGCCGCACTCGGTCCCTGGCTCGACTGGGCCTATCGCGAAGCTCTGGACGCGGGTTGAGACACGCTTTATCCCGTTTGCAACTGTAAACAGACGGGTCGCATCGGCGGCTCCAAGGGGACATCATGAAACATTTCCTGACGACAGCCGCCGCCTTCGCCCTGATCACCGGTGCCGGCCTGGCAGAGGATCGCGGGATGGAATTCCGTCTCGGCGTGACCGCGCATGACCTGGCTGATCATGTTGAAGATGGCCCGAACATCACCGTTGACCTGCTCTTCGCCTCGCCGGATTTCCTCGACGCGATCTGGTCGCCGCGCCCCTATCTCTATGGGTCGTTCAACACCAATGGCCTGACCAATTTCGGCGGGACCGGGCTGGCCTGGGATTTTGAAGTTGCCGAGAACCTCAATTTCGAATTCCGCACCGGCCTGACCTATAATGATGGTGTCGAGGACATCGACCCCAACGCGCCTCCGGGTGATCCGACGCGGATCCGCCTGGCGACCACGCGCTCGCTGATGGGCAATGAAATCCTCTTCCACAATGCGATCGGGCTGGATTACGACCTCGATGATCGCTGGTCCGTCGGCGTCTATTACGAGCACATCTCCCACGGCCAAATTCTCGCATCCGGCCGCAACCAGGCGCTCGACAATGCCGGCATCCGTCTGGGCTATCGCTTCGGAAATTAGGGTGCGGGCCGGGGGAGACCCCGCAGCATCACAGCAGTTCTGTCATCCCTGGTGGATGCCCCGCGCAAGCGGGGCGAAAGTCTGGGACCTCACTAGTCGCGACCACTTGGGTCCCCGCCTTGCGTCCGGCCTTCGCCGGACATCCAGCGGCGATGACAAGCTGGCAGACCGGGAGTTTATCCCCGCCCTCCACGCCAAAAACCGTCATCCTGACGCAAGTCAGGACCCAGTCTCGCAGGCCCAATTTTGACTGGCTTGGCAACGACTTGCGTCGCAATCTGGGTCCCGGCCTGCGCCGGAATGACGGTTTTTTGTCCCCAAACTTATCCTCCCCCCTCCCCACCAAGCGATAATGCCCTCGGTTTTCGGGACGGGAGGCGCGAGCTCAGTCACTTGTGCCCGGAAGCGAGCGGAGCCTGTCCGCGCCTCGGAGGTGACAATCCGAAGCTCCGGCAGGGCGTGTGATCAGGTCCAGGGGCACTAAACGACCGACCCTCACTACCTGGCGCATTGGAATCGGGGGCGAGAGCGTCCGGGAAAACTCCGCGAACGGGATGTCGGCGATGTCACGTTTTTCAAATCAAACCGGTTGACGGCATTGGCCGACATCCCGTTCCCCTCTCTGACCAAAACGCCAGGCGGTGACGCCGTGGCGCTATCGGTGCTTGGGGCCGGCCTCAGTCGAGCTGGAAGGCCAGAAGCAGCGTCCTCTGGGCCTCGTTGTAATTATCGTCGGACATGATCAGCAGGACGGTCCGGCCGTCGCGTTCGGTGACGGAGATTCCTTCGAAATTATCGACCGTCTTTCCGGCCTCCAGCGTGCCCAGCAGCTCCGGTTCGATTCGCTCGCCGCTGCCCAGCGCGTCGACCGCAAAGCGCAGGATGCGGATATGGGTGCCGATGTCCGAGCGCCAGAAGCGTTCGAGCACGTAGACTTGGCCGTCATGATAATCCAGCGAGGTCAGGCCGTATTCCGGCTGGGCTGCCAGTTCAGACAGGGACCAGCGTCCCGCTTCGCGCAGCCAGAGCGGGTAAGCCCCGGAACCGCCATCCTCGATGCCGGCGAGCAGGCGGCCACCCGGCAGGGCGGTGAGCCCTTCCATGCCACCATTATTGGTAAATTCGTCAGCCCCCGGCGGAGAGAGAAGCGCCTCACCGGCACTGTCCAACTGGCTCCAGTCCTCGCCGATCGCATAGGTATTGATCCTGTGCTCACGTTCGAAACTGATGGCGAAAACACCGTCTCCCAGGTCGGCGATGGCCTCGCTGTCCGCCGCGGTCCCGTCCAGCTGGTTGCCGGTTCGGGACAGCATGGAGGCCATGGCAAACTCGCTGACGAGAAGGGTCCCGTCATCCTCGCTCCATCCGATAGTGGCGGTCATCCAGTAGGCGCTGTCGGACACCGCCAGAATTCGGGACCCGTCAGCGGAGACCGCAAGGGCGGAAAATCCGCCGAACCGGTCATCCGGATTGGTCAGAACCACGCCGCCCAGATAGCTCAGTCGATCCAGATCGGTCCGTTCGGGTGATTGCTCATAGAGCGGCACGGCCTGGCTGCCGGCTGGAGCCAGGTCAATCTCGGTCGAACAGGCCGCAAGAAGAAGCGGAAAGAGGGGAAGCAGATATGAGCGCATCGGTCAGGCCTTGGTCGCAGCGGCGAGGAAGCCATCTGTCTAGACCGGTGCGGCGGTGCGAACCAGCCCTCGCGGACGGTCTCCCGGCGGCTGTGCCGCCCGTGCTCTCCCGGTCCTAGACACGTCCGGCAATCGACGCGAAATCCGTGCGGTTCATCGCCTGCGGGGCGCTGGAGAAGCCGGTGCCCTTGCCGCCGTCTTCCTCGAACAGGGCGGCGAGCTGGTCGGTCATGGCACCACCGAGTTGCTCGACATCATTGATGGTCACGGCGCGGCGATACCAGCGGGTGACGTCATGGCCGATGCCGATGGCGAGCAATTCGACTTCCGAGCGGGTCTCGATCATGGCGATGGTTTCGCGCAGATGGCGTTCCAGATAGCCGGCGGAATTGGCCGACTGGGTGCCGTCATCAACCGGGGCGCCGTCGGAAATCACCATCATGATGCGACGCTGTTCCGGCCGTGCGGCCATGCGTTTCCAGGCCCATTGCAGGGCCTCGCCATCAATGTTTTCCTTGAGCAGGCCTTCGCGCATCATCAGGCCGAGATTGACCCGGGCCCGGCGCCAGGGCGTGTCGGCGGCCTTGTAGATGATGTGGCGCAGGTCATTGAGCCGGCCGGGATGCGGCGGCTTGCCGTCGGCCAGCCACTTCTCCTTCGAGCGCCCGCCCTTCCAGGCCTTGGTGGTGAAGCCGAGAATTTCGGTCTTCACGCCACAGCGTTCCAGCGTCCGGGCGAGAATGTCGGCACAGGCCGCCGCGACCATGATCGGCCGGCCGCGCATGGAGCCGGAATTATCGAGCACCAGGGTGACGATGGTGTCGCGGAACTCGGTATCGCTCTCCTGCTTGTAGGAGAGTGGCAGGGTCGGGTCGGCGATGACACGGGCGAGGCGGGAGCCATCGAGCACGCCCTCCTCGAGATCAAACTTCCAGGCTCGTTCCTGTTGCGCCATGAGGCGGCGCTGCAGGCGATTGGCCAGGCGGCCGACGACCTGGTCGAGACCTTTCAGCGTATTGTCGAGATATTTGCGCAAGCGCTCGAGCTCATCCGGATCGCACAGGTCGGAGGCCTGGATGACCTCATCAAACTCGCGCGTGAAGACCTTGTAGGACTTGGCATTGGGATCATTGGTCGGTTGCCAGTTCGGGCGCATGGCGGTTTGCGCTGCGCCCTCATCATCCATGGCGTCGACACGGGTATCGGCATCATCCGTATCGGCATTGATCTCGTCTTCATCGCCGGCCGTGCCTGCGGCATCCGGCGTGTCGGGCTGGTCGCCCTGCTGGTCATCGCCCTCTGAATCATCGCCGGTGCGCTCCTCGCGATCGACACCCTCATCCTCATCCTCGGGATTTTCCGATTGCTCGGGATCGCCGCCCAGCTCGTCAGACAGGTCGAGATCCTGGATCACGGTGCGCAGGAGATCGGCAAAGGCTTTCTGGTCGTCGGCATTCTCGGCGAGGGCATCGAGCGAGAGCCCGGCCACGCTTTCCATCTGGTCGCGCCAGAGTGTCAGCAATCCGTCCGCCTCGGGCGGGGAGGGCTGGCCGGTTATGCGTTCACGGACAAGCAGAGCGAGCGCTTCCTCCATAGGTGCGGACTGACGGTCCTCGACACGCTGCCAACCCTTCTGCTTGCAGCGAATGGCCAGGGCGGCATCGAGATTGGCCGCCATGCCGCGCATGTCCCGGGCACCCAGACCCTCGACACGCGCCTGTTCGGCCGCGTGGAAAATCGCCCGCGCCGTCGCGCCGGGCGGCAGGACGCGGACATGAGCGGCTTCGTCATGATGGGCCAGGCGCAAGGCAAGGGCATCGGCCCGGCCGCGCACGGCCGCGGCGGCTTCGGGCGAAGGCTCGCTGCCCGGATTGGGCAGGACCATGCGGCCACCCGACAAGCCGGCGATCTCGCCGCCGAACCGAACGTCGAGCTCCCGGTCGCCGGCAATGGCGCGAGTGGTGATGGACAGGGCGCGCTTGAAAGCGTCGGGATCGGCAGGTGGCTGGCTCATGCCGGCAAATCTAGCCGATTGATCGCGGAAATCGAGCCATCGACTCAATCGATTGCCAGTCGCCGGGCCGGCACGGCATCAACTTCTTGCTAACCCTATCGTGGAAGAGTTGTCATTGGACCCGTACCGGCAAAAATGCCGGACAGGCCGTAATGATGGTGGCGAGTGTCGACGGATGACCTTTTCGGTCCATTCCATGACCTCCGTGAACTCCGCGCTGCAGCACATGACGAAGCTGCAAAGCCAGACTGCCGCAGTGCAGGACCGGATCGCGACGGGGCTCAAGGTAGGTAGTTCCAGTGATAATGGCACAGTCTGGGCGAGAGCCCAGGTCATGCGTGCGGACAATGATTCCCGTCGCAGCGCCCTCAATTCCATTGATCTGGGGACCGGCGTGGTCGAGACCGCCCTGGCCGCCGCCGAAGGCATTTCGGACCTGATGGTCGAAATGCATGGCAAGCTTGTCGCGGCGACCGACACGACGCTGGACGAGCAAAGCTGGCGCAGCTTGATGACCGATTTCATTGTCCTGGGGAACCAGGCGACGCGATTGGCCGAGAATGCCAGTTTCAATGACAGCAATCTGCTGGAAAGCGGGGGTGACGACCTGTCAGTCCTGATCGGCAAGGATCCGGGCAATACGCTGGCGATTGCCGCCGAGGACCTCACCGATGGTGGCGGTATTTTCGATGCCGGCCTGGCAGCCAGCCTACCGCAAGCCGACGCGTCTATCATTGTGACTCAGCCAACGACGGCGGATGTGACCGCGTTCGAGAGCTCCATGACCGATGTGACATCCGCGGTCTCTCGTCTGGGGGTCGGTCTCAAATCGCTGGAAATCCAGAAAGAATTGCTGGTGAAACAGATGGATGTGACCAGCGCGGGAATTGGCAATCTGGTTGATGCCGATCTCGGCCGCGAAAGTGCCAAACTGCAGGCGCTTCAGGTTCGCGAGCAGCTCGGCATGCAGGCCCTGGAAGTTGCCAATCGGTCACCACGGGTGATTTTGAGCTTCTTCCAGTAAGCTCCCGTATTGTCGGCCCGGGTCAAACGCCCTAATTCGCCGGAGAGTCTGTTTCCCGGGGACGTATTCCTTGACCACAATCATCATTGGCGCCGGCATGGCTGGCCTGACCTGCGCCCGGCATCTCGCGGATGCCGGGGAGGATGTCATCGTGCTCGAAAAGGGGCGCGGTCTGGGCGGCCGTCTGGCCACGCGCCGGACCGGTCACGGGTCATTTGACCACGGCGCCCAGTATGTCACGGCCCGCGATCCCGGCTTCATCGCTTATCTGGACCGGGCCGGGGCGGCGAGATCGGCTGCCCCCTGGGAGCAATTGGGCGTCGACCGGACCTGGTGGGTCGGAGCGCCGGGCATGAGCAAGCTCGTCGCGCCCCTTGCCGAGGGGCTCGATATCCGCAAGTCCTGCCGTGTCGGATCGGTCCAGCGAGCTGGTCAACGCTGGGCCGTGGCCTGCGAGGACGGCGAAACGCTGGAGGCTGACCGCCTTGCTGTCGCGATCCCTGCGCCCCAGGCCGCGACACTGCTGACGGGCGTCACGCCGCTGGCCGATGGTCTGGATGGGGTTCGCTATGCGCCTTGCTGGACGCTGATGCTGTCGCTGACCGAACCGCTTGAACAGGCGCCCCGTGTCTATCGTGCCTCGGATGGGCCTTGCGCGTGGATTGCCTGCGACGCGACCAAGCCCGGCCGTGCGGGCGATGGCGAGAATTGGGTGATCCAGGCCGGACCCGGCTGGAGCGAAACCCATCTCGAGGAGCCGGCAGACACGGTCAGCCGATTGCTCCACGATGCCTTCGAGTCCTGGGCTGGTGCCTTGCCCCAGATCAAGGCCAGCCAGGTTCACCGCTGGCGCTATGCCCGGGTTCTCAGGGCGTTGGAAACCCCCTGTTTATGGGATGGCGAGACCGGGATCGGACTGGCCGGAGACTGGTGTCTCGGGCCGCGGGTCGAGGCCGCCTTCATGTCAGGACGGGCACTGGCCGGGCGCATGATGGATGCTCAAAGCCGGTAATGCTTGGCCAGCAGGCCGATCAGCTCGTCCATCTTGGCCCTCTGCGCTTCGGCATCGCCGCTCTCGATGGCGTGGGCGACGCAATGACCGGCATGATCACGCAGGATTTCGCCCTCGACAGCCGCCAGGGCCGATTTCACGGCTGACAATTGCGTGAGCACGTCGATGCAATACCGGTCGTCTTCCAGCATGCGACCAATGCCCCGCACCTGACCTTCAATACGTTTCAGGCGGGTGAGGGATTTTTCCCGGGCAGGGGTGAGGGGGGTGTGGGTTTCCGACATTCATCTTGTATACCCCCGGGGGGTATGATAGCGCAAGTGGATGAAACGAACACGCCTCAACGCCCTGCCAGTCCTGGCGAGTCTTCTCGTGCTTTCGGCCTGCATGACGGTCGATCCGGCTGCCGAGCGAGCCCAAGTGATGGCCAGCGTCGCCGAACGGACCGGCTCGGTCGCTGACCCGGTTCTGCCGCGCGAGGGTGAGACGGTCAGTGAAGCCAGGGCGGTCAGTCTGGCGCTGACCAATAACCACCGCCTTCTTGCCCGCCTGAACGAGGCCGGCCTGGCCCGCGCCGATCAGGTGATGGCATCGCGTCCGGTCAATCCGGTTGTCGAGGTCGTGACGCTGCCGGGTGATGGTCATGGCCGGGTCTGGGATATTGATCTCAGCGCCTCCCTGCTGGGGATTGCAGCCACGCCGTGGCGGGCTGAGGCTGCGCAGGACCGGTATGAGGCACAACAGGCCGAGACGGTCCTCGCGGCCCTCGATTTCGTCGCCGAGACCCGCCGGGCCTGGGTCGCTGCCGTCGCCGCGCGCCAGCGCCTGGATCTTCAGCAGCGTATTCGCGATGCCGCGGCGGCCAGCCTGGTCGTGGCCGAGGAGATCCGCGCGGCCGGCAATGCGCCAATCGTCGAGCTGGAGCGCGAACGGATTTTCGCCCAGCAAGCCGAACTGGATTATCTGGAGGCGGAGCATGCCGCGCTCCAGGCTCGGCTCGACCTGGGCCGCCAGCTGGGGA